>NZ_JBAWHJ010000037.1:0-3802 GCF_049593775.1 Dokdonella sp. | reverse complement strand
GCAAAGGCGGACTTCCGTGAATTCATCGGCGTGGCTATACTTGTCCGTCAATTTTGGCGCACCGGTGCCTGTTCCGGGCGCTCGCAAGAGGTGGCTTCGTGACCAATCCCGTACCCCAGACCGATGCGGTCTTTCTAAAGCACTTCGCCCAACTCATCGCGTTTCTGGTGTTGGTTTGCGTGCTCCTGATCGCCTTGGGCGCCTATATCTACAGTGGCCATCCATCGCCGGAAAATCCGGGTGCGGCCAAGGTCACTGATCAGCGCATTGCGCCGGTGGGTGCGGTTTACGCCGGTGATACCGGAGCCGCCGCGATCGCTGCAGCCGCCGAGGCGGCCAAAGCGGCTGCTGCTTCGCAGGTGGCCTATGACGGTACGCTCGATGGCTCGGTCATTTACGGAAACCTGTGTCAGGCCTGCCATGATTCGGGCGCCGGTGGTTCGCCGAAACTCTCCGACAAGGCCGTCTGGGCTTCGCGCATCGCGGCCGGTGCTGAAACCATGGTCAGGCACGCCATCGAAGGTTACACCGGCAGTGCAGGCATGATGCCGGCCAAGGGCGGCAATCCGGCCCTGAGCGACGAGCAGGTCAAGGTCACCGTCGAATGGATGATCGAGCAGGTCCAGTAGCGGCTTGAGCCTCCTGTAGCGTGTCGAACAAGCGCCGCCTCCGGGCGGCGTTTTTCATGGCGCCACGCCAGCCGTCCGGGCGGCAACCGCTGCGTTGCTCGTCGCCCCGATGGAACCACCATTGGGAGCTCCTCTCGTCTTGCGCTTGCCACCCATCCACTGCGCGATCATCCGCGCCACCTCATGAGTAGTCCCGGCTGGAGGCGGATCGGCTATGGTTGAGCCATGCCGAATGTTCGCCGCTATCAACTCGATGACTTGCTCGTCGACCTCGATCGCCAGACGGTCGAGCGTTCAGGTGCACGTCTGGACGTGGCTGGCCTCAGCTTCCGCCTGCTTGCGCATCTGATCGAATGCGGTGATCGCGTAGTCAGTTTCGATGCCCTGATCGAGGCCGTCTGGGCACCGGCCGTGGTCGGCGAGGAAACGGTGACCCAGCGCGTCAAGTTGCTGCGTCAGGCACTGGGTGACGATGGACGCCGGCCGCGCTATGTGCGTTCCGTGCGCGGGCAGGGCTATCAGCTTTGCAGTGTGCCGACACCAGAAAGCTCGGATGCCAGCCTCGGTACGGCAGACCGGCAACCGGCTTCCCGCAAGCTCCATTGGGCTTATGTGATCGCAGCAGTTCTCCTGCTGGCGCTTCTTGCCGGCACTGCGTGGATCAACTTGCAGACCCGGCCTGTCGATTCGGATCGACAAGTCGGTTCACGCGGTGCTGCAACTGAGCCGTTGCAGCGTGCACTCTATTACGCAGGCATCGGCCAGGATGCGAACAACGAGCGAGCTATCGACTTGTTCGAGGATGTGCTTGTCGATGATCCCGGCAATGTTGAAGCGATGCTCGGACTCAGCCGCGCATTGAGTGCGCGCATGTGCCTGTACAACCGCGGCACGGGTTCCGTGAAGCGTGCAGAAACGCTGGCTCGCAACGTGCTGGAAAAGGATGATCGAAACAGTCGCGCACACGATGTGCTGGCATATTCCTACGACTGCCGCGGGTACATCGACGAGGCCCTTGCCGAGTATGAGCGCGCGGTCGAACTGGATCCGGTCGCACGCTTCGACAGCAAGGCATCGGCGGCGTATCTCTATGCGGTCAAGGGCAGGCTTGCGGATGCACTGAAGGCCAACCTGGAGGTGTCGCACAAGAGCGGGGCCTTGCGGTTTCATGGCATTCAGGTCGCGCGCAATCTCGAGCTGCTGGGTTTTGTTGCCGTCGCCGAGCAGCGCTACGCGCAGAACTTCAGGCTATACCCGGACAGCGTGTATTCGAACGTTGCCTGGCCGCGCAGCCTGTATGTGCAAGGTCGACTGGCTGAGGCCGAGGTGGCCATCGCCGAGGCGCTTGCGCGTCCGCCGCATCCGGAGCTCTTCATTCTGGAAGGCGAGCTGGCATTGCTTCGGGGCGATGAAGCCAGGGCGCGCTCCGCATTCCAGCGGGCGCACGATCTGCGTCCGCATACGAGCTGGCCGGAAACCCTGTTGCACCGCTATGCGCAAGGCGCGCCCGACGCGGCCTGGATGACCGGGCAGGCCGCGCAGATTCGAGCGGCGATCGATTCAGGGGAGCACTCCCCGGAAATGCATATCGAGCTGGCCGTCCTCGCCCTTGGACAAGGCGCGAAGAGTCGGGCGCTGGACGAACTCGACGCTGCGATCGAGGCGGGCTATCTCGACCGCGCCTATCTGCAGGTATCGCCCTTGTTCAAGCCTCTGGTCGACGAGCCACGCTTTGCCGCCGCGATTGATCGCATCGGCCAGATCGTGGCGCGCGAACGCGCCATGGTTCTGGCAGCCGACTGGTTGCCGGCTGATCTGTTGTCAGCGGTCAAGGCATCGCCTTGAGCACGATGTCAGAGAATATCTTCTGCGATTGCGGATGGGCGAAGCGCTGGTTGTAGGCGGTGCTCGTGACTACGGTCACCAGGTCGAGATCGGGCGCAATGAAAACGTAGTTGCCACCATTTCCGCTCATCGCCCAGGTGTCCACCTGCTTGCCCTTGTGTGGAAACCTGAAGCGCCAGATCTGATAGCCGTAGTCCGCATCGTCGCGGGCCTGGGCGTGCACGCTGAGCATGGCATCGACCCAGTCGCCGGAAAGAACGGCCTGCCCGTTCCACTGGCCCCGATTGCGCAGCAGTTCGCCCAGCCTGGCCAGATCACGACTGCGGAAGCGTGTGCCGCCGCCACCGATCTGGGTGCCATCCGGAGCCTCGTTCCACTTCACGTGTTCAATGCCCAGCGGCTGTTCCAGAACATCGGCAGAGAAATCACCAAGACGCTTGCCCGTCGCACGTTCGACAACCGCACCGAGCAGGAACGATCCCGCCGTACAGTAGGAGAACGAGCGACCGTGCGGACTGTCGGCGGGTTTCGTGTCCCACGGAGCAAAGCCCTTGATCGGCAGATCCAGCGCAAAACCGATCCAGTCCTCAGTGACATACATGCGCTCCTCGTTGCCCGAGGAGAACTGATTCTCATCGTTGCATTCGAGCAACGAACTCATGGTCAGCAAATCTTCCAGCGTGATCGCATTCTTGCGTGGATCGGGGTTCTTCGGTGCCGGCCGATCCTTGAACGTGTCGAACACGCGGTCGTCCACGCCGCCAATCAGGTCGCGATCGATGGCCGCGCCAAGCAGCATCGCCGTCACCGTCTTGGTCAACGAGCGGGTGTCATTGAGATGCTCGCGGCTGCCGCCGTTGTAGTAGCTCTCGTGGATCAGCTTTCCATCAAGCACAACCAGCAGGCTGGTCGTGCCCTTCCAGGTGCCATCGGCGATTTTTTCATCGGCTGATCTGAGCAGCGCGGCGTCCCACCCGAGGGCTTTGGCATCCGCCACTTTCCAGCCATCGTCGAGTGCCGGCGGCGGACCTTGTTCGGCTACGGAAAGGGAAGCGGCAAACAGCAAGGGCACGGTCATCTGGATCAGGGCTTTCATCGGGATCTCCTCGGCGTTGGTAGTAAGCCAGTTCGCCATGCAGGCGAATGAAGTGCCGGAAACACGAATGAAGAATTCTGAAGCCGTCGCCACAGGGCGCTCGCCGGTCGCCTCGGGCGTGCGATGCCCGGTTGTGCACCATCACGGGGAGAGGATGATGCGGAACGCACCGTGTTGGTGCGAAATACCATCCGCCATCGCAGCCTTCCAATGCTATGTCATTGATTAACAG
>NZ_JBAWHJ010000036.1:0-5201 GCF_049593775.1 Dokdonella sp. | reverse complement strand
GCACGACGCTGGCCGCGTCAATCCTGCTTTCGCTTGGCATTGCACAAGCAGCAAACGAAAACCTGCGCATGGTTGCGCCACAGACAACCACGCCCGACCAGCTTACTCATGCACGCGCGGCAGACTCCAGGCTCCTGCTGTTGGGATCGGGCCTGATTGATCCGACTGTAGAGCGTGTCGACTACTCGGCGACGGGCGCGGCAGAGGATCGTGAAGCGGGGCGCTACGCCATCGTGCAATTCGCGTCCAATCCGGCCGAGGCTCGCGCCCGCCTGGAAAAGCGCGGGGTGAAGTTTCTTGGCTACATCCCCAACAACGCGTATCAGGTCCGGCTTGAAAGGAATGCCCTGCGTGAACTGCAGAGCGATGCCGCAGTGCGTTGGGTCGGCGTTTATCAGCCTGGACAGAAACTGGATTCGGCCCTCTGGAACAGCCAGCGCCTGAACCTGGTACTTGCGCCACAGGGTGGGCTGGAAATCGATGTGTTCGGCTTTGCCGGCGAGTCGGCACAGCAGATCGCAACCGCCCTCGGCAAGCAGTCAGGGGCAAGCATCCTTTCGCAGGTCGAGAGTGATTCGATGCCGTACGTTCGCGTGCACGTGGACGTTGCAGGCCTGGATGCCCTGGTTCGCGCGGCAACTGCCGAGGACAGCGTTTCCTGGGTCGCCCCGCACATTCAGGAATTCGTCGGCAATGCCGCCGGCATCGGCACCATCCAGGGCAATTCGACCACCACCGGCACTGCCGGTTCGGGATCGGTCGAGGCAGGCCGCCAGCCACTGTGGGATCACGGACTGTTCGGTACCGGTCAAATCGTCAGCATTTCGGACTCGGGGCTGGATGCGAACGAGGCCTGGTTCACCACGCTCAACAAGGGCGCTGGCGATCACACCGAGATCACGACGGCAGATTCGCCGGTGCCACCCGCACTGGGCGCCACACATGTGGACAACAAGGTCTACGCATACTGGGTACAGCCCGGGGCCACTGCCTATGACAACAACGTCGTTTGCACGACGAGTGCCACGAGCTATCACGGCACTCATACGAGCGGCACCATTGCAGGTGACGCTGGCGGAAGCGTTGGAGCGACGAACTACACCGCCTCGACCCCGACTTCGTCGGGCCACGAACTTGCAGATGGCATGGCGCCCAATGCTCAATTGCTGTTCCAGGACATCGGCAACGACACAACCGGCTGTCTTTCGATCACCGATCTGGGCGGCACACTGCACCAGGCACATGACGCAGGTGCCGGTATCCACAGCGCAAGCTGGGGCAGCGACAGCCGAGGTGCGTACAGCGGCAGCGACCGCGTGGTCGACAACGCCCTCTCGCTGATCGAGGACCTGATCTTCGTGGTTTCCGCCGGCAACAGCGGCAGCGGAGCGACGACAATCGGCTCCCCAGGCAACGCCAAGAACTCGATCACCGTCGGCGCGCTCAGCCATGCGGGCAGCCGAGTCGTGGCGAACTACTCCAGCCGCGGACCCACCCTGGATGGCCGCACCAAGCCGGACATCATGGCCCCCGGATCGAGCACGATTTCGGCAGCCGGTGATTCGAGCACGACTGGCACCATCGAGGCGGCACTGAGTTCCAGCAAGTCCGGCACATCGATGGCGGCACCGACCATTGCAGGCAATGCCGTACTGGTTCGCCAGTTCTTCACCGACGGTTTTTATCCGCGCGGCATGAAGACCATGGCGGATACCTATACACCTAGCGGCATGGCGATGAAGGCTGTCCTGCTCAATGGCACCAATCCCATCCTCGGCAACAACACCACTCCCTCGGATCAGTTCTTCTCCGGCAACTACGGCTGGGGTAGAGGCTGGACCGATTCGAACCTGTGGTTCTCGACCACACCGAGTGCATTCGGATTCGACGACCGCCGACTGCGTATATTCGAAAGAACGAACGTATCCGGATTGCAGACCGGCGATCTCAACGAATACACGATCGCGAATGTGCAGGCTGGCCAGGAGCTGCGTGCAACGCTCACATGGTATGACCCCGAGGCCACCGGCGGTGCGGCACTGAGCCTGGTCAACAACCTGGATCTCGAAGTCGACGGCCCCGGCAGCACGCTGTACCTGGGCAACGTGTTCACGGCAGGCGTATCCACCAGCGGCGGCGTTGCCGATATCCGCAACACGGTCGAGCACGTACGTCTGACAGCACCAGTCACTGGCAGCTACACCTTCCGGGTGAAAGGCACTTCCGTGCCGGGCAGCGCCCGACCGAACACCAATCGCCAGGGATATGCATTGGCAGTTGCCGGCGCGTTCGGCTTGCCAGACACGACTCCATTCCCGGCTCCCACGGCGCTTGGGGTCAGCTCAACAGCCAGTGGCGCATCGGTGGCCTTCAGTTCGGCAGGCGGTGCCCAGGGCTTCCAGTTGTACAGGGCGTCTGGAACCTGCGGCAGCGCGTCGCCGGGCGACTTCCGTCTGGTCGGTTCGGGCTTGTCGAGTCCGCTGCTGGATACGTCCAGCGAAGGCGGCTTCGGCTACGCCTACAAGGTCCGTGGTATCAGCAATGACGTCGAAGGTGATGCTTCCGCCTGCGTCGACACCACGTTCAGTGGTGCGTGCACCCTGCAGCCAACCTTTGACGGCGGCAGCGTCGTCGGCGGAGCGTCGCTCAATTCAACCTGCAAGGTTCCGCTAGCCTGGTCCACGGCAACATCGAACTGTCCGCTCTCACCCAGCGTGACCTACGCCGTGCAGCGTTCAAGCGACCCCTACTTCACCTCACCAGCCACGATTGCATCGAGCCTGCCCACGGCTTCGTTCGAGGACTTCGGAGTTGTCCAGGGAGCGCCGTACTACTACAAGGTCCTGGCTACCGACGATGAAGGCAATACGGCGCCGATCAGCCAGACCGTAGGCGGCACCGCCATCGGTCCTGCCGGCATCGACGGCAATTTCTACCTCGACGACGGCGACACCCATGTCTACGTGAACATGGAAGCACCGTGGCAAGTGACAAATACGGCTGCGACTGCCGGCACCCTCGGCTACCACGGTGGTGCCGATGGCGCGAACTACCCGGCAAGCGTCTGCGCGGCGATGACTTCTCCGCCTATCGTCGTTCAACCTGGCGCGTCACTTGATTTCAAGATGAAGTACAACATCGAGACGGGCTGGGATGCGCTCTTGCTTGAGGTGTCCACGAACGGTGGCGGCACCTGGTTCGACTTGCCGCCAGATGGCGGTTACCCGGCCTCAGGCACCATCACCAATGAAGGCAATGCCTGCGGATACCCGGCAGGAAAGACAGCATTCGGAGGTTCGACGTCGCCTACCCCCACCAATGACGCGGCCACGGCATCGTTCCAGGACTTTTCGGCCAGCCTTGCAGGGTTTGCCGGCCAGACTATCCAGGTTCGCTGGCGCCTCTCGTCGGATGGCGGCTACGAAGTGGCTGGCCCCTTCCTCGACGAAATCCGTTTGACCGGTGCAGACCGAATCTTCGTTGAAGGATTCGATCCGCCGAGCGCCGGCTTCACCTGCTCACCACTCTGACCGACTGATACGGTTCAGGCTTCCACCATCAGGGGCGCCGCATGCGGCGCCCCTTTTTTTGGTTCATCGCCAGGTCGGTGGAATGGCACAATGGATCCATGCCTGCCCGCCGTTCATTGCCGCGTCGTCTTCTCAGATGGTTGTTCCTTGCAGGAGCAATCTGGCTGGCGGCAACGATCTTGTTCGTGCTTGTCCTGAGATTCATTCCGCCGGTGACTTCAGCCTTCATGCTGGAGCGGCGCATCGACGCGATGGTCAATCCTGAACCTGGCTTTCGCTTCAGCTATCAATGGGCGCCGATCAATGAGGTATCGGACAATCTGCCGATCGCCCTGGTCGCAGCCGAAGACCAGAAATTTCCGCTCCACCACGGCTTCGATGTCGATGCCATCCAGGACGCGCTGGCCGATGCCGAAGGCGGCGCACGCCTGCGCGGAGCCAGCACGATCAGCCAGCAGGTTGCCAAGAATCTGTTCCTCTGGAATGGGCGCAGCTATCTGCGCAAGGGACTGGAAGCCTATTTCACCGTACTGATCGAGGCACTCTGGCCAAAACGCCGGATCCTGGAGGTTTACCTGAACATCGCCGAGTTCGGCGACGGTACGTATGGGGTTGCAGCCGCCAGCGAACGCTATTTCCACGTCGCCGCGACGCAGCTTTCGCCGCGCCAGGCGGCATTGCTGGCGGCAGTGTTGCCCAATCCGCGCAAGTACCGCGTCGACAAACCGTCTGCCCACGTGCAACGCCGGGCGGCGTGGATCGAGCGACAGGTTCGCCAGTTGGGCGGCGCCGACTACCTCGCCGATCAGGGCTCCGGCAGTATTTAGTTGCGCAGTCGGTCCCGTACGGCGCTAGACTGAAACACCCCGCGACATTTGGCGGGAACCCCGACCCAATCGGAGGACATCATGCTGCAGGTCAAGCATTTGCTCGATGACAAGGGACGCGAGATATTGGCGATCACGCCAGACGCGCCAGTTCTTGACGCGATCAAGACCATGGCCGAACGCAGGGTCGGCGCCTTGCTGGTCATGAACGGAAATGAATTGCTCGGGATCGTCAGCGAGCGTGACTACGCACGCAATGTCGTGCTCAAGGGACGCTCTTCGTCTTCGACCAACGTTCTCGAAATCATGGGCCCCGGAATGATTACGGTGGGTCTCGACGACACCATCGATCACTGCATGCGCCAGTGCACGAATGAGCGCGTTCGCTATCTGCCTGTTGTCGACAACGGCAAGATCGTGGGCGTCCTTTCACTCGGCGACCTGGTCAAGGCGGTTATCAGCGAACAAAGCGAGCAGATCGAACAGTTGCAGCGCTACATCGCTGGCTAAAGCAACGCTGATCAAGTGGCACCTGCAGCAAGCAAGGCGCGTACGAATGGATCCGTATTCTTGCGAGGTTTGCCCCTCCCTCGGGAGAAGGAGCAAGGCACGCAAGCGCGTACTTCGCTGCACTACTTCGGCGCGTCCGGCTGGTTCTCCGGCCGTGCCGCATCAAAGGCGGGCATGCTCAGGCAATGTTCCTCGATCCGGACGATGGTTGGATACGGTGTCAGGTCGACCTCGAACCGACGCGCGTTGTAAACCTGTGGCACCAGGCAGATATCGGCCAGGGTCGGCGCGTCCCCGTCGCAACAAAGTCCGGTAGACGAATTGTCGTTCAGCA
>NZ_JBAWHJ010000035.1:0-6847 GCF_049593775.1 Dokdonella sp. | reverse complement strand
TGGTGGAGGTGGCGGGAGTTGAACCCGCGTCCGAAGGCGATTGACGCCCAGTACTACATGCTTAGCTCACCGTTCGATCTCGTCTTCCGGCAGTACGATGTGCGAAACGCACCGGTCGACCAGTCTGAAAAGTTTCGCCATTCTTCCGACAGACGGCAGAATCAGGCTATCTCATGATAATGACGGTACATCCACGAGCATGAGCACAAGTGGGTTCCCGGCTTACGCCTTAAGCGGCGAGTGCGTAGTTGTCGTCGTTGGCAACTAAAAGTTTGCTACTGGATTAACGAGGAAAGTCGCCCCCTCGGCATGCACCAAGCTATCTCACTACCCCCGTCGAAGCCATGACACCCCCGGGGACTGGAATGCTAGCACGTGGCTGGCACGTTGATGATATTGGGTTGAGAGGATTCGGGTTCAAGGGGCTCGGGGGTGCCCATGCCGAGCCGAATCGAGCCTTGTTCAGGCAGGACGGCCGATGAAACCCGAGGGTGTCGAGACGTTGGGCATCGCATTCGCTCAGCCCAACCTGCGACGAGCGGCATTTCCCCGCACATCTGCAGGTTGGTGGTGAGCGCGAGCGAATCCCAACATAGCGGTATTGAGTGGATTCCAGAAATTGAAGCCTTCCTGTTCGCTGGATGAGGAAAGCATCTCCAACTCGCAGTTCCCGACGCTCGGCCCATCAAGTCCCCTTGTTGTGCGCCCGCATGGCACGCTGCTTGTCGCGTTGCCAATCCTTGTCTTTCAAGGTGTTGCGCTTGTCGTGCTCCTGCTTGCCGCGTGCGAGGCCGATTTCGATCTTGACCTTGTTGCCTTTCCAGTACATGGCCAGGGGCACGAGGGTATAGCCCTTGCGTTCGACAGCGCCGACCAGCTTGTCGATCTCGTTGCGATGCAGGAGCAGTTTTCGCGTGCGCCGGTCATCGGCGACCACATGGGTGGACGCCGATATCAGCGGCACAATGGATGCCCCAAACAGGAAAATCTCGTTGTTGCGCACGATGGCGTAGGCGTCGGTCAGGTTGGTCCGGCCGGCACGCAGGCTCTTGACCTCCCAGCCCTGCAGGGCCACGCCGGCCTCGTAGCGCTCGTCAATATGGTATTCGTGGCGTGCGCGTTTGTTCAGCGCAATCGTTCCACCGGATTTCTTGTCCTTGGCGTTTTGCTTGGTCATGCGGGTCGAAGGGATCCTTGGTGACGCTTCCTTAGTCTCGTCGGAGTATCTATATTGTGGGTCGCGCTGTGTGATGCAAGCGCGACCGGATTGGTCAGGTCGAAGCGGGTGAACTCTTGATACAGATACGTCGCAGTGCCCTGGTGCGGCAAACGCCTGCGGTCATGTTCGATCTCGTCAATGATGTCGAAGCATACCCGAGGCGATTTCCCTGGTGCGCAGGATCGGCCATCGTGGAGCGTGATGAGACGGCTTTGACGGCGCGTCTCGAGGTGCGGCTCGCGGGCATGACCCAGAGCTTCACAACCCGCAATACGCTTGAATCGCCAGATCGCATCCACATGCATCTTGTTGATGGCCCGTTTCGCACTCTGGAAGGTGAGTGGGGTTTCCTCGCACTCGGCGATGCTGGCTGCAAGATCTCGTTTGCCCTTGATTTCGACTACTCCGGCCGGTTCACGGCGCCTGCACTGCGTCTGGGGTTCCAAAACCTGGCGGATCGGATGGTGGATGATTTTGTTCGCGAGGCGCACCGTCTTGGCCAGTGAGCGGATCCGCATCGAAGTGGCCTATGCGACGCCCGACGTACAGTTTCTTCGTTCGTTGGAACTGAACGCGGAGTCGACCGTAGCCGACGCCATTGCCAAGTCAGGGGTGGAAAACGAATGCGAAATCAGGATTGAAGCGCTGACTGTCGGCATCTGGTCGAAGCCCGCGACATTACATACGTGTCTGCGTGATGGGGACCGGGTCGAAATCTACAGGCCGCTAAAAATCGATCCGATGGAGGCCCGCCGGCTACGCGCCAGGAATTCGAGGCGTCGAGGCGTCAATCGTTCCTAACCGCCGCTTGGGGGCTTCTTCTTGTCGTCTTCGCGCTTCTCGTCCGGATACTGGCGCTTGTACTTGCGCGCGTCCTTGATGAGGGAATTTGGGTCTTCCGGGAAGTAGTCGCCTTCGATCTTGGTCAAGGCGTCATTCTCGAAGTAAAGGATGAGGTCCTTGCTTTCCATCTTTCCGCGGCCACGCTTGATGCTGGAGACATAGTCCCAGCGATCCTGGTTGAACGGGCTGACAACCGACGGCGAACCCATGACTACCAGTACCTGACGCTTGGTCATGCCTGGCTTGAGAGTATCGACCTGCTCCTTGTTGAACAGATTGCCCTGCTGGATATCGAGCTTGTAGAAGATTCCGCAGCCGCTCAGCGTAAGGGCGGCGATCAAGGCGATTAGACGAAGCAGCATGCGATCGGACTCGGCGATGTCGAAACCCGGAATGATACACTAGGGCTGATTTTCGGAACGTAAAGCCGCAGCAATTGGCGGCGTGGAGGATGGCCATGGAATCGACTGATTTACGCAAGGCGGGGCTGAAAGTCACGCATCCGCGCATGCGCATCCTCGAAATCCTCGAGAACCTTGATGGCAAGCATGTCACCGCCGAGGATATCTATCGGCAATTACTCGACAATGACGACGATATCGGGCTGGCCACGGTCTACCGTGTGTTGACCCAGTTCGAGGCGGCTGGCCTGGTCCTCAAGCACAATTTCGAGGGCGGCCAGGCGGTTTATGAGCTGGATCGCGGTGAGCACCACGACCACATGATTGACGTGGAGACCGGCACGGTCATCGAATTCACCAGCGAAGAGATCGAGCGGCTTCAGCATGAAGTGGCGGCCAAGTACGGCTATCAGATCGAAGACCACAGCCTGGTCCTGTACGTACGCCCGCGAAAAAAGCGCTGAGCAGGGCCAGTGGTGCCTGAGGCTCGCCATCTGGCGGGTGACTGGACGCACTCCCCCTCGCAGCCAGGTGTGCCCGAGTATTGTTTTGCGGCCAGTTGTTCAGGTGCAATGTCGCCCATGCAGGGCCTGCAAACGTGTAGCCGGCCTGAACAGTCAGACAAGGGACGCTGGGGTTGGCTGCGCTGCAAGTGCGTGACAGGACTTGGTCAATCAGGACGGAATCATGGCCGATTCAGGGATGAACAGGGAGTATCTGCCGCTGGACGGGTTTGCGGGGAAGCTGGAATATCTTGTATGAAGCCAGCCAGTTCGCTGGAATTCGGTGGTTTACGTGGGCCCCACCGTTACAGCTTGCTCGTGGCTCACGAGTATCAGGAGAGTAGACACATGCGTGTTGAAAAACGATTCACCATGCTGGCGTTGGCGAGTGCGACGCTGGCATTCGGAATGCCAGTGATGGCGCAGGATTCCAAGCCAGCCACGACGTCGGCCAAAACGGAGGCGGCGTCGGACATCGACGCGGATGCCATTGAAGCCCTGAACAAGATGGGTGCCGCTCTGCGTGCCCTGAAGGAGTTTTCGATTGCTTCCTCCACCACGCAGGAAATTGTTCTGGAAACGGGTGAGAAGATCCAGCTCGACGGGTTCGTCGACTGGAAGGTCAGGCAGCCGAACGCCTTGTATGTGGATGTGCGGAGTGACCGCAAGAATCGCGAATTCTTTTATGACGGCAAGGATCTGACGATCTATTCGCCCATCTTGAAGTTTTACACCTCGATCGACAGCGTCAACGGCAATTTGCGTGACCTGGTGCTCAAGGCATCCAACGACTACGGCATAGAGTTGCCGCTTACTGACCTGTTCTTGTGGGGCACGGACGATGTGTCGGACGATCTGATCAAGTCAGCCATGGTTGTCGGTCCCGGGACCATCAACGACGACAAGGTCGATCACTACGCATTTCGTCAGGAAGGCGTGGATTGGCAAGTCTGGATTTCCCAAACGACAAGCTTGCCGGCTAAACTCGTCATCACGAGTCTCGATGATCCTGCTCGTCCACAGTACACAGCGCGCCTGAACTGGGATACCACCGCTACCTTCGAAGATTCGGCATTCAAGTTCGTTCCGCCGGAAGGGGCGCACAAGATCAGTTTCGAGCCTGACTCGATGGCTGCAGCCAGTGCGGAAGGAGAGGGATCATGAGCATGTCCAGAATGAACTATCGATCCTTGTTGTCGGTGTCACTTGCGGCGTCCTGTCTCGCCATTGGCATGGCGGCATCCGTTGCTGATGCCCGAGGAGGCGGTGGGCATCGAGGTGGCGGCGGCGGTGCCCGAGCGTCGGCACATACCAGCGTCAATCGACCCTCCGGAAACCGGGGTGGTGGCAACAACGTGAACAGCGGTAACCGGGTCAACAACTCGGGCAATCGTAACAACGTCAATATCAACAACAACAACGTTAATGTGAATAGAAACACCAACGTCAACGTTAACGTCAACAACAATCATGGTGGCTGGAACCACTACGACAATCACTATCATCCAGTGGCGAGGGGTGTTGCCATCGGTGCCACCGCGGCTGTCACGGCAGCAGTGATCGGCTCGATCGTCTATTCGGTTCCGCCGAGTTGCACCACGGTCATCGTCAACGGCATCAGCTACTCGCAATGCGGAAATACCTGGTACCAGCCAAGATACTCCGGCAGTTCGGTGCAATATGTCGTGGTCACTTCACCACGCTGATTGCGTTGGCACGGCAATCGCATGATGACTACCCGGGCTTGCGCATTCTTGGTGCGCAAGCCCGATTTCAATCTGCTTCGCGTGGCTGACGCCTGCGCACGGGACTCGTCAATGGGATCCTGAAAAAGGCATTGATTCGCTGCCTGCAATACGCAAGTGCTTCTGACAGACAGGAAAGCCCGGCGGTTCCGATATCTGCTCGTTAGCGGCTATCCTTTGCGCAACTCCCGTGAATCTCCGAGATCGCATGCGCCGACTGCTTCGTGAGCCCCTCGTACACTTCCTGATCCTTGGCGCGTTGTTATTCGTCTTGTACAACTCGCTTGACAAGGGGCCTGGTGCACCTGACGAGATCTTTGTTTCGCGCGGCCAGGTTGCCAGCTTGCAATCGCAGTTCAGCAAGGTCTGGCAGCGTGAGCCGAACGCAAGCGAGTTGCAGGCGCTGGTTGATTCGTGGGTGCGCGAGGAAGCTCTCTATAGGCAGGGGAAGGCGATGGGGCTGGATCAGGGCGATGCCGTGGTGCGTCGGCGCGTGGTACAGAAAGTCGAGTTCTTCGCAGAAGGTGCCACGCCCCAGGTGCCGACTGACGCAGAACTTCAGGAGTGGCTCGACAGCCACGCTGACACCTACCGGATAGAGCCTCGCTATTCCTTTGATCAGGTCTATTTCGATCCTTCTCGCCGCGGCACTCAGCTTCCTGCGGATGTGTCCGCTGCACACAAGGCGTTGTTGTCGGGTCAGGCTGTATCCGGTGACACGACGATGCTGCCGGCCAGTGTTGACGATATGTCTGCGTCGGAAATCGGTCGGGTCTTTGGCAATCGCTTCGTCGATGGACTGGCGAATCTCAAGCAAGATGAATGGAGTGAGCCGATCCGATCGGGCTTCGGATTGCATCTCGTCAGGATTGTCGGACTTGAACAGGATCGGGCGGCTACGCTGGCCGAGGTACGCCAAGCGGTTGAACGCGATCTGCTGCACGATCGCACGCAGAAAGGAAATGAGGCGTTCTATCAGAAGGTGCTGGAGAACTACACGGTTCGGGTCGAATCAACCGAGGAGGTAACTACTCCCGCGCCGAACACTCCATGAGGAAGCTGACGCCAATTGCGCCTTATTCACGCGCCATCGCGCCCTCCATCCTGAGCTGGATCAGCGCGCTGCTCCTTCTGTGCGCAACCTTTGCAGTCAGCGCCGATGTATTCCGGCCGGCCTATCTGGAGCTGCGTGAGTCCGGTCCTGATAGCTACGACGTGATGTGGAAAGTGCCAGCGCAGGGCGAAAGCAAGCTCGCAATCGAGGTGGCTTTCCCGGAGGGCACCGAGGAATTGTCTGCGCCGCATGGGCTGTTCAATGCCGGCGCCTATGTGGAGCGATGGAAGATCCGGCACGACGGCGGGCTGATCGGCCAAACCCTGCATATTGAGGGCATCGCTGCCGGCGTGACCGACGTGATCGTTCGCGTTGAACGACAGGATGGCACCAGCCAGGTCGAACAGTTGTCCCCGCAAGAGTCGGAATTCACCGTCAAGGCCGCGAGCGGAGTCGGTGACGTGGCATGGTCCTATCTGATTCTAGGCGTCGAACACATACTTGGCGGCATCGATCATTTGCTATTCGTGCTGGCATTGCTGCTGATCGTGCGCGGTGCCAAGCGCATTCTCCTCACCATCACCGCGTTCACCGTCGCCCATAGCATCACCCTGGTCCTTGCTACGCTGGGCTGGGTGCATGTGCCCGGTCCGCCGGTCGAGGCGATCATAGCCCTCAGCATCGTTTTCGTCGCCGCCGAGGTCGTGCATGGATTGCAGGGCAAACCGGGATTGACCGCTCGTGCTCCCTGGGTGGTTGCGTTCGCATTCGGCCTTCTGCACGGATTCGGCTTCGCCGGTGCCCTGGCTGAAGTCGGATTGCCGCAAACAGCGATTCCCGTGGCCTTGCTGATGTTCAACGTGGGTGTCGAGCTCGGCCAGCTCATATTCGTGGCTGCAGTGCTTGGTCTGGGAGCACTGCTTGCACGAGTTCCCCTGCGTTGGCCTCGATGGGCTGTCTACCTTCCGCCCTACGCTATCGGCATGGTCGCCATGTTCTGGACGATCGAGCGCATTGATTCCTTTTGGGGGTGATTGCGCCGTGGCCCTGGGTGCTCAGGTCAGACGGGCGGCGCCCACAAC
>NZ_JBAWHJ010000034.1:0-3069 GCF_049593775.1 Dokdonella sp. | reverse complement strand
ACTTTGGAGCGATTTTCGGCGCCGCCGCCGGATGAGGACACCGATTCCGCTACAAACCGTGAACCAAGCATTTTCTCGTGCGCCTGGAACAGGACTTCAGACGCGCTCCCGTCAGCAAGAAGCGGAGCAGAGAACAAGCTGAAGCCAGCCAGCAACAAGGCGGTGAGCGGACCGGAAAGGCTAAGGCGCATGACATATTCCTGGAAGAGCAAACCCCAATCCTGCGGCACAACTTGGTTGACTCGCAAGCCCGGCGCAATTCCGGAGGCGAAATCTGCAGCCGCGAATTCAGCAACCGTCCGCGACGTCATCGCGGATCCGGAAGGCCCAGGCTACTGACGAAAGTCGTCCGCTGCGACGACCTGCTACGCACGGCATTTGTGGCCATGCTTGGGCGCGGATAGACTACGCGCCTGCTGAGCATCCCCGACGCGGGTCATCGCGCCAGAAATCCTTACACTTCAACTACCTGCCCATTTCTTTTGACGCCAGACATCAAGTTGACACTTGTCGCTGACCGGCGCCCGGGCATTCCTACTGATTGCGGAGCACGTCATGATCTTTGAAACCCTCGCCAAATCCGGCCATGAGGAAGTGGTGTTTTGCCACAACAAGGATGCCGGCCTCAAAGCCATCATCGCCATCCACAATACGGTTCTCGGGCCGTCGCTGGGCGGGCTGCGCATGTGGCCGTACAAGAGCGAGCAGGAAGCCATCAACGACGTGCTTCGGCTCTCTCGCGGCATGACTTACAAGAATGCGGTTGCGGGCCTCAACCTGGGCGGCGGCAAGGCAGTCATCATTGGTGACCCGGCAAAGGACAAGTCCGAAGCGCTGTTTCGTGCATTTGGTCGTTTCGTCAATTCGCTGAATGGACGCTACATCACTGCCGAAGACGTAGGCATTGATGTCAATGACATGGAATGGGTTTTCCGTGAAACCTCGTTCGTGACCGGCGTGCATCAGGTGCACGGTGGTTCCGGCGACCCCTCCCCGTTCACTGCCTTTGGAACCTTGCAAGGCTTGCTCGCCTCGCTCAATGCCTGCTACGGCAATGAGGATGTTGGCAAATACAGCTATGCGGTTCAGGGTGCCGGCCACGTGGGCATGGAATTCATCAAGTTGCTGCGCGAACACGATGCCAAGGTTTATGTGACCGACATCAACAAGGAACTGGTCGAGCGCGCCGTGGACGACCACGGCTGCATAGCAGTCGGCCTCGATGAAATTTACGACACCGATGCCGACGTCTACAGCCCTTGCGCTCTCGGCGGCACGATCAATGAGGACACGCTCAAAAGGCTCAAGTGCAAGGTCATCTGTGGTGCGGCCAACAATCAGCTGGCCAGCAACGAGATTGGCGATGAAGTCTCAAGGCTCGGACTTTTCTATGCACCCGACTACGCCGTCAACGCGGGTGGCGTAATGAATATTTCGCTGGAAATCGATGGCTACAATCGCGAACGTGCCATGCGCATGATGCGCACGATCTACCAGAACGTGAGCCGCATCTTCGAAATCGCCAAACGCGACAGCATCCCGACATATCTGGCTGCCGATCGCCTTGCCGAAGAACGCATTTCCACGATCGGAAAGCTGCGCCTGCCGCATCTCGGCGTCACTGCTCCGAGCTTCCACGGACGCCGCGGCAACTAGTCGCCGCACACGCGATCCAGCGGCAATCGTCCCAAACCTCCAATGACCGGACCCTGACCATGCAACCGTTCAAGCTCGATGAAGACCTCGAAGCCCTGCGCGAAGCCGTGCGGACGTTCGCCGACAAGGAGATTGCCCCGCGTGCGGACCTGATCGATCGCGAGAATGCATTCCCGAACGACCTCTGGAAGAAGTTCGGCGACATGGGCCTGCTCGGAATTACGGTTGCCGAGGAGTACGGCGGCTCCGCCCTGGGCTACCTTGCGCATGTCGTTGCCCTGGAAGAGATTTCGCGTGCCTCAGGATCGGTTGGCTTGTCCTATGGCGCGCATTCAAACTTGTGTGTCCAGAACCTCAACAACAATGCCAGCGACGAGCAGCGACGCAAGTATCTGCCGAAGCTTTGCAGCGGCGAGTGGATCGGCGCACTGGCGATGAGCGAGCCCGGAGCGGGCTCCGACGTCGTGGGCTCGATGACGTGCAAGGCGGAAAAGAAGGGCGACACTTGGATCGCCAACGGCTCCAAGATGTGGATCACGAATGGTCCGGATGCCGATGTGCTGCTGGTCTACATGCGCACTGCACCGAAGCCGGCCGGCTCGCGATGCATGACGGCCTTCATCATAGAAAAAGGCATGAAGGGATTCAGCACCGCGCAGAAGCTCGACAAGCTTGGAATGCGAGGCTCCAATACTTGTGAGCTGGTATTCGAAGACTGCGAGATCCCTGCCGAGAATGTTGTAGGCCAGGTCAATGAGGGCGTGCGCGTGCTCATGAGCGGCCTCGATACCGAACGTCTCGTATTGTCCGGAGGCCCGATCGGCCTGATGCAATCCGCAATGGATCTGGTCGTCCCCTATGTCAGGGAACGCAAGCAGTTCAACGCGCCGATCGGCACGTTCGGAATCATGCAGGCCAAGGTCGCCGACATGTACACCGATCTGCAGTCCGCTCGTGCCTATGCCTACATGGTTGCGCAGGATTTCGATCGAGGCGTGAAATCCCGCATTGATCCGGCATCGTGCCTGCTTCATGCATCACAGAACGCAGTCAAGGTCGCGCTCGAAGCGATACAGACACTCGGCGGCAATGGCTACATCAACGAGTATCCGGCAGGTCGACTTCTGCGCGACGCAAAGCTCTACGAGATAGGTGCCGGCACCAACGAAATTCGACGCATGTTGATCGGTCGCGAATTATTCCACGGCAAGAGCTGAGCTGCCGCACGACTGCAAGGCACCACGCAGCCGCTCTCCACCATCACTCCCGCGGTTCAGTTGCTGACAGGCGGATACGACACCAGCCTATCGCTGCCATCTGCCCTCAGACATCGAGACCTCAAGAGCACCACAGCACGTTGACTGGCTGAGGAATGTGCCATGACCGGCATTTTTCTGTTCAGCTAGGTTAGAC
>NZ_JBAWHJ010000033.1:0-10071 GCF_049593775.1 Dokdonella sp. | reverse complement strand
CGCGGATCGTCGGCGGGGATTCCTTCGTACTGGGCCATCACTTCGCCAAGCACCTGAAACGCACCTTTGGCATGCAGTGCGCGTACCTCTGCGGGGGTGCGCGTAGCGACGTGTGACTGTGAGTTGTCGGATCCGATGCGCAGATCCAGTCCGACCATGATTCGCTCGGGGGCTGCCGCCTTCCAGACTTTCATGAGCTCCGGTTCACCGCTGACCATGCCGATGATGTTGCGCTTCTCCATCACCGCAATGGTGTCTTGCATGACCTGCTTGTCGCTCGTTGCGGCGAGGATTGGCCCCTCGCACGGAGGCATTCGTGAAAACGTCAGTCCCTCTTCGATGGCAACTGAATTGTCCCAGCGCGGCATGATGGAAAACGGAGCGCACATGGGCGGCGGATTCGGCCCCATGTAGTCGGCATGCCGCGCGTGCAGGTGCATGTCGATGATCGGCAGGGCCTGCGTCGCGCAAGCCGACAGCGGAACAAGAACCAATCCCAGCATCAAGGCAGAGTCGATTGCTTTCAAGGAGTCACCTCTTAATGATTCGTGGAACTTCTTTGCTGCTGAACGTCATCGGGACTAAGTGACGCTTGGTTCTTGTCTCTTTCCGGACATAACTGCCAGTACATGCTCGATCACCACCGCATGGTCTAGCAAGAGCCTGAACCGCGTCGGGAAACTTGCCCAGGTATTCGCCGCAATGTCTTTGTCGAAACAAGTTCGAAGTTGCATGACTTCAGCCATGGTGTGACTGGTCGGAACGCAGAGCGTTTCGAACGAATAGTTCCTTCACCCCTTTCTTGAAACGTAAAACGGCGCGGCCAGGGGCCACGCAAGTTGTCAAAACCGAAAACCGGGGCCGAATGCATGATTTCGCGCACGTCGTGGCTGCGGCCAGCATGGGAGTACAGCCTCTTAGGTCACGTCATGGCTCGTATTGCATCGGTAGACTGGTTGCGCCGAGCAGCGACGGCTTCAGTGGTAGCGCGTTATTCCGGTGAGCCGCTCGACCAGGCGCACGATCATGACATCGCCCTGCGAACCGACGCCTTCCGGCGACGTTTCCTTACCTTCATCTACGGCCTTTGAAAGAAAGCAGCACGGATTTGCAGTTCACGGTACAGACTCGCCGAATAGACCATTGCGGCGCCGCCGGGTAGCCGTGCCTGCCTATATCCACGCAAGAATAAGGCTTGCGGGGCCCGGCGTCGGCACGGGGCTCGTGGCCATGCGACGCCTGGCTACACGAAGGAGTGCGTTGCCTTATGATTCGCCCATCGGAGCGGCGCCGTGTTCGCCTTGCTCCGACACACTTTCAAGGGGAGTTATGCGTACTTTCTTGCGTCGGACAGCCTGGTTCTTCCTCGGCTTCATTGCGGTCTACCTGGTCGCAGGAAATGTTTTCCTCAACAGCCCGATCGGCGAATGGGCGATCAATCGCAAGCCCGAAAAGTTTCAGTTGCACTGGTCGCACGGGGTGACCTGGTGGCCGGGCTACGCCACGCTTTGGAACGTCAAGGTCAATGGCCATGTGCGCCACGTGCTGTGGAACGCGGAGACTCCGCGAGGGCGGGCGCGCATTGCAATCCTGCCGCTGTTCAAGAAAGAGTTGGACATGCCCTGGATCGAAGCGGATGTTGTCACCGGAGAAGTTGCCCACACCGCTGTCGACATGCCGCCACCGCCTTATCGACCCGGTGGCTGGACCATACGGCTGGAACACATCCGGAGCAATCAGATCGAGCATGCAAAAGTAGTCGGGATCGACATCGACCTCGACGGCAGTGCTGATTTCGGATTCGCCAAACAGCTGCGCGATGGACCCTGGGAGATCCTGCCGACAAGTTTTGATCTGCGCAGCGTTCGCGTGCGTCATGACAACAAGGAATTGCTGCATGACGGCCACTTTTCGGGAGGCTTCTCGATTGCCTCGCACACGCATCGGGAGGTGTCTGGCCTGGCTACCCTGAAGCTCCTCGACGTGCGCTTGCGAATGGAAAGTGAGCTGCCGGCCGTGGAAGTTGATCTAGATTCCAGCGGGCACTGGCACGGCGCGATCGCCAAGGCTGGCAAACCCGGGCGACTCGATGTGGATCTTGTCTGGGAGCGTGGAAGATTTGCAAACGGCGGGCACGTCGATGTCAATGTGCCGTTGTTCGCGAAGTCTTCAGCCATGCAATTCGAGGCAGCGGCGAGTCTGCGTGCCCGAGTTGAGCAGGGCGGTTATTCCCTTGAAGCCGATTTGCCAGCACCGCCAGATGGGCTGGGATCGGCACATGCGCGATTGTTCTACGAGCAACCCGAATCCATAGACCCGCCTGATGCAAAGGAAGCATTGCGACGCACCTCCGGAACGCTGGTGCTGGATTGGCGGTTCAAATCCCTCGACTGGCTGGGGCCTCTTCTGGTCAAGACGCCCTGGCTCAAGCTGCAGGGGGCCGGACGCATCGATGCGGATCTGAAACTCCGTTCCGGCAAGCTCGAACCTGGCAGTCGGGTTGACGTGCCCGAAGTTGAACTTGTGGCCATGGTTGCAGGGCACCGCTTCCACGGCATGGCGAAGACGCATGGGCTCATGAGGGCGGATGCCCTCGTAAGCGAAGGGGCGACTGGTCAGGAGGTCAGTGTCGATTTCAGTCTCGACGAATTTGACATTGTTGCCGAGGATGAGCCCGAAAAAATGCTTGCCTCCGGCAGGGATTTGCAGATCAGGCTGGATTCGCAGGGAGATCTCGCCCATTTCCGCGACAAGCTTCTTGCAAGTCTTCGTTTCGGCAAGGCCGAAGTGCCGGATCTGCGTGCCTTGAACGTTTATCTTCCGGCGAACACGGTGCAGTTTCTGGGCGGATCGACCGCACTGAGCAGTGACCTGACACTCAACGAGGCGGGCCATGTCACGCGCGGCCAGGTGGGTCTGGATGCAACAGCCGTACAGGCGCAATTCGGGACGATCCGCCTGACAACCGATATCAAGCTCGATGCCCAGCTCGCCGGGACCGACATCAAACAGCGATTGTTCGATCTCAACAACAGTTCACTCAAGTTGAGTCGGGTCAAGGTGGTTGATGACGGACGCACCGCAGGTCAATCGTGGTGGGCCAACATTGCGCTCGACGGCGGCAGGATCGTAGCCAAGCGTCCACTGAACATCGATGCCAACGTGCGCACGCAGATGAAGGACGTGGGCTTGTTGCTGGCAGTGTTCACCCGCCACAAGGACTATCCGAAGTGGGTGTTGAAATTGATCAACAAGGGCGAACTGAAGGCCAGTGGCAGGCTGCAGATGCGGGACAGGACACTGATCATCGATCCACTCCAGTCCGAGAACGACCGCCTTGATGTGGAGGCCAGGTTGCAACTTGGTGCAGCCGGCACTGATGGCGATCTGCTGATCCACTGGGGCCTGCTCAGTCTTGGCGTGGAGCTCGAGCAGAACAAGCACAAGTTTCATCTCATGCACGCCAAGGAGTGGTTCGCAAAGCAGCCGGCGCTGCTGCCCGCAAGCAACTGAGCGGATACCCCGGTGTGGCGTTCGAAGCACGCGATCTTGCGCAGGCCGGAATCGGAAATTCGCCCTAGACCGTGAGTGGCCAGGCAGCCATGGGCGAGTTTGAAAAATGAATGTGGCACCCTCTCATCACGGTGCCATTGTTTTGGCTGTTACAGCCTGAAGTGCGATTTTGAACCCTGACTCGACAGCCGGGCATGGCGTTTTGACATCAGATGCGGGAAGGATCTGATTCGCATTCCGTGTCACAGGTTCGCATGCTCCGGACCCGCAGCGCCCCCTGCCACCCGCCGATGTTGCGCTGCGGCGTGGCAAATGTCGAAAAATCATTAGTATTGCGTTATCAGGTGTTAAACCTCGTGGGGAGGGAGAGCCCGCCGCGGCAGCAATGCCCGGCGGGTTTTTTATGGTCGTGGGCGGCGTGTATGCCAGCAATGCAGGTGCAGTTGCTGGTTTATGGCGCAATCGCCGTATCCCTGATTCCGGCGGCCGAATCCAGCGCGCTGTCGATGACAGGTTCGAGTTCGCCGCGGAACCGCAGTTGCCCCATGGCCCGCAGCTCGCCTGGCAGGGTACCAGCGGAATCCATGGGCTTGGCGGGCAGGCTGTCGCGCAAGGCACCGAGTGCCGAGAAATAGCGATCACCACTGATCCCCGCTGCCTCGAGAAGAATGCTCGGCAACAGCCACGATGTTGTATCGGGCTGGGTGCTTGAAGACGAAAACGTGCGCCCGTTGTCGAGCAGCAACCAGGGTACCGGTTGGGCTTTGGGGCCCTCGCCGTCGACAAATCCGATCTGATGGTAGACCGGCGGCAAGGCCGGCAGGTGGTCGCCATAGAACAGCAACAAGGTACGCCGCTTGCGCTTTTGCAGCGCTTCGGCAAGGCGGCCCAGTTCGTGGTCGGCATCCTCGAGCAGGTAGAGATAGTTGCGCAGCCAGTACTCGCCCCCTTCATCAAGGCCCGGCGGCAACTTGAGGCTGGCCAATCGCTTCTCATCGAGCCCGGGGCGCCAGTCGAATGGTCCGTGGTTCTCCATGCTGATGGCAAAGATCATCTGCGGCGGACCGTCCTCGTCGAGCTCGGCCAGCACGCGATCCGTCAACGCGGCATCGCCAGTGAACAGGCCGACAATGGTCTCCTTCGGGAATGCCTTGCCGTCGATGAACTGGTCGAAGCCGATTTGCTTGAATGCCTGGTTGCGGTTCCAGAACACACCGCTGTTCGGATGGATTGCCGTGGTCTGGTAACCCTGCCGCGACAGCGTGCGCACAATGCCCGGGATCGGCTGCTCGGCGATCTCGAAATACGGGTATTGCACGCCGGGAAAGAATTCCAGGGCAAGGCCGGTGAGGAACTCGAACTCGGTGCGAATCGTGCCACCGGCGAAGGTCGGCACTTTCATGTTGCCAGACAGACCCTGGCGGGCCAGCCGATGGAAGTTGGGAAGATAGGTATCGGTGGGCGCATTGCTCAGGCGCGCCGGATCGAACAGCGACTCGCTCTGCACAATGACGATGTCGGGCCGCGTGCCTTCGGGCATGCCCATGGCGGAAGAGTTCGGCGCAAGGCGCAGGCGCAGGTTGTCGGCATTTGCGCGCAGCAAGTTTGTAGCCGCGCGGCGATCCGGTCGCAGCTCCTGACGCTGTGCCAGCTCCCAGTTGTAGAGTACGAGGTTGCTGACCACGCCGGCGCGCTTGGCGCTGTCGACCACCGACCAGGGTTCAAAGTGCAGGCGGCCGGCGCTGTACACCGAACGCCACGGCCCCCAGCCGCCGATCAGGCTGATGCCCAGGGCGAGCGTAGCAACGGCCACCGCTGCGCGGGTCCAGCCATGCATGGCCGGCCATGCTTTTTCGCGGAACAGCGCGACGGTCAGGGCTAGCACGCCAAGCAGGACAAGAATCGGGCCCAGACCTGCTCCGAGATAGTGGCTGAACAACGGCAGGGCCGAACCGAGATCGGACAGAAAGTGGAAATCACCTGGCAGCAGCGGCATTTCCAGTTGTTCGAGCTTGGCCGCATTGGCTGCGTAGCTGCCGACAATCAACAACAGCCCCAGCCAGCTGGACAGAATCACCCGCCGGGTCAGCGCGCTGAGCAGCAGCACGATCAGCAGGAACGGAATGATATTGAGCGCTGCCAGCTCCCACGATGGCGGTTCAGTACCAAACCATGGCCAGGTGAGGGCAGGGTCGTAGTAGCTGGCCAGAACCATGAAAGCGAGCACGACAACGCCAAGCCAGGCCAGTGAGAGCCGGTTTTGGCGTTCGACAACGTGAGGCGCGGATGCGGTCATGGATTCCATCGCGAGCTGCGGGGCCAGCAGGGCCGCGTAATCTGGGCGAAACGTGCTGAGTATAGGATGAACCGGGGAATTTCGGGTTAACCGCGCCCGAACGCGAAAACCGTGGCTGGCCGTGCCGCCCCGCCAGCTGCCAGAATCCACGCATGCCCCTGACTCCGCGCCCGCAAGCCATCGAAATCCTGCTCGACTCGAGACTGTCCCGGCTTGAAGCGATTTGTCGAGAGGCGGGTGTGCCGTTCTACGATGACGCTGGGGTTGATAGTCACCTTGAGCGCGTATTGCTCGCGAGCGACTACGCATTCGAGAGTTTCGTTCAGGACCCGCAATTGCTCGGGCCGGACCTGGTTCGCCTGATGAACGATCCGCGCCATGCCGACGCACGGACCGCACCCCTCGCCATGCCGCTGTCGGATTCGGAATTCCGCACCGAGATAAGACGCTTCCGACGCCGTGAATCGATTCGCCTGATCTGGCGTGACGTGAATAATGTGGACAAGGTCGAGACGACCCTGACCGGAGCCAGCGTACTTGCCGAGACCTGCCTGGAAATCGCATTGCGGCATGCCGAGCGGCAGCTCGCCGAGCGCCACGGTGTGTTGCGTACGGAATCGGGCGAGGTACAGCGTCTGGTCGTGCTTGCTCTAGGCAAGCTCGGTGGTGCCGAACTCAATTTTTCTTCCGACGTCGATCTTGTGCTGGCCTATGACGAAGGTGGCGGCACCAGTGACGGCGCGCGACCACTGGACGCCGAAATCTGGTACTCGCGTGTCTCCCAGCATCTGATTTCGCTGCTCGCCGACCGCACCCCGGACGGCTATGTCTATCGGGTTGATCTGCGTTTGCGACCTTTCGGCAACGTGGGCAGGGTCGCGCTCTCGTTTGCGGCGATGGAACAGTACTACCAGCGCGAAGGGCGCGATTGGGAACGCTATGCCTGGATCAAGGCGCGCCCGGTTGCCGGAGACAAGGCGGCGGGTGTTCGACTGCTTGCGACGCTGCGGCCGTTCGTGTTCCGACGCTACTTCGACTACACGGCTTTTGCCGGTTTGCGGGAAATGAAGGAGCTCATCGATGCCGAAGTCGCACGCAAGGATCTTGCCGACCACCTGAAGCTTGGACCCGGTGGCATCCGCGAAATCGAGTTCGTCGTACAGCTCGTGCAGTTGATCCGCGGAGGCCGCGAGCCTTCGTTGCGCGTTCGCGGATTGCTGCCGGCGCTATCGGCCTGCGAACAACTGGGCCTGATCAGTTCCCGCCGCAGCAAGCGGCTTGGCGAGGCTTACCGGTTCCTGCGTCGCGCAGAGAACCGCGTGCAGATGTTTGCCGACCAGCAGGTCCACGAGTTGCCGGCCGATGAAACACAGCGGCAGCGCATAGCGCTCGCGCTCGACTACCCGGGCTGGAGCGAGCTGATCAGTGAACTGGATCGTCATCGCGCGGCTGTCAGTGAAGAGTTCAATGCGGTGATGGCTCCAGCGCAGCGTGCGCGCAGTTCAGTACAAGCTGCCGAATGGAATGCCTTGTGGTTGCGCTGTTCGACGGATGGCGTAGATGCCGAGGCCTTGAGTGAGGCCGGATTTGACCCGGTGCAGCCGGTGGTCGGCGCCCTCGACGGCCTGCTTGGCAGTCCGATCCTGCGCGCGGCTTCCGCGCGTTCGCGCGAGCGCATCGATCGTGTGATTCCTGCGCTGTTCGCGGCGGCGGCGGACAGTGCCGCACCAAGTGCATGCCTGGTTCGACTGATTGGCCTGGTCCATGCGGTGGCACGCCGTTCGGCCTACCTGGCCTTGCTCGACGAACAACCGGTTGCATTGAAGCGCCTTACCGCCGTGTTTGCCGCCAGCGCCCTGCTCGCCGATCGCGTCATTGCACATCCCCTGTTGCTCGACGAACTGTTCGATGATCGAAGCGAGGGTCCGCCACCCGATCGCGAAGAGGTCGAGGCGGAAATCCAGCGTCGGCTCGGAGCCATGCATGACCAGGATCTGGAGCGCGAGATCGAGATGATCCAGGAGCAGCGCCTGGCGGCCTTGTTTCGCATCGGCCTTGCCTTCCTCGGCAAGCGGGTCGACGCCGAGCAGACCGCACGTGCGCTCGCCGCCGTGGCCGAGGCCATTCTTGCGAGTGTGCTGCGCATTGCCGAGCGCGACCTGGTTGCGGCGCACGGCACCATCGACGAGCGTCCCGGCGATGGCGTCGGGATGGTGGTCATCGGATACGGCAGCCTCGGTGGCATCGAACTTGGATTCGGCTCTGACCTGGACCTGGTCTTTGTCTACGATGGCAGTCATGCGGCGCTCGAATCGAATGGACCCAAGCCACTCGACGGCGCCCGCTACTACGCGCGCCTGGCACAGCGATTCGTGCATTTGCTGACCATGCTGACGCGCTCGGGCCGACTCTACGAAATCGATATCCGGCTCAGGCCCGATGGCGGAACCGGCCTGCTGGTGACCAGCCTTGACGCTTACGCCGCCTACCAGCAGGAGCGTGCCTGGACATGGGAGCACCAGGCCCTGGTCAGGGCACGTGCCGTAACCGGTGATGTGGGTCTCAGCCGCCGTTTCGCCGAAGCGCGCGCGGCAGCTCTCGATGCGCGTGTTTATGGCAGCGACTTGCGCAAGAAAATTGTCGACATGCGATCACGCTGGCGCCGCGAGAGTGACCGGTCCAGCGAGCATGTCCTCGACCTCAAGCAAGGGCTTGGCACCCTTGTCGATATCGAATTCATAGTCCAGGCACTGGTCCTCGAGCATGCGTCGGCGCATCCGCGCCTGCTTGAAGTGACCAACAGCGTCGATCTGATCGAAATGGCAGCCAGCGCCGATCTGCTCAATCCGATTCAGGCTGCGACCTTGCGCGATGCGCACATGTTACTGCTCGCGCGTTCGCTGGCCAGCAAGCTCGATGCGCGCCCGCGCATGGCATCGCGCGACCAGGAACTTGACGCCGCTACGCGGGGAGTTCTTGCGGTTGCGCGCGAGCTGGATCTTGCGTTCGATTGAGCCGCGACGAGTTGATTAACGCGACTGGTTCAAGCGCGCCCTGATTTGCGCAGCGACGTCTGCGGTCTCGCGCAGGATTTTGCCGGGATTGCCTGGCGTGGATCCAGCCAGGAATCCGCCTGCCTGGAGCGAGCGATGAAACTCGCCAAGTTTCCCTGCCAGGTCCTCGTTCGCGAATGCGCTGACGGGCTTGCCCGTGGCACAGGCCTCGGAGACCATGTTGACCGAATCCGGACTGACGATCAGTTCGTCCGACCAGGCAAGTATTCCGGCGTAGGGATTTTCGCCGTCTGCCGGCCCACCCCAGAACACACCTGGCCAGCGCGAGAATTCCGTGCGCAGTTGCGCGACCCGACCGGATGGCGTTCGGCGCGACGTGCTGACCAGAAAGCTGCCTCCGTGTTCTGCATGATGCTCGGAAAGCATGGCCAGCAGGCTGCGGAAGTAGCGATCATCAAGTGATGCCGCGGCGTTCGTGGCACCGATCAGGACGCCGGTGCGAGGATGGGGCAGCGCTGCGAGTTGACCAAAGCGTTCCCTGCCGTGCAGCAGCCACGCGTCGTCAACGGGGTTCAGAGCGCCGAGTGTCTTGATGACGTTCGTGCCCGACAACCGATCATGCTTGGGAGTGACCACCAGATCGAAAAGCTCCGGGCGCGTGCGCGGGTCGAGAATCTGTACGGTAAAGCAGCGCCCCTTGCTCCACGATCGCAGGCAACGAGTCAGCAATGCAGCCTTGCGCCCACAGCCAATCGCAATCTCCGGCCAGGGTGCCTTGATCGGCGCGCCCAGCGCATCTCGCATGGCTACGGCTGCGCCCCGGGTCAGGTGCGGGGAAAGCCAATCCCAGGGGTGCCTCAAGCGCAAATGCAGAACCCGCGGCTCCAGTCCTAGCGCACGGGCCAGTGCCAGCGCCTGGCGCTCATTGCCGGCAGCGCCGTCACTGATCACCCAGCAACTCGATTTGTGCCTGTCAGGAGACAATCAGGTTCTCTTCGCTATCATGGGTGGTCTTCGAAGGGCTCCGCAACGCAAAGGGGCCCTGCCATTGTCTACCAAGTGGCATCAATCCGTTGTCATTCATCGTGTTGATTGCGAACCACTCAACCCCAAGACTGTATTCCCTGCAGGGAGACAGATACTGCATCGCTAGGAGTTTTGATGAATAGTCCGCTGAACGATCTCGCGCTCGACCAGATATTCCGCACGGCACGCACATATCGGCGTTCCGCTGATGCCTGGCTCGAC
>NZ_JBAWHJ010000032.1:0-6648 GCF_049593775.1 Dokdonella sp. | reverse complement strand
GGGTCAGCGTGGCGGTCGTAGGCGTCCTGTTCGTCGGCCTGATCAGCTGGCGCATCGTGCCCTCGCGCAAACAGGCGGTATCTGCCGGCTTTGAGTCCGGCCAGTACTTCAGTGAAGTACGCATCGTCGAAGACAGCAAGGCCGTCGATCGGAGTCTGCGCGAAGTCGAGCAGATGCTCGACGAGTCCGACGCGCAGATCATTGGAATGGTCCGAGGCGAGATGAGGTTGTCGGCACCGAATCCGCGACGCATCCTGAGGACCGGCGACATTCTGGTCATCGAGGTCGATCCAAAATCCCTGTCGACGGCGCTTTCAAGCCTGGGCGTCAAGCTCGAGGAAGCCGTGCCGCCCAAAGTCGACGAAGACGAGGAGGCCGACGACGACGCGCCGGAGTCAACGGCGGATCCCGCCAGCGAACGCAATGCGACCGAGCCTTCGGAAACTGGCAGCGCAGAAAAGTCACGGGCCGGTGATGTCGTATTCCAGGAATTCGTGGTGACTCCGAATGCCGAGTTCGTCGGACGCTCGGCGACCGACATCGATCTTCGCACGCAGTTCGGGATCAACCTGCTGGCGATTTCACGCCAGGGTCGGCAGTCGGTACGGCGACTGCGATCAACACCCATCGAGGGTGGCGACGTGCTGCTGTTGCAAGGCCCAAGCGAGGCCCTGGCCGGGTTCGCCGCGCGCTTTGGCTGCCTGCCTCTGGCTCAGCGTGATATCCGCGTGCCAAAGAAGGGGCATGCGCTCAAGGCGTCATTGATCTTGGGAGCAGCCATTGTCGCGACAAGCTTCGGCGTGCTCTCTGCCGCCATCGCGTTCGCGCTGGCCGCACTCGCCTTCGTGGTGGCGAAACTGGTGCCGTTGCGCTCGGTTTACACCTCGATCGACTGGTCGGTGGTTGTTCTGCTGGGAGCGATGCTGCCGGTCGCCGACGCGATGGGAACGACCGGAACCGCGGATCTGATTGCACGGTTTCTGCTCGAGACGGTCAGCCAGGGACACGTGATCGCCGCATTGGTGGTCTTGCTGGTGGTCACGATGTTCCTCTCGGATCTGATGAACAACGTGGCCACTGCGGCGGTCATGTGCCCGATTGCGCTGAGCTCGGCACAACAATTCGGTGTCAACGCCGATGCCTTCCTGATGGCAATCGCGATCGGCTCTTCGTGCGCTTTCCTCACGCCGATTGGCCACCAGAACAACACCTTGATTCTCGGGCCCGGCGGATTCCATTTTGGTGACTATTGGCGATTGGGCCTCGCCGTGGAGGCCATTGTCCTGCTGATCAGCGTGCCGATGCTGCTGTGGGTCTGGCCCTTGTAGCTGCCCGCCAGGATGAAGGCGAGATCAACGACTGCCTGCACACGCTGCAGGCGGTCGGCTCAGTCAGCTAAACTGGGCAGATGAAGCTCGCTACCTGGAATGTGAATTCGCTGAACGTTCGCCTGCCGCATGTCGAACAGTGGTGCGCGAGCGCCAGGCCGGATTTGCTCGGCATCCAGGAAACCAAGATGGAGGATGCCAGGTTTCCGCGTGCAGCGATCGAAGCACTCGGATACGAAGTGGCGTTTTCCGGACAAAAAACCTACAACGGCGTCGCCTTGCTGGCGCGGGAACCCATCCACGACGTGGTCACGGATGTTCCGGGCCTCGATGACCCGCAACGACGCATCCTTGTCGCGACCGTCGGTGAGCTGCGTATCGCCAACCTGTATGTCGTCAATGGCCAGGCGGTGGGTAGCGAGAAATACGCTTACAAGCTCGATTGGCTCGACAAGGTCACACGGTTCCTCGAGGGCGAGTTGCGCAATGATCCCCGCCTGGTGGTGATGGGAGATTTCAATATCGCCCCGGACGACCGCGACGTGCATGATCCGGTTGCCTGGCATGAAAAGATCCTTTGCTCGACGCCCGAACGCAATGCCTTGAAGCGCCTGCTCGATCTCGGCCTCAGCGACAGTTTCCGTCAGTTTGACGAGGCCGGCGGAACCTTCAGCTGGTGGGACTACCGGCAGGCAGGCTTCCGTCGCGACCTCGGCTTGCGTATCGACCTGGTGCTGGCGAGTGCCCCGGTCATGCAGCGGGCCAGCGGCGCCAGCATCGATCGGGAACCGCGTACCTGGGAACGTCCTTCCGACCATACCCCGGCTCTGCTGGAGCTTGAAGATGTCCGAGTCTGATTGGCCCGCCTCCTTGTCGGATATCGAGCTTGAAGAGCTTGATCAGTATCTGCGTGCGCATGCCGGCGAAGACCAGCTGCTGCTTGATGGCGTACACGGATTTCTCACATCGCTGACGATCGGGCCCTCACCGGCCACGCCGGACGAATGGTTGCCGGAAGTCCTGCACGAGCCTTTCGCCACCGTGGAGGAGGGCGAGCGCATCCTGACCCTGTTGGCACGCCTCAATGATTCGGTACTTCTCGAAATCGACACCGGTGCCTACGAGCCCATTCTCGGCGAAATGGACGACGACGATGGTGGCAGCACGTTCACTTCGCGTGGCTGGTGCGAAGGCTTCAGCCGGGGCATCGATCTGCGCGCAGCGGCCTGGGAATCACGCCTGGGCCAGGACTCCGATCTGATGCAGTACCTCGGCCCGATCATCGCCTTGTCGATCGAGGATGATGTATTTGAAAGCGATGCCGAGTTCGCAGCGATGACCGAGGAGGAGTACGACGAGTGCCTGACGCGCATTCCCGAGTCGATCGACGCGGTGGCCGAATATTGGCGCCAGAATCCTGCCAATGAGGATGAACATGTGCGAAGCAGGGAAGGCGAGCCACCGCGACCGCCGCGCAGGCGCGGGGGTCGTTGGGTCCACTGATCGGCTCATTCGGGCGTGCTTGCACTGAATGGGTCGGTTCACCGTATGAGCGGTATCCGCACGGTGCGTGTCGAGCACCGCATCAGGGGGCAAGGGATCAGGCAGGTGAGCGGTGGCCGTCGCCACCACGGCCCTTGACCTCATAAAGCAGGCAGTCCGTGTCGCTGTACCAGACGGCCCAGTCGGTGGTTTCCGCGCACAGCTGGGCGCCTATGCTCACCGTGACCTTGAGGCCGTCACTGGTCGGAAAGCGCAAGCCGCGAACGGCGTTGACGATCTGCGTGGCACGCGCACTCAACTCCTCGCCACCCGTCACCTGGGTCAGCAGGGCAAATTCGTCACCGCCAAGTCGGCACGGGAGGTCGCACGGGGATGCCGCCGCCTGCACTTCCTCGGCGATTGCGCGCAGGACCTGATCACCCACCAGATGGCCGCAACGATCATTGATCTGCTTGAAGCGGTCGATATCGATCAGCAACAGGCCAAGCTCGGTGCCCTCCAGCCTCGCCTCGGCCAGATGCTCCAGGAACATGTACAAACCTCGGCGATTGCATAGCCCGGTCAGTTCGTCGGTTTGCACGAGACGCTGCGCGGTACTGAGTTGGGTCTGGGTCTGGCGCAGGGAATCCAGGGTGACCATCAGGTCTTCGTTGCGCCGTTTCAGGCTCGAGATCAGTTGCTGCTCGCTGGCAACCAGATAGGAGAAGGAGCGCCGCATGAATTGCGCGAGCAGTCGCGGCTCGCTGTCGAGCAGCAGCTCAAAGGATTGCTGTTCGATGACGTGCATGACGGTTTCGGTCGTAGCCACGGCATTGGCGACGCGGGTATGGTCGCCAATGAACAGGGTCAACTCACCAAAGAATTCACGCGGACCGATCAGCTTGTCCGGCATTCCATCGCCGAATTCCAGGCGAATCTGCCCTGTTTCGACGATGAACATGCTGCGTCCGAGCTCACCACGACGAAATATCACCTCGCCAGGGCTGACTTCGCGACGATCGCTGGCCGTGATGAACAAGGCCAGTTCGCGCTCGGAAAGCTCACGTGGCAACAACGGTGCGCGCGGGCGCGCCACAGATCCGCCGATGGGCGTGACATTGCTGCCGCCTTTTCTTGTCGCCACGTGTCCCCCTGTTGCCGACATTCGCGACTGTTGATCTTACCCTATCGGCCTGACTGGAAATCGTGATCAACGATGACTTTCGTCACGTGTGAGCCAGCGCCCACACTGGCAAGCTGAATTGCCGGTCAGCCCCTCTGACCTGGCAAGAGGGTACCGCGGTTCTCCCCGGTTCCCGCGCAGCGCCGACATCGGAGCATTGCCCGGATTCCCACCGGGCTACCCCAGACTCCACGTTCCGTTGTCGGCGTCTGGCGCGGCCGGCACATCGAGTGGCCGGCGCGCGTCATGGTTGTTGCTTGGCTCAGGCCGCCTTGTTGCCCTGGAACTGCTCTTCTTCGGTTGATCCGGCCAGAGCTGTAGTCGATGACTGCCCCTGCTGGATCGCCTGGGTGACCTGGTCAAAGTAGCCGGTACCGACTTCGTGCTGGTGCTTGACGGCGGTGAACCCACGGTCCGCGGCGGCGAACTCCGCTTCCTGCAATTCGACGAATGCACTCATCTGGTTGCGCGCGTAGCCATGAGCCAGATTGAACATCGAGTAGTTGAGGGCGTGGAAGCCCGCAAGCGTAATGAACTGGAACTTGTAGCCGTAGCCGGCGATTTCCTTCTGGAACTTGGCGATCGTCGCGTCATCCAGATTCTTCTTCCAGTTGAACGAAGGCGAACAGTTGTAGGCCAGCATCTTGCCTGGGAACCTGGCGTGGATCGCCTCCGCAAACTTGCGCGCGAATTCGAGATCGGGCTTGCCGGTCTCGCACCAGACCAGATCGGCGTAGGGCGCGTAGGCGAGGCCGCGGCTGATGGCCTGATCGAGCCCCTTGTTCGTCTTGTAGAAGCCTTCGACCGTGCGTTCTCCAGTTGCGAACGGCTGATCATTGGCATCGATATCGCTGGTCAGCAGGTCAGCGGCTTCCGCGTCGGTGCGTGCAATGATCAGGGTGGGTACGCCCATGACGTCGGCAGCAAGACGGGCTGCATTGAGCTTGTCGACCGCTTCGCGCGTCGGTACCAGAACCTTGCCGCCCATGTGTCCGCACTTCTTGACCGATGCGAGCTGATCTTCGAAATGCACGCCCGCGGCACCTGCTTCGATCATCGCCTTCATCAGCTCAAAGGCGTTGAGCACGCCGCCGAATCCAGCCTCGGCGTCGGCGACGATGGGCTGCAGGTAGTCGACCGAATCATTCCCGTCTGCATGGTTGAGCTGGTCGGCTCGGAGCAGGCAGTTGTTGATGCGCTTGACCACGGCAGGCACGGAGTCGGCCGGATACAGGGACTGGTCCGGATACATTTGTCCGGCCTGGTTGGCATCGGCGGCGACCTGCCACCCGGAAAGATAGATCGCCTTGAGTCCGGCCTTGACCTGTTGCATGGCCTGGTTGCCGGTCAATGCACCAAGTGCATTCACGAAAGGACTGCTCTGCAAGCTGCCCCAGAGCTTTTCAGCGCCCAATCGAGCCAGCGAGTGTTCGACATGTACGCTGCCGCGCAGGCGGACAACATCAGCCGCGGTGTAGTTGCGCTTGATGCCGGCCCAACGCGGGTTGTTGGCCCAGTCGTGGGTGATCTGTTCGGCGTTTGGCATCGTGTTCTGGCTCATGATGTGCTCCTGGTGAATCCGTTGCGGCTGAATAGGGATTGCTCGGCGGTGCGTGTTGAACGAATAGGGGTGCGGGCCCGGCATGCCGTCAGGGAAGACGCTCATAGGCGGGCAAGGTGAGGAACTCGGCAAGGTCATCGGCATGGGTCAGCTCGGCGAGCATCGCGATGGCCTCGCAGACACGCTCCTGGCCGGGCAGGCCGGCTTGCGGCAGGCGTGCAGCACAGCCGCCAAGCACCTCGTCGAACAAGGCGAAATCAATGACGCCGCCGTCCTCGAGCTTGAGGCCTTCGTGGTGCAGCCATTGCCAAAGCTGCGCGCGCGAAATCTCCGCGGTGGCCGCGTCCTCCATCAAGTGATGGATGGGCACGCAACCGAGACCATCCAGCCAGGCAGCAAGATAGCGCACGCAAACATCGACATTGTTCTCGAAGCCTGTTCGCGAGATCGTTCCGGGTGGAGCAAGCAGGAGGTCGTGCTGCGCGACACAAACATCGTCACGTTGGCGCTGAAGCTGGTTGGGACCATCCAGTACGCGTTCGAACTCTGCCATGGCGACGGGAATCAGGCCCGGATGTGCAACCCAGGTTCCGTCGTGCCCCGCCTGCGCTTCGCGCTGCTTGTCGAGCCGGACCCGCTCAAGTGCTGCGGCATTCGCTTCACTATCGTTGCTGATCGGAATCTGCGCGGCCATGCCGCCCATGGCGAACGCGCCCCGGCGATGGCAAGTCTTGATCAGGAGTTCGCTGTAGGCCTTCAGGAAAGGCACGCCCATGCCTACTTGTGCGCGCTCGGGCAAGACATGATCGCGCTGCCCCCGGAACGTCTTGATGTAGGAAAAGATGTAGTCCCAGCGTCCGCAATTGAGTCCGACAATGCGACTGCGCAAAGCCCAGAGAATTTCCTCCATCTCGAAAGCAGCGGGCAGGGTTTCGATCAGGACGGTCACCTTGATGACTCCCTGCTCCAACCCCAGCTCGCGTTCTGCATGGGCTATCACCGCATCCCATAGCGCGGCCTCCTGATGGCTTTGCAGCTTCGGCAGGTAGAGGAATGGCCCACGTCCGTTTGCTTGCAAGGTCCGAGCGTTGTGG
>NZ_JBAWHJ010000031.1:0-1852 GCF_049593775.1 Dokdonella sp. | reverse complement strand
GTGCCACCACGGCCGAAGAGATCAGCTACTACAAGCCCACGGTCAAGGTGCTCGACCGCGGTTCCAAGGACATCGGTCCGGACCCGGTCGAACAGAAGGAACTGGCCCGAAAGCTGGTCGAGACCCTGGGTCATTTCGGTGTGGAAGCAAAGATCGTCGGGGTTGTCTCCGGGCCGCACGTTTCCAGGTTCGAGCTTCAGCTCGCTCCGGGCACGAAGGTCAAGAAGGTCTCCGAGCTGTCGAACGATCTGGCTTACGCGCTGGCTTCGACCGACATCCGCATTCTCGCGCCAATCCCCGGCAAGCAGGCGGTCGGCGTGGAAGTTCCGAACTCGAGCCGCAAGATGGTCAAGCTCGGCGACATCTATTCGGCACCGTCGGCTAAAGCTTCACCCCTGGTCGCCTGGCTGGGCAAAGGCATCGACGGCAAAGCGGTATCGACCGATCTCGCGACCATGCCACACGTGCTGGTTGCCGGCACCACCGGCTCCGGCAAGTCGGGATGTGTCAACGCGATCCTCACTTCGATCCTGATGCATTCCTCGCCGAACGAGGTGCGACTGGTTCTGGTCGACCCGAAGCAGGTCGAACTCAACCACTACGAAGCCGTCCCGCACCTGCTCACACCGGTGGTGACCAACCCGAAACTCGCGGCCAACGTGCTCCAGAACCTGATCGCGGAGATGGAAACCCGATACGGCCTGATGAAGACCGCCCGGGCGAGGAACATCGCTGATTACAACGCGATCCAGGCAAAAGCCGGGGAACCCAAGCTGCCGCACATCCTCTGCGTCATTGACGAACTCGCCGACCTGATGATGGTCGCGCCGGCAGACGTCGAATCCTCGATCATCCGGCTCGCCCAGAAGTCAAGGGCGACCGGAATCCACCTGGTGCTCGCAACACAGCGTCCTTCGACCGACATCATCACCGGCACCATCAAGGTGAACATCCCGTCACGCATCGCTTTTGCCGTGTCGTCGCAGACCGACTCCCGGGTCATCCTCGACCAGGGCGGGGCGGAAGCACTGCTCGGCCAGGGCGACATGCTTTTCCGCGGCCCGGGCACGTCGAAGCTGCAGCGCATCCAGGGTGCTTTCGTCTCCGAGGAAGAAATCGCCCGGATCACTGACTTCTGGTCTGATCAGGGGGAGCCGGAATTCGAGCAGGAACTGCTGGCCGAACGCGAACCCGAAAAGGTCGAATCGGCCGACAGCGACTTCGACCCGGACCAGGACGACCTGCTCGACGAAGCGATCCAGCTCGTCGTCGACACCGAAACCGCTTCGGTTTCGATGATCCAGCGGCGACTCAGGGTTGGTTACACCCGTGCCGGAAGGCTCGTGGACATGCTTGAGCGCCGGGGTGTGATCTCGGGCTACGAGGGATCCAAGCCACGCCAGGTGCTGATTACGGCGGCGGATCTGCCACGGGTGCTCGGACGTGGCCAGGACTTCAGTGAGCCCGAGGCCGAGATGCCGGACCCGGGATCGGTCCTGGACTCGACGCCGGAAGAGATTCCGCCGTCACCTGATTCACCGGCTGCCGGCTGAGGCTTCGCCCCGCCCATTGCGGCCGGTAGTCTCGCTGCGATGGCTGACACGAAAGAGCAGACGGTCAGGGCCGGAATTCTGGTCACCGGAACCGAGGTGCTGACCGCCACGATTCAGGACAGGAACGGTCCCTGGCTCTCCGAGCAACTGACCGGGCTCGGCATCGAGCTCGCCGAGATCCTGATCGTGGCCGACCACCGTGACGACCTGCTCAATGGCCTGCGGCACATGGCTGACATCGGCCTCGACCTGATCATCACCACCGGCGGCCTCGGACCTACCGCTGACGATCTCACGGC
>NZ_JBAWHJ010000030.1:0-3159 GCF_049593775.1 Dokdonella sp. | reverse complement strand
ACGCTGGGCGCTGCAGCCTACCTTGAGCAAGTTCCACCAGCGTTTCTCCGTGACCAGGCGCAGTGACGAAACCAGGCAACTCTGGGTAAGCCTCGACACGGGATTCTGGACGCTCGATGACGCGCTCGACGAGTGGGTCGTCGATCCTGGCAATGCATCGGTGCAACAGGGTCCGACCGTAGGCATCGCCCAGACTGAAACCATGTTCGGCCAGCCTCGACAGTGGATGGCGACAACTACGGACGGACTGTGGTTTCGCGAGCTCGGCAATTCCGGCACGACTGAACCCTGGCAACGCTACCTGTTACCCGCCCAGCAGGATCTGCACGCGACCGACTTGTTGCGTACGGTCAACCAGGGGGTCGAGGAACTCTGGTTGCTGACCTACGGCGATGGCCTCTACCGTATCCGTGAAGATGGCGTACGGATCTGGCGTGCGGCCACGGGGGAGTTACCCACCGAAGCCATCTATTCGGCAGTCGCAGCTCCGATGCCCGGAGGCAAACACGCGGTCTGGCTCGCATCGCGAGCGGGCTTGCTGCGCGTGATCGACGACGACATTGCCGTGTTCGACCGCCGGCATGGCCTGCCATCGGATGCGGTGCGCGGGCTCAAGCTGCAGCGCGGCATCGATGGCGTCGACCTGCTCTGGCTGGCAACCGAGCGAGGCATCGCCCGCGCGGCATTGGCCGATACCCAATGGCAGACCGTTTCCTTGCTCGGTGCACGAGAAAACGGCACGTTCACCGTCCTGCCGGAAGACGATGGCCGCGGCGGCCAGCGCGTCTGGGTCGGAACGCTGAAGCAGGGACTCGGCCTGCTCCAGGATGGCCAGTGGCAGTACTTCACCGAGGCCAACGGCACATTGCCGGTCGATGGCGTGCGACAGATCTGGAATCTTGCCGGTCCCGACGGCAACAACTGGCGCTTGTTGAGCCTGATCAATGGTGCGCTTTTTCGCATCAGTGACGAACTGGAGTTCACGCCCGTACCTGTCCCGTGGGATCTCGGCGGTGACGACCTGGCGACACATGCCATTTCGCGCCAGCTGGATGGCGTGACCGAGCTCTGGTTCGCCAACCTTCGTAGCGGCGTATACCGACTTCGTGAAGGCGAGTGGACCCACTTCTCCCTTGGCGAGGAAGAAATGCCCTGGAGCGTGATCAACCTCGGACAGCATGTGGATGCGGATGGGAAATCCTGGCTCTGGGCCGCTGGCCAGGCCGGACTTGCCCGCTTCGATGGCAGGCAGTGGGTGGCCCTGAGCGCGATCAAGGGTATGCCGGAAGACGGTTTTCGCGGAGTCACGATTACCCGATCGGATACGCGAACCACCTTGTGGGCCAGCAGCAACCGAAACGGCGTCGTGCGACTGGACATCAGTGATCCGGAAAACCCCTTGCTGATCACCGATAACACGGTACCGCCACCGCCCGACCCCACCGTCTATTCCGTGCTAGAAGACAGCCGCGGCCGGATCTACGTTTGTACCAACAACGGTGTGCAGAAGCTGACTCCGAACGCCAACGGCAAGGGCTATTCGGAACGGGTTTTTCGTCGTCGTGACGGACTGGTCCACGATGAGTGCAACACCAACACCCAGGTCATCGATGCGAACGACCGCTACTGGGTCGGCACCCTGGGCGGACTCAGCATGTTCGATCCGGAAGTCGCTTCGGCGCCCGGACGCACCGTGCCCAAGCCGCTGCACTTCACGGAACTTGTCGTCGACGGCAACAGCATCGATCCAGAAAGCGACAGCGTGCTCGAGCTGCCGGCTGGTACCCGCGACCTGGAAGTGCGCTTCACGGTGCTGGCCGGAATTCGCGAACAGGATTCAACTTATCGGACCGAACTGGTCGATCGGGATGACGGCCCCGGCGAATGGGGTCAGGAACACCAGAGACGATACAGCGGGCTGGCTCCCGGTGATTACGAGCTCAAGGTCGAGGCGCGCGACTACAGCGGGACTCCAAGCATGCCGCGCTCATTGCGGTTCTCGGTGCAGGCGCACTGGTGGGAGCTGCCACTGGTCCGCGTGATGTTCGTGCTGACCATTCTCGCCACCGCAATGGGCCTGGTCCTGCTTTACAACCGGCGCTTGCGCGCACGCCAGCGCCACCTCAAGCGCGAGGTCGCCCGCCGCACCCTGGAGATCCGGTCGGCCAATGAACGACTGACCCAACTGTCCTATCAGGACCCGTTGACCGGTGTCGCCAATCGCCGCCGCCTGATGGAGGCGGCAGATGCGGCTATCGAGCGCGCGGCGGCCAGGAACCTGTCGATTGGCTTGATCGTCATCGACGTCGATCACTTCAAGGAATACAACGACACGCATGGACACCTTTCCGGAGACGTGGCCCTGCGCGCCATTGCGCAGGCGCTCGCCAGCGCGACGCGAGAGCAGGATCTTGTCGCGCGTTTCGGTGGCGAGGAATTTGCCTGCCTGATGGTGGATGCAAATATCGAGGTCGTCGCGCGCTGCGCCGAACGCATGCGCGCCCTGGTCGAAGCGCTGCCGCCGCGCATGCTCGGCAACGACACTCAAACCATCACGATCAGCGCGGGTGTCATGAGTCGAGTGCCGGCACCGGGCGACCATGCCGCCGACTTGCTGCGTGAAACCGATTCGGCGCTGTATCGCGCCAAGCACGAAGGCCGCAACCGTGTCTGTCGGAGCAGTGCCGGGTAAATGCCGGGATTCGGAATGACCAGCCATTCGGCTGTCGAGCAACGGGAATAGGGAATAGGAAGCGTGGTCCTGCATGTTCGCCGATTCGCCCGCCGCGCACCGACAACGCAGCTGAATCGACTCCCGCAAACGACCCCCTGCCGCCTACTGCCCCCCAGCCAGTGACTGGATCAGCACATACCAATGCCCGAGGCCGTTGTAGAACGCGTCCACAGGCAAGCGCTCATTGAGACCGTGAGCGAAGCTGTCGTTGTCCTTGAGGAAAACGCTGCTGACGCCATAGGTCGGAATTCCGGCGACGCGAAAAATGGTTCCATCGGTGTAATAGGGCGCCTGGTCGGGAACGATCGGCGTATCCGGATGGTTGGCGTGCACGGCCTTGCTGACGGCTGACTGGATGTCCTCGCGCAGCGGAGAGGCCACGGCATCGAGAGTGCGCTCGGCAATCTCCACATCGACCTTGTTGC
>NZ_JBAWHJ010000029.1:0-12432 GCF_049593775.1 Dokdonella sp. | reverse complement strand
GGCTGGAATTGGGTGGCGCCCATGGTCGGAGTCTGGTTCACGTTGCCGATCGAGTTCGCGTTCTACCTCGTGCTCCCCTTGATTGCGCCCCTGATCGACCGGCGTCGCTGGTACTGGTTGCTGGTCGGCGCGCTTGCGATAAGCATCGGCTATCGCTATTTCATGCATCTGGCTTTCATGGATGATCCGGTGTCCACCCAGGTGATTGCGCTTGAGCGAATGCCCGGTCGCATCGACCAGTTCGTAATCGGCATGCTCGCGGGAGCCGCTTTCATCGCGGCGAGATTGCGGGGTTGGCGGCCGCGCTGGCCCACCTTGTGGTTCGGCGCAGGCCTGGTCGGAGCTGTTGCTACCTGTGCCGCCTTGATCAGTGTGGCCGGGGAATACTGGGGCGGCCATCCACTGCTGTATGTATGGCACGCGCTGTTCTCGATTTGTCTCGTGCCGATCCTGCTGGCGTGCGCCTGGGGTGCGCCGGTGACGATGCGGCTTTTTGCAAACCGGCCGATGCGCTATCTAGGCGACATCAGCTTCGGCGTTTACCTGTGGCACATGCCGATTCTACTGGTCCTGCTTCCGCACCTGCCGGAAACCTGGTCTCCGGCCGAAAAGTTCTGGGCCTTGCTCGTATCGGTGTTTCCGCTCAGCGTTCTCGTTGCGCAGATCTCACACCGGTTCGTCGAGCAGCCGTTCCTGCGTCGCAAGCCCGCTCACGTGCAATAGTCCATTGCCGACGAATGCAAGCGGCTAGTGCGCGGCGTCCAGCACTTGCTGCGGATCAATACGAACGGCGAACCAGCTCATGCCCCAATGCAGGTGTGGGCCGGTGGCGCGACCGCTGGCACCCACCGCCGCGATGACCTGTCCCTGCTCGATGCGGTCGCCCACGGCGACATCGATACGTGAGAGATGCAGGAAGTTGCTGCTGATGCCGTGTCCGTGGTCGATCAGCAAGGTGCCGCCAGTCAGGTAAAGATCATTGTTGGCGAAGGTAACGATGCCGCTGGCTGGCGCCTTGACCGGCGTGCCACTTGGCGCAGCGATATCCATGCCGGAATGTGCAGATCCCGGCGTTCCGTTGTAGACCCGCTGGTTGCCGAAACGCCCACTGATGCGGCCTTCGACGGGTCGAATGAATGCTTCCGTGAAGTCGGTGCGTTCGTCGTCGCGGCTGCGTGCTTCTGCCACCAGAGCCTGCTCCCGCTGGATGCGTGCGGCGATCGCGGGTGGCGGCTTGACGGTTTTCGGCGGTACGCCATTGACGCGCTCGGTAGGCCAGTCATGTGCTTCCACGATGATCTCGGCGATGACCTTGCTGCCATCGGGACGCCGCACGTCCACTTCCAGCGGGCCGGTTTCGTCCCGGCCTATACCGAATACGATCGTTCCGTACGGGGTGACCCGCAGGTCCCGATTGGCGAAGCGCACCGAGCTTCCCGATGGCACCTTGCCGATCACCATCGCCCCCTGGGCCGCGCTGGATGGAAACACCACGCGCGGATCCGTTGAATCCGCCGACGCGGCGCCTGGCAAAAAGGCAATCGCGAATGCCGCAGCAAGCAAACGTGCTATCACCGATCAAACTCGAGGCGTTCGCCGCGTACGCTGTCGTCAAGCTCGCCGTTGTTCCAGGCCAGCACGCCATTGATGAAAGTGGCTGCGATACTGGACTTGAAAGTCTCACCCTCGAACGGCGACCAGGCGCAACGGGAAAGGACTTCAGCTTGCGTAACCGTGTGCGGGCGTTCCGGGTCGACGATGACCAGGTCAGCCTGATATCCCTCGCGCAGGAAGCCTCGGTTGCGCACATTGAACAGCTTGGCCGGGGCATGGCTGATGGCTTCGACGACGCGTTCGAGGGTCAGTTCGCCGGCAAACACCCGTTCCAGTGCAGCCTGAACCGCGAACTGTACGAGCGGCAAGCCGGATGGTGCCCGCGTGTACGGCTGTGCCTTCTCCTCGGCAAGGTGGGGGGCGTGATCGGTGGCCAGAACATCGATCCGGTACTCGGCCAGGGCGCGCGTGATGGCGGCGCGATCTTCGGCTGTCTTGATCGCGGGATTGCACTTGATGCGATGGCCCAGGCGCGCGTAGTCGACATCGCTGAAATGCAGGAAATGCACGCAGGTTTCGGCCGTGATGCGCTTGCCCTCGATGGGTCCTGGAGTGAACAGCGCCAGTTCGTCGGCGGTCGAGATGTGCAGCACGTGCAGACGAGTTCCGTGCTTGCGGGCAAGGCTGATGGCCAGTTCGGTGGACTTGATGCAAGCCTCCCGCGATCGGATCAGCGGGTGCTGTGCGGCAGGGATGTCATCGCCCCAGCGCGCGCGTGCGCGCTCTTCGTTGGCCGTGATCATCGGTGTGTCTTCGCAGTGGGTGATGATCGGAGTTGGCGCGTCGCGGAAAATCGCATCCAGGGTCTGCGGATTGTCCACCAGCATGTTGCCGGTTGATGCACCCATGAATACCTTGATTCCCGGAGCCGCTTTTGGATCCAGCTTGCGGATGTCTTCGAGATTGTCGTTGGTCGCGCCCATGTAGAACGCGTAGTTGGCTCGCGAAGACGCCCGGCCGCGCTCGTATTTGGCTTCCAGCGCTTCGCGATTTACGGCCGGTGGCTTGGTGTTGGGCATTTCCATGAAGCTGGTGATCCCGCCGGCTACGCAGGCTCGCGATTCTGTCTCGATACAGGCCTTTTGTTCGAGCCCCGGCTCGCGGAAGTGGACTTGGTCATCGATCATGCCAGGCAGCAACCATCGCCCCGCCGCGTCGAACACGCGCTCGTTGGCCTGGGCGGCGATTTGCGAGTCGATGCGCTCGATGCGTCCATCGCGAATACGCAGGTCGCCATTGATTCGACGGCCCTCATTGACGAGAAGTGCGTTGGTAATCAGCCAGTCATTCATGGTCGTGTCCAGGTTCCTGTTTCACGCGAAGAAAGGGACGCCAGCTGAAATCCATGGGGACAGGATCATTGCCGCCGGCGCACAGGGGCTGGCAGCGCAACAGGCGATTCATGGTCAGCCAACTGCCTTTGAGACTACCGAATCGCGCCACAGCGACACGTGAATACTCGGAGCAACTGGGATGAAATCGGCAGCGTGAGCCCAGCAGCGGACTCACGAAGCGCTTGTAGAATGCCAACAGTAGGAGAATAAGCCGGGACACAATGATGATAGGGTTGAGCGCGCTCATGAACGAGCCGCAGCAGCTGCATGTCACTTGCAGACAGCGGTTGCCGGGGGCGGGCACTTAGGCTATAACACGCCGCCGCCGAGTCACAAGGTAAGGACGGAAATGGCGAAACCCAATCAGAAAACCAAAGCTGGCACCAAGTCTGCCAAGGCTGCCGTGCGGGCAAAACCCGCCGCAAAAGCCAAAGTGACGCCCGCTGCAAAGGCTGCCAAAGCCAAGCCCAAGGCCGCCGTCAAGGCGAAACCCGTGGCTGTGGCCAAGTCCAAACCCAAGGCCGCCGCCAAGCCCAAGGCGGTAGCGAAGGGCGCCGTAGCCAGCAAGAAGGTTGCGAAAGCCAGCAAGAAGCCGGCAGTCGTGACGAAGTCCAAGGCGCCCGCAAGAGTGACCCAACCGCCAGCAAAGGCAGCCAAGCCTTCGAAACCGACAGGCAAGAAAGTGGTGGCGGCCAAGAAACCAGCGACGAAACCATCCATGCCAGCGAAAAAGCTTGCCCCGGCCAAGACCGGCAAGGCGAGCAAGCCTGCTCCCCATTCTACGAAGAAACCAAATTCATCCGTGATTGAAACAACGACCGCAACACCAGAAAAATCCAAGGCTCCATCGGGACCCAAGGCGCGAGCCGTGCCCTCAACCAAGGAAAAAGGCGTCACCATGATGGATGGCCGCTACTCGCTGCCAACCAATGCCGTGATCGACCTGCCGGACGGGTACCGTCCATCCGGGAAAGAGGAATACATGAATCCTCGCCACCTCGAGTATTTCCGCCGCAAGCTGCAAAGCTGGCGTGAAGATCTCGTGGAAGAATCCAAGCAGACCATCGAAAACCTGCGCGATGAAGTGCGCGATGTCGGCGACGAGGCCGAGCGCGCAACCCGCGAAACCGAGAATTCGCTGGAATTGCGCACACGTGACCGCTACCGCAAGTTGATCTCCAAGATCGACAAGGCGCTCAAGCGCATCGAGGAAGGCCGCTACGGTTTCTGCGAGGAAACCGATGAAGACATCGGCCTTGAGCGACTCGACGCCCGCCCCATCGCCACGCTTTGCCTGGATGCCCAGGAGCGCTGGGAGCACCGTCAGAAGCAGATGGGCGACTGAAAAGCCCGGAGTGGGGAGTAGGGAATTGGGAATCGGAAAAGCTGGTTTTCGAGCAATAGTGGGCTTGCGATGATTCTGCTGGTTCTCGCGCGAATTCATTTCCCTGCTCTTCAGCAGCCTGAGGGCTGGTCCTTCCTGCGCTCAACAGTCGAACGGTGTACCGCGCCGTTCGACCTGCTTTCCCACTCCCGATTCCCGATTCCCGGTTCCCGTGCATAAGCGCTACTTCGGTACCGACGGTATTCGCGGTCATGTCGGGAAATGGCCGATCACGGCGGAGTTCATGCTCAAGCTGGGCCGGGCCATGGGCGTGGTGCTGGCTCGGGAGGAAAGCCAGCCCATCGTGCTGATCGGCAAGGACACTCGCATCTCCGGCTACATGTTCGAGTCAGCACTTGAAGCCGGCTTGCTGGCTGCCGGAGCTGAAGTGCGTCTGCTGGGACCGATGCCCACGCCTGGTGTTGCCTACCTGACCCGGTCGATGCGGGCCGATGCCGGCATCGTCATCAGTGCTTCGCACAATCCCCATCAGGACAACGGCATCAAGTTCTTCTCAGCTATCGGCGAGAAGCTTGATGATGCCGTTGAGCTGGCCATCGAGGCCGAGCTCGACGCACCATTCTCGACCGTCGAATCCGAGGCAATCGGCAAGGCCATGCGCATCGAGGACGCATCAGCGCGCTACCTCGAATTCTGCAAGTCCACGGTCTCCCGCTCATTCAATCTTCATGGCGTGCATGTCGTAGTCGATTGCGCACACGGCGCGACCTACCAGATTGCGCCGAACATGTTCAGCGAACTCGGCGCAAAGGTCACCGCCATCGGCAATCGTCCCGATGGACTCAACATCAATCGTGATTGCGGATCGACCAGCCCCGCGACCTTGAGTCGTACGGTCATCGAAACCGGCGCCGATCTGGGCATTGCATTCGATGGCGATGGCGACCGCCTGCAAATGGTGGATTCCAGTGGGCAGATCATTGATGGCGACGAGCTGCTCTACATCCTCGCGCTGGACTGGCACGCACAAGGCCGATTGCGCGGGCCGCTGGTCGGTACCCTGATGAGCAATTTCGGACTCGAGCAGGCGATGGCGGCATTGGGCGTGCCATTCATGCGTACCAAGGTCGGCGATCGCTACGTGATGCAGGCTCTTCGTGAGCACGACGGTGTGCTTGGCGGAGAAACCTCGGGTCACATTCTTTGCCTGGATCGTGTTTCCACCGGAGACGCCATCGTCAGTGCCCTGCAGGTACTCGAGGCATTGGCCCGCGGTGGGCGCAGCCTGGCCGAGTGCGCAACCGGCATGCGCAAGGTGCCGCAGACCACCATCAACATCCAGGCAACCGGCGCAGCCAGGATCGTCGAAGATGCCGAAGTGCAGCAGGTGCTCGCGCATGTACAGTCGCGACTTGCTGGCCAGGGCCGGGTCGTATTGCGTCCCTCCGGAACGGAGCCACTGATCCGCGTCACCGTCGAGGCGCGCGAGCAGGACATGGTCACCGAACTGGTTGGCGAGCTCGCCGATGCCGTCCGAGCTGCCCAGGGGCGCGTTTCCTGAGTGCATGTGAAAGAATCCGGTTTTCCTGCCGGATGAGTGCGCACTTGCCCGGACCCGACTGAACTCGACGAGCCCCGTTTTTTGCAGAACGAGTGCTGGTCGAACCTGGACCTGACCATGAAGCACGTACCTACACTCGATATTCGTCGCTACGAGACCGATCAGGCTGCCTTTGTCGACGAGCTCGGCGCGGCCTATCGGGAATTCGGATTCTGCTGCATCAGTGGGCACGGTATACCCGCTTCCGACATCGACGCCGCCTATGAAGTGTTTCGCGATTTCTTCGCCTTGCCCGAACCAGTCAAGCAGAAATATCACCAGCCCGGAACGGGCGGTGCGCGTGGCTATACGCCCTTCGGTATCGAAACGGCGAAGGATTCGAAATATCCCGATCTGAAGGAGTTCTGGCACATAGGACGGGAGATACCGCGCGATTCGAGATATGCCGAAGTGATGCCTGCGAATGTCTGGCCAGTCGAGGTCGATGGGTTTCGCGAGCATGGCTATGGCCTGTACGCGGCCCTTGATGATCTGGGAACGCGGGTCCTGCGTGCGCTCGCACTGCACATCGACCTGCCCGAGAACTTCTTCGAGGACAAGACCAACTTCGGCAACTCGATCCTGCGCCCGATCCACTATCCGCCGATCACTGCGACTGACATCCCGAACGTTCGCGCGGGGGCCCATGAAGACATCAACTTCATCACCCTGCTGGTTGGCGCAAGCGCAGCCGGTCTCGAAGTATTGACGCGCGAAGGCAATTGGTTGCCGATCACCACCGAGGGCGATGCAATCGTCGTCAATATCGGTGACATGCTTCAACGCCTGACCAACCATGTCTACCCATCGACCACGCATCGTGTAGTCAATCCCCCGGGTGATGGCGCTCGCAAGCCACGATACTCGGTGCCGTTTTTCCTGCATCCGAATCCCGATGTCGTGCTTGACGTGCTGCCATCCTGTGTCAGTGAAGAAAATCCGAGCCGCTATCCGACTTCGATCACTTCACATGAATATCTGCTTCAGCGTCTGCGCGAAATCAAGCTGATCTGATGCTGCCCGAGCCGGGAATGATCTCGTCGCGCATGCGTCTGTTCCTCGGAGCTGTGCTGGCGATCGCTGGCCTTCTGGCAATGCGCAGCGCGCTGGGTGGTGCCTTCATATTCGATGACTATTCGCTGCTCGCCTTGCCGAGATTCTTCGACAATCCGCTGCTGCCGTTCTGGCACGAACACGTCGAGGGAGGCTTGCACTACCGGCCGCTCGGCCTGACGTTCTGGTGGTTCAGTCAGCACCTGTTTGGCGCCAATCCGTTGCCGCACTATCTGCTCAATGCCGGCTTGCTCGCGGCATCGGTCATTGCCCTGTGGCGTCTGCTGACACGCATCAGCGGATCGGAAATGCTCGCGTTCGTCATTGCCCTCGGATTTGCCGTGCATCCGGTTGCAATTGGCACCGCCGCGTGGCTTTCCAACCGATTCGAACTGCTGGCGGCAATCTTCGGCCTGCTGGCGCTTGGTCAGGCCTGGCAATTTCGCCTGACCCGCAATCGATCGTCACTTGTAGCCAGCCTCTCCCTGTTCGCGATTGCTTTGTGCGCCAAGGAGAATGCAGTGGCCCTGATTTCCGCGGCTTTCATCTTCTGGTGGTGGCCGGTTTCCTCGCCAATCGCCTGGTTCAGGCGCGATCAGTGGGCGTGCCTCTGGCTGGTCGCGCTGATCGTCCTGTGGCTGCTGGTGCGCGAGGTGGTGCTCGATTCCAGGGGTGCCGAGATTCTTTTCAACTACAAGTCGGCCGCTGCGTTGTTCAAGGATGGAATGACGGCCTGGACTATCAAGTTGGCGAGCTACGCAAGCCTGGTCCCCCGATTGGGTTGGACCACGGGCGTGATGTTCCTGCTCGGCGTGGTCGGCGTTCTTGGGCTGATCGTGCAGTCACTGCGTTCGTGCTGGAGTACGCATCGCGTCGCGGCCCTGCTTGCAGGCCTGTCGGTGATCGCGGTTGCTGCCATCGTGCAGTGGCCGCGCACCGGCCTGGTACTGATGAACCTGAATTTCGGCGCAGATGCCTTCATGGACGTCCTCGCTGCGCGCTACTACTTCATGGCTGCGGTTGGCTTCGCCATCGTTCTCGCCGTATTGCTCGTCCGTCCCGCATTGGCCGGCAGCAGGCGTCGATCAGCCTGGCTGCCGGCGCTGGTCGCGTTGCTGGTCTGCATCCCGCTGTTCTCCGTGTCACAACATATCGTGCGCAGCTATCGAGGCCAGACCATTGCCCAGAACGAGATGGCGAACGCGGCAGTCGACGCGATTGCGAAACTGGATCTCCCGGTTGCCAACTGTCAGATCCATTTGCTCGGAACGCAGAATCTCCAGTTCGGATTTTATGCTGATCCGGCGGTCAAGGCGCTGAGTGCGGATCTTTCGCGCGTGGCGAACTGCTACGTGCAGACCGAGAATGCACCGTGGTACTACCTGGTCAACGCATCCGAAGTCGCTCGTTCAAAACAGCCCCCATTCACACCAGCGCGGCTTGGGGAAGATGCGATACTGCCAATCCTGCTCGGCCGAGGCGCCCTGGTCTTCGTCAACCTGCCGCCCGATGCCAGGCCCGATCTCGGGCCTGGCAGTTTCTTCCTGGAGTGGAAAGACAACGCATTCGTCGACATCGGCGATGCCGTGCGATCCGGTCAGCGCAAAGTGGAATTTGCCTGCTTCCGCCCGGCCAGCCAGTGCCCGTGAGCCTTGAGTCCTCACATCCCGCGTAGTTGCTAGGGCAACGCTGATCAAGTGGCACAATCGTCATTGCCACCTGTTTCAATTGAAAAACAATCGGTCAGGCGACGCCCGTCTGCGCGCAGCTCCTTGTTGCGCTGCCTTGAAGGGCGGCCATTCCATCTGCGCCAGCACGCCGCGGTCTGCACGGAGGCAGGTGTCGTGACGATTGTGCCACTTGCTGGGCGTTGCTCTGGATGCAATATGAATCTAAAGCAAGTACTGCCGGTCTGCGACGAATTCCATTCCGGAAACGTCTATAGCCATGACATTCAGCGCGGATGCTTTCTGCCGCTGCCGCAAGCCAGGGATATGGAGGGGATCATGCTTTTTTCGGGTAAATGCGCGGGTTTCTTTTCGATGTGCTTCGTTTGGCTGACTTCGACTGCATTAGGGCAGGCACCGGTCTGGCGGCAGGACTGGACAGTCTTGGCGCCACCGACTTTGGCCCCATTGCCTTTTTATTCGCCACGGCCTGAGTCAGCCCCGTTTTCAATTCGGTTCGATGAAAACGGCGATCTGCTCATGTCAACGTTGTCCTTTTCCTGCTGCAGTAGCGATGTGTTCCGCGTCGATACGAACGGCCAATACCGTTGGGTTGCCAACCTCGGGCTCGATGCAACCGGTGAAATGCCACTGGCGTACCCGGCAAACGATGAAGGTGCCCTTGTGGCCAGCTACTTCAGCAATGCGCTGGTTCGAATCGATCCTGCCGGTGATGTCAGTTGGACACTCGGAATTCCCGCGCAGTGGATTGCGGGTCTTCCAGGGACTGATGTAGCCGTTGGCAGTTGCAAGCAATTGACCGCGCTGGATGGGGATAGCGGACACGTGCATTGGCAGATTCGTCCAGCCGGCGCAACGCCACGCTGCAAGATGACTGCTCTGCTCGCAGACGAACACGGCAACCTGTTTGCCACTCAACTCAACGATTCGCTTTCCGACACAGGCGGATCTCGTCTCCTGAAAATTGGTGCCGATGGACAACAGCTGTGGCTGCACGAAGTTGATGGCGAAGGCGCCCGTTTGTTCGGCATTGATTCTGGCCGAGCGTACCTGGCTACGCCGACTCGCCTGATCGCGGTAGACGTGACAAGTGGCCTCCAGATCTGGCAATCCACAGTACTGCCAACCCAGACTCTTTTCGTTCCGGGCAGCCCGGCCATGCTTGTTGCTGTCGCTGCTGATGCTGTTTCCGGGATCGCGACTGATGACGGCATTGTGCAGTGGACGCAGCCAATCGCTGTTAGTGGCGTCGCCGAAGCCATAGGCAATGCCGTTTTGGTCAACACTTCATCAGGCCTGGTCAAACTCGATGCTGTCAATGGCACCATAGCATGGACAACGCCATTGCCATCCAGTGATTCGTTCGGTCACGTGATCGCCGAGTGGCTCGCGTTCGGAGGACTCATGGATGGCCAATTTCTCGCCATTGGCCGCGCGGACGCGCTGATGGCGCAGCCGCCGCCGGTTGTTCGGAAAATCGACTTTCTGAGTGGGCATCTAGTTGCCGACTTGCCCTTGCCCGCAATTGTGCAAGGCACATTCCCGGCCAGTCATTTCGCCGCAGGACAGGTGACCACGCTTGGCGTGGAACCCGATGCAGCATTCGCACGCTATAGGTTGCGCAGCATCGATGCAGCCAGTGGTGCTGATCTTTGGAGTCGCCTCGAGCTGCCGTTCGATTCGAGTCTGGTCAATAGCAGCTATGGGCCAAACTTCCAGATCGCTGTTGACAACGAAATGATCGCTGCAAGTATTGGCGAGGGTGGCCTTCCGAGGTCAGATGTTGCAGTTTTGGCCTGGCAACTCGATGACGGCGATCGACTATGGCAAACCGGCCTGCGGCCACCCGGTGACGGTTGGTTCGACAGTCGGACATCGGCTCCGCTCATCGATAGTGAATCCGATGTGCTGCTTTCGTTGGCAACCCGGGTTGAATGCCTTCCGCCGGATTACTGCGGCAGGACAGCCTTGTACAAACTAGATGGCGGCGATGGTTCAATCAATTGGCAGTATGTGCAGGACTATGCGTGGCAAGGGGGCATAGATCCGATTCTGTTTATTCCGATATTCGTCGAAACCTCTGGTGACGTGATCGCGGTGGGGCGCGGGAATACTCTGGTGCGACTGGATGGTGCCGACGGTTCGGTTGAATGGACTGCCGACACAACGGCAATCGGACGGATTTCTTCGCTTCAGGTTGCCGCTGACGGAAATCCCATCGCCACAGGATTTGACCGATGGGGCAAGTTCGACGCCGCAACCGGATCATTGCTGTGGTCAGGGGTGGCACCAATCCGTACCTGTGCGCCCGACTATTGCACGGATTTTGGCACGACCCTTCTACTTGCCGGCGGGTATCTTTTGCAAACGGGCTACAAGCGAGTGAATTCGGCCCAGGTCACGCCGATGGTTGCCTTGATGCATGCTGACGGAACGGGTTCAAGTGAGGTCTGGTTCCCCGATGAGGGATCGACATTCTCGTCTCAGATTGTTGGCGTTGACACCGACACCGGGCAGGAAATCTGGATGGAATTTCGCGAACGAGAGTTGGAGAGCCCATTCAATCTCTATTTCCTGACGAAATTCGATTTGGACACGGGATCGTTTCAGGGGCGGCAGGCCCTCGGGATTACCAGCTACAACCCTCTGACAGATTCGCAGGTGTCCTACCAGTATTTTGGTGCGCCGGTCGCGGATCGCCTGCTTGCCCTCAATTACACGAGGCAGACCCCGATGCCAGCTACCAGAGGCCTTGCGCTGATCGATACAACCGTCACGGCGCATGGAAATCTTTCGATTGCGGCGATCTTGCCTGACGGCCCCGTGGCATCCGGCCATGTTGTTCCATTCAGTGTGAATGTGGACTACAGCGGCGAGGCCCTGGCTGATAGTGTTCAAGTGGCCCTCAGCCTTCCGTGGAGCGGTGAGATTTCCGGCTTGAGCTGCCAGGCAGAAGAACCCGGAAGCTGCGAGTTCAACAACAGCAACGGTGACATCCGGGCAACATTTCCAATTTCTCCCAACGGCATGGTCAGCATTCAGGGTGAAGTGCAGGTGCTTGATGGCGATGACCCGGCCCCCGCGATGATTGCAGTGGTTCAGGGTCCGACGGCATTGCTGGAATCCGACAGCGCGGACAATGTTGCTGTGGTCAGAGTCGAGCAAAGCCTCTTCGATGACGGGTTTGACATATCTGCTTCCCGCTGACCCCGGATCGAGGATAATGTTGAGCAATGCTGATCGCCGGGGCCAACGCGGAATCCAGCGTGACCCTGTCTGAATTGGAGCTTCAATGGAGTGTTCTCCGATGCGCCTGATATTCGCCGCTTTCCTTGCGTGTGCGGCCGCCTTTTCGACCAACGCACAAGCCAAGCTTGAAAGCGGCGATGCGCCGCCCGATTCCCTGGGCCTGGACAAGGACAAGCGCGAGATCAAGGTCAGCGACTATCGAGGCAAGGTCGTCGTGGTGACGTTCTGGGCGAGCTGGTGCGGCTATTGCCTGAAGGAATTGCCGGTACTCGAAAACGTCCAGCGCACGCTCGGCGCGGAGCAGATCGCAGTGGTTGCGATCAATACTGACAAGGACTACAGCAAGTACCGCGAGATGCGCCGGAGGATGAAGGACTTCGAGCTGATCATGACGGAGGACCGCGATGAGTTGGCGGTTGCCCGCCAATACGGCGTGAGCGGATTGCCGCACATGCTGATGATCGACAAGCAGGGCAAGGTGGCGTTCACCCATGTCGGCTATTCGGAGAAGATGCTTCCGCAGATTGTCGACGAGATCAATGAGCTGCT
>NZ_JBAWHJ010000028.1:0-6763 GCF_049593775.1 Dokdonella sp. | reverse complement strand
GTCGCCATCCCAGACATGACCGGTGCTCTCGGTGGCCGACGTCTCGCTCTTGGGTTTGGCGGCTGTCGCCAACAGCAGCCACATCAGTCCGACCAGGTTGATCACGGTCAATACGATGACGTACCAGCTCCAGGTGGTGTTCATGCTTCGCGCTCCTTGTTGAGAGAGGAGTCGTCTTCCAGCGGCAGGTTTGCGGCTTCGCTGAAATCTTTCTTCCGGCGACGGCTCCAGGCCCACGCCCATATGCCGAGGAAAGTCAGCAACAGGATGGCGGTAGCGATTCCTGAAATCATGGCTGGGTCTCCTCCACGCCTGTGGCCGTGTTCACGCCCAGGCCCTGCAGGTAGGCAACCACGGCATCCAGTTCGGTCTTGCCGACCACGCTCTCGTTGATGCTGGCGAAATCGGCATCGGTGTAGGGATGCCCCATCCAGGCCAGTACGCGCATCTTGGTTTCGATCAGTTTCGGATCAACCAGCGATTCGGTCAGGACCGGATAGCCCGGCATGTTCGATTCCGGCACGACGTTGCGCGGATTGAGCAGGTGCACGCGATGCCAGTCGTCCGAATAGCGCCCACCCACCCGGGACAGGTCCGGTCCGGTGCGTTTTGAGCCCCACAGGAACGGTCGGTCATAGACGGTTTCACCGGCCAGCGTGTAGGGCCCGTAGCGCTGTGTTTCCGACGCCAGCGTACGAATCATCTGCGAGTGACAGCCGACACAACCCTCGCGAATATAGATGTCGCGTCCCGCCAGGCGCAGCGGCGAATAGGGTTTCACACCCGGGCTGGGGTTGACCGTTTGCGCCTGGAACATCAGCGGAACGATTTCGACAAGGCCACCTATCGCGATCACGATCACGATCAGCACGGCCATGAGCCCGACATTCTTTTCGATTACTTCATGTTTCATCAGGGCTCTCCTCAGGCGTGGGCCGGGGCGGGAACACGCACGACGGGAAGCTCGCGCGCCGGGAGACAGGTTTTCCAGACGTTCCAGACCATGATCAGCATGCCGATGAAGAACAGCAAGCCGCCAAATACGCGGGTGACGTAGTAGGGGTAGGTCTGCCTGACCGATTCGATGAACGTATAGGTCAGCGTGCCGTCAGGATTCGTGGCCCGCCACATCAGGCCCTGCATGACGCCGGCAATCCACATGGCGGTGATGTAAAGCACGATGCCGATGGTGGCGATCCAGAAATGCGCGTCGATCGCCTTGATCGAGTACATCTGCTCGCGGCCATAGAGTTTCGGCAGCATGCTGTAGATCGCACCCATGGTGATGAACGCCACCCAGCCCAGCGCACCGGCATGCACGTGGCCGATGGTCCAGTCGGTGTAGTGGGAGAGTGCGTTGACGGTCTTGATCGACATCATCGGACCTTCGAAGGTCGACATGCCGTAGAACGACAGTGAAACGATCATGAACTTGAGGATCGGATCAGTGCGCAATTTATGCCAGGCACCCGAGAGCGTCATCATGCCGTTGATCATGCCGCCCCAGCTCGGCGCGAGAAGGATCAGCGAGAACACCATGCCGATCGATTGCGCCCAATCGGGCAGTGCCGTGTAGTGCAGGTGATGCGGACCAGCCCACATGTAGATCGAGATCAGGGCCCAGAAATGCACCACTGACAGGCGGTAGGAATAGATCGGCCTTTGTGCCTGCTTGGGCACGTAGTAATACATGATGCCGAGGAAGCCCGCGGTGAGGAAGAATCCGACCGCGTTGTGGCCGTACCACCACTGCACCATTGCATCCACAGTGCCCGAGTAGATCGGGTAGGACTCTGTCCATGACACCGGGATCTGCAGGTTGTTGAAGATGTGCAGGACCGCAATCGTCAGAATGTAGGCACCGAAGAACCAGTTGGCCACGAAGATGTGCTTGATCTTGCGTTTGACGATGGTCATGAAGAAGACCACGGCGTAAACAATCCACACCGCTGCGATCAGCAGGTCCAGCGGCCAGATCAGTTCGGCATATTCATGACTCTGGGTCAGGCCCAATGGCAGCGTTATTGCCGCACCGACGATGACCGCCTGCCAACCCCAGAACGTGAAAGCCGCCAGCCGATCCGAGAACAATCGCGCGTGGCTGGTGCGCTGGACCACATAGTAAGAGGTCGCGAACAGTCCGCTGCCGCCGAATGCGAAGATCACCGCATTCGTGTGCAGTGGTCTCAGGCGGCCGTAGCTAAGCCAGGCAATATCGAAATTCAGCCAGGGCCAAGCCAGCTGTGCAGCTATGAACAGGCCGACCAGCATGCCGACAACGCCCCACACGATCGTGGCGATCGTGAACTGGCGGACGACTTTGTCGTTGTAGGTTTCCACGGATGACATCGCTCATTTCCCCTTTTCCGGCAGGCGTATTGTGGCAGTGCGGCAAGAATTATCCGTTGACGTCGATCAATATGGCGTCAGACGGTGACAGAATGCCGCATGACAGGAGCTTTCGAGTCGTCTGCCAGCTCGATTCTGCCAATTCTGGCCCGCGCTTGCGTGAGGTCGGCCATAGAACGAGCGAGTTGACCCACGTCAAGGCCGGGAGGCAGCAGAAGGGGCAGACTCCCGCCCATCGAATTTCATCAGATTCCGGGGAATATCCATGACACGTACATTATTGTCCGCAATGCTTTCTGTCCTGCTGCTGGTCGCGTGTTCTCCGGCAGCAGACAAGTCCGCATCCGGCGACGCATCCGCAAACGCGGCGAAAGCCGACACCGGCGGCTCGGCCAGAGGCGATTTCGGGCCGCCCAAGGGCGAGCCCATTGAAGCCATACTGACCTCGCCACCGCTCGTCCCGCCGGCAACCGGGCGCACCCAGCCTGCCAAGGTGATCGTCAACCTTGAAGTGCGCGAACTCGATCTGGAAATTTCCGAAGGTGTCACCTATACGTTCTGGACGTTCGGCGGCACCGTGCCGGGCAGCTTCATCCGCGTGCGCCAGGGCGATACCGTCGAGTTTCACCTGAAGAACCACCCCGATTCGAAAATGCCGCACAACATCGACCTGCACGGCGTGACCGGGCCCGGTGGCGGTGCGGCATCAAGTTTCACCGCGCCAGGCCATGAGTCGCAGTTCACCTTCAAGGCGCTCAATCACGGCTTGTTCGTCTACCACTGCGCCACCGCGCCGGTCGGCATGCATATCGCCAACGGCATGTACGGCCTGATCCTGGTCGAGCCGCCGGAAGGTTTGCCTCCTGTCGACCACGAGTTCTACGTGATGCAGGGTGACTTCTACACGGTCGGCAAATACCGCGAGAAGGGCTTGCAGGCTTTCGACATGCAGAAGGCCATCGACGAGAACGCAACCTACGTTCTGTTCAATGGTTCGGAAGGCGCGCTGATCAATGAAAAGGCACTCAAGGCGAACACCGGAGACAACGTCCGCCTGTTCGTCGGCAACGGCGGGCCGAATCTCGTATCGAGCTTCCACGTCATCGGCGAGATCTTCGACAAGGTCTGGTACGAAGGCGGCACCCACTTCCAGGAAAACGTACAGACAACGCTGATCCCTTCGGGCGGCGCGATGATGGCCGATTTCCATGTCGAAGTACCGGGCAGCTATGTGCTGGTCGACCACTCGATCTTCCGCGCCTTCAACAAGGGCGCACTGGCGATCCTCAAAGTGGATGGCGAAGAGAACAAGGCCATCTATTCCGGCAAGGAAGTCGATTCGGTATATCTCGGCGACAAGGCAGCCAGCCTGGCTCCGGTTACCGAGGCTCGCGATGCCGCCAGCTCTGGCACGATGACCCTTGCGCAACAGGTTGCGGCAGGCAAGGCGCATTACACCGGCACCTGTTCGGTTTGCCATCAGGACAACGGCGCCGGCATGGCGAGCGTATTCCCGCCGCTGGCCAAGTCGGACTATCTGGCCAACGATCCGGAAGCCGCGATCAAGATCGTGTTGAATGGCTTGAGCGGGCCGATCAAGGTCAATGGCGCGGATTACAACTCGGTCATGCCGCCCATGAGCCAGCTCAACAACGACGAAATCGCCAACATCCTCACCTATGTCTTCAATAGCTGGGGCAATGACGATGGCGTGGTCACCGCCGAACAGGTAGCCAAGGTGCGCGCAGAAACACCGCGTTCCGAAGGCGCCGCGCACTGATCCGGCATTGAATCTCATGTTTCACTGCGTCTCCAACGCAGCCGTGCCAACGATCAGGAATTCGGGCCTGATCGTTGGCATCATGTTCTTCAGCCTGTGTGCGATTCCGCTGCAGGCAGCGGAGTACGTGGATATCCCTGCAGGCGCGTTCCAGTCGGTGTTGCCGACGGCGGATACGCCACTGGATGTCAACGTCGCTGCCCTGCAGATGCGTGTCGAGCCGGTCACCCAGTCGGAATTCCTGGATTTCGTGATCGCCCATCCAGAATGGCGTCGCGACCAGGTGCCGGTCGTCTTCGCCGAGTCGCGCTATCTCGAACAATGGCCAAAGGTTGATGCCATTGGCAGCGAACAGTCCCGACAACCCGTGACCCGAGTCAGCTGGTTCGCCGCGCAGGCGTTCTGCGAGAACGAGGGCGGCCGCCTGCCGACATGGCATGAGTGGGAATACGTTGCTGCCGCCGACGCGACGCGCACCGACGCGCGCGCAGATCCGGAATGGCGAAATCGCATCCTTTCCTGGTACTCAAGCTCATCCGCAAGCGCGCCGGCCGATATCGGAGGCGAAGCAAATGCCTATGGCGTTCGCGACATGCACGGCCTGGCCTGGGAATGGGTCGACGACTTCAACGCACTCATCGTCAGTGCCGACAATCGCGAACAGGGCGATCCCGATACGACGAAATTCTGTGGAGCCGGCGCATTGTCGATGCAGGATCGCGACAACTACGCTGTGCTCATGCGCATCGCCATGCTGTCCTCGCTGCAGGCTGCCGATGTCACCGGCAATGTTGGCTTTCGTTGCGTCCGTCCCGCTATCGGAGATGCGAAGTGATCAGGTTCCTGCACGTGTCGGTCATCCTGCTTGCCCTGCTGGCGTGCAATCTGGTGCACGCAGAATCAATCACGGCGATTCCCGGTGACTCGATCTACCAGCTCGACATTCCCCTGCTCGATCAGGATGGCGTGAAGGTCGATTTGCCTTCCCTGCGCGGGAAGCCACGCATCATCAGCATGTTCTATGCCTCGTGCCCGTACATGTGTCCGCTGATCATCGATACGGCGCGCATGACCGAACGGAAACTCGATGATGCTCAACTCGCCGGGCTCTCGGTGCTGATGGTCAGCATGGATGCGAAACGCGACGATCCGGCAGCGCTCAAGGCGCTGGCAGGGCAGCGCAAGATCGACACGAAGAAGTGGACGCTTGCGCGCACCGATGCCTCGAACGTGCGCAAGCTCGCAGCGGTGCTCGGCATCCAGTATCGCGAACTCGATGATGGCGAGTTCAGCCATACCAGCGTGCTGATCCTGCTCGATGCCGATGGCCGCATCGTTGCGCGCACGGAAACCATGGGCAAGACCGATCCGGAATTCGTGGATGCGGTCAGGCGGGTTCTGGACGATTCCGGGGCCTGAGCCGCGAAGCTTCGCGTTACCTCGTCCATCGTCGGAAGTGGCTTGACCAGCCATGCGGCTGTTGAAAGCAGCCGCGATGCCATTTTCTCAACCCGTGAAAAGGCATCGAGCGTGAACAATTCTCCTACGAAGATCCGATACAAGCCGAGGGCTTCGGCGCCCCTTCTCGCGTTGCTGCTTCGTTGTTGACCGCACAACTCGAACCCGACCTGCGTATCATTGGGCTTGCCTGCGGTCTCGCCAGCATGGACCCCAGGGCATATCCCGGATTCCGGGCCCCGATTCAATTGTGCCGGTGACCATGAGCAGTACCCGACCCATCAGACACTTGCCAACCTACGATCCCGGTGCGGGTGACGGCGACGAACTGAATTTTTGCTCGACCTGTGCGTTCGGCGAAGTGTGCCTGCCGGGTGGTTTCGACAAGCCGGCGCTGCAGGACCTGCACTGTCTGGTCGAACACGTCGGTCCATTCCACGTCGGCGACTGCCTTTTCCGTGCGGGTGACGCGTTCGAGTCCATTTTTGCCGTGCGTGCCGGCACGGTAAAGACCTGCACCGTCGACGAAGAAGGCCGCGAGCAGGTGCTTGGCTTCCATCTGCCCGGCGAAATGGTCGGGCTCAATGCGATCCATCCGGCTCGCTATCCCTGCGACGCAGTCGCGCTGGATACCGTATATCTCTGCCGTTTCTCGTTTCCCGCATTGGCGACGCTGGCCACTCGTCTGCCTGGCATCCAGCAGCAGCTGTTTCGACTGCTCAGCGCGGATATCGGCAAGGCCGCCTTGCTGGCAGGCGATTACAACGCCAGCGAACGCATGGCGGCATTCCTGATCCTTCTCGCCGACCGCTATGCCGCGCGCGGATTTTCGGCCACCCGCTTCCGATTGAGCATGCCGCGCGGAGACATCGCCAACCATCTTCGCCTTGCCGCGGAAACCGTCAGCCGCGTCTTCAGGCGATTCCAGGACCAGGGTCTGATCCACGTCGAGGAACGCGATGTGGAACTGCTGGATACCGCGGAACTGCGCAAGATGGCTCGCTGCATCCTGCACGACTGACCCCTGCGACTGCCCTGTTGTCATCGGGCTTGATCCAGATCATGGCTTGCCCATGTGGGTGGCGTGACAATTCGCCTACTAACTAGTTGGGGGAATTGCTCCATGTCCACGACCCGCCGCCTCTGGGTTGCACTCGGCATCCTGCTGGGTGTGAC
>NZ_JBAWHJ010000027.1:0-12505 GCF_049593775.1 Dokdonella sp. | reverse complement strand
AGCGCACTCTTTGCAACCGTGGGTTCGAACAGCAATGTCGGCGAGAATGGCATGCAGGCGGAAGAAGGACGCGCAGCTATCTGGAAGATCGACCCGTCATTGCGAAGCAAGACGCTTTACGCAACCGGATTGCGCAATCCCAATGGGCTGGCCTTTGAACCCACCAGCGGCATGCTGTGGACAACAGTTAACGAGCGCGATGAGATCGGCAGCGATCTGGTGCCGGACTACATGACATCAGTCCGCGAGGGAGGATTCTATGGGTGGCCGTACAGTTACTTCGGTCAGCACGTCGACGTGCGCGTCAAACCTTCTCGACCGGACCTCGTTGAAACGGCACTCGTGCCCGACTACGCCCTGGGTCCACATACGGCTTCCCTGGGTCTGGTCTACTCAAGTTCAACGGCCTTGCCCGTCCGCTTTCGCAACGGCATGTTCATCGGTCAACACGGATCCTGGAATCGCAATCCCCCCAGCGGCTACCGCGTTATCTTCGTTCCGTTTGCGCAAGGCGAGCCCAGTGGGGAAGCGTTGGACATCCTCACCGGATTCCTGAGCGAGGAGAACACGGCCTATGGGCGCCCCGTCGGTGTCGCCATCGGCGGAGACGGTGCGTTATTGGTCGCAGATGATGTCGGCAACGCAATCTGGCGCGTCGTCGCGAACTGATCGTGATGGGGCAGTGGAATATGACGGAGACATTCTGGACTCCTCCCGACTGCTCCGGTTGTTGTTGTGTGTGTCCAGTTTGGCTTCTTCCTGCGTGTTCACGCAGTCAGCTCGTTCAAACCCGTCGGTGAAAATCGAACCGTCCGGCCACTGCCTTCTTGTCGATCCGGGTGACGCTGCCTCGAGCTGGATGTCACTGACAACCTGGGTTGCGCAAGCCGCAGGTCAGGGATTGCGCAACTTGTTGTCCCTTAGCCTTCGACGTGGCGCCTGAAGTTGTCGAGAATCGCTTGCCAACCGTCGCGTTGCATTTCAACCGAGTTCTCTGTTTCTGCGTCAAATTCAGTCATGACTCGAGTGCTGCTGCCGACAGGCTCGAATGTGGTGCGCGCCTTGCGACCGTCGCACATCGCGAGCGTAACTGCGCTGTTTGGCGCAACCTCTTCGTAGACGCCCTCGAAATCGAAGCCGAAGCTGCCGTCCTTCGCCTCCATGCGCGCCTTGTGGACACCGCCAACTCGCAAGTCCACTTCTGCCCACGGACAGCACCAGTCGTCGGATGCGAAGTTCCATTGGATGATGTCGGCAGGGGTGGTGAAGGCGTCCCATACCTGCTCGACGGGTGCCGCAATGAGGGTCTCGATCGTGATCTTCATCGGGTGATGCTCTCTGTCTGTTCGCTGAACTCATGTTCGTCCTTTCGGGCGATGATTGTCTCGGTGGCCAGCGAGACTGGCTCTTGTCGAGCCCTGCTGGTGATGCCGTTGTGCGCGGCCACCGCGCCATCGCATCGGCAACCATGAGGGCGCGGCTGTGCTCGTGGATCCCGCCAGCCATGGCCTACTGCTGCGTGACAACGCCAGGCATGACTGTGCGACTGTCGTCAGGATTTGCTTCGGAGTTCAACCACCGGCGCGAAACCGCCGAAGATGAGGCGCTTGCCGTCGAAGGGCATCGGGTTCTTTGAGGGATCCATGCGGGGGTCGGCTTTTTCCGGGTGTTCCATCCACTCTTTCATCTTGGCAAATGCCGCGTCGCGTGTCGGCTTGTCTGGCCACTCGATCCAGGAGAAGACGACTGTCTCGTCATCCTTTGCCTGCACGGCCTTGCGAAAGTCCGTGACTTTTCCGTCTGGCACGTCGTCACCCCAGCATTCGAGAATGCGAGTAGCGCCGAGATCCATGAATACGCTGTCGCCCAGATTGGCATGGTCGATGAACGTCTGTTTGTTGGCGGTGGGTACCGCGATCACGAAACCGTCGATGTAGCTCATCACTTTTCTCCTTCAGTTTGAATTGACTGCCGCTTCAAGTGTGGCAATGTCGATCTTTCGCATCGTCATCATCGCGTCGAAAGCGCGCTTCGCCTTGCCATGGTCAGAGCTCGTCGTCAGATCGAGCAGGATCTGCGGCGTTATCTGCCATGAAAAACCCCAGCGGTCCTTGCACCATCCGCAAGCGCTCTCGGTGCCTCCATTGCCGACAATCGCATCCCAGTATCGATCGGTCTGTTCCTGGTCGTCGGTGACAACCATGAAACTGATGGCCTCGTTCGGAGTGAAGTTGGGTCCGCCATTCAGGCCAACGAATCTGCGTCCGAGCAGGGTGAATTCGACCGTCAGTTCGCTGCCTTCCCGGCCACCGGGGAAATCACCCGGCGCGGTGTTCGTGCGAATGATCTGGCTGTCGGGAAAGGTGGCGGCATAGAACTCGGCCGCCTTGCTGGCTTGACCGTGGTCGAACCACAGGCAGGTAGCGAGATCAGTCATTTCATGGACTCCTTGTGGTTGGCAATTGGGGATTGATTGCAGTCCGTCGAGGCGGCGTTGAAACAGGCAAGTTGGGCGTTGAACGCTCGTTTGAAGGCAGGTCGTGCCTCGCCGCGGGCCACATAGGTCAAGAGGTTCGCGAACTCTTCAAGCAGGCCCGATCCTGCCAACCTGCGAAGAACGTCGATCGTCATCAGATCACCGACGCTGAATGCCCCGTCGAGCCAGTCGGCTTCACCGAGGCGGTGAGACAGATCCTTCAGTCGATTGCGAAGCCGGTCATCAACAGAACTCATCCGTTGTTCGAACCAGGATTCTTCGCGTTCGCAATACTCGACCACTTCACGTTCGACTATGGGCGGCTCGATCGTGCTGAGTGCCGCGAACACCCAGCTTGTCGCACGCGCCCGAGCATCTGCATCCTGCGGTAGCAGTCCCGTGTGGTGGTTCGCGATATGCAGAACTATCGCGCCTGATTCAAACAGGATGAGATCGCCATCCTCGTAGGTTGGGATCTGCCCGAAGGGCTGGTGCGATCTGTGTGCGGCTTCCTTCATCGAAGCAAAGGAGACTGGACGGACATCGTAGCGCTGGCCGACTTCTTCCAGCGCCCAGCGAACGCGCATGTCTCGCGCCATTCCCTTGCCCTCATCGGGCGAGTGTTCGAATACGGTGATCACGGGTTTGGCTTGCAGATTCATCATGGTGCCTCGCGCTTGGAGCGCGTGGTCTGAAACAGCAATTCGATATAGCGACGCAGATGGTCGACGCTCTCCTTGGCCACATCCCGATCACCCGTGGCCTTGGCCAGGATGAACGCGCCCTGCAGTACCGCCTGGGTGTGGAGGGCCAGGCTCGCAGGCGTCCAGTCCGCTTGAACACCCCGCGCTGACATGGCAGCCGCGATATCTTCTTCGAGGGTAGCGGCATGCCCGAGGATGCTGGCGGCACAGGCCTCGCGAATCTCGGGGTAGGTGTTGTAAACCTCTTGTGCCATGGTGCCGACCAGACAGGTGAACTCGGCAAGATCACCGTCGATGATTGCATTGCGAAAATCGATATAGCCGAGCACCCGGTCGAGGGGATCCTTGTGGGCGTGGTAGGGCGCGCTTCGAAAAAATTCCGAGGTCGTCGTCGCCCAGTGCTCTGCTGCCGCGGTGCCCAGAGCCTCCTTGCTCTTGAAGTTGTGGAAGAAAGCGCCCGAGGTCACGCCCGCGGTGTCACAGAGGTCGCTCACGGTGGTAGCCGTAAATCCCTTGGTCCGGATGACATCACGGGCGGCCTCGAGGAGGCGAGTACGGGCGTCACCACGCTCGGGATCTTGTTTGGTAGGTCTGGCCATGACTGAAACATACCGAGTACGTGGTATGTATGTCAATACCGAGCAGCGAGCACGAGGCCAGTTGATCGCCGGATAGCCACCCTTTTCGGCAGGCTGGCATCGCCCTTCGTTGCACCTGCCCACGCTTCCAACTCACTTCCGCGGTTGCTGGGTCCAGCCAGCTGCTTGGCATCGCCCATACGCGTCCTCGTCTGTCTTTCTAGCCTGGTGCCAGCGCCTGAGCTGGAAGTTGTCGAAATATTCGCCAGGATTCAGCGATTTGAGGAACATTTGATGGAATTTTGATGGTTTCTATAAGCCTCCGGACAAGCAACCCGTGACGATGAATGGGAGAGCCAACCCTGAGACAGGACGGGTTGGCTTCGACCTTCATACGTTGCGGAGAAGCTTGATGCGTGTTCAGTTTCTATTCTTGCTGTTGATTTTGGTATTTGCCACGTCTATCGAGAGTCGGGCGGGAGTGGTCATCCCCGATCGGCCAGCGCTCCATGCGCATTTTGACAACAAGGCGGTGGGGCAGCCAATCGGTATACGTGGCGCAATGTTCGGTGAGCCGATCGGCCTGTCCGGCCTTGATGCAGCGGTGGTCGAGGTGACGCCCGGACACAACCTGCTACGAATCAGCAACGACTTGAGCACCAACGGTGCGCGGCGGTCGCGCTGGCAAATGATGGGCAATGCCGAGATCATCGAAGGCGAGGCAAGAATTTCCTTTGACCTGACCGCGAGTGCCCGGGACAGCTTCAGCATTCTCGTTCGTGAGAGCATCAGTTCCTCGAAGTCCTTCCTCAGCCTTTCTTTTAGTGCTTCGGGATCGATCACGGCTTCCGATGCCAACGGCTCAATCGGCACCGCCAGCGACGCGTACTTCGCCAATGCGCCACTGCATGTTGATCTGGTGTTCGACATGGATGCCAGGACCAGCACGATCATCCTCGGCGGCACGACGCTGGCCAAGGGGCGAGCATTCGGAATTGCCGACCGCGGCATCGGTGCCGTCCTGTTCGGCTATTCGACCCTATCCAGCGGAAGTTCATTCGACCTCGACAACCTGACAGTTAGCGGCACCTTGCCATTCCCGGTTGCCCTCGAAGCCGATTTCGAAGACAAGACCGCCGGATTGCCGATCGGAATGGGCGGGGCCAGCCTGCATGAGCCCCACGCCAGGAATCCGGGCCTGGATGCGGTGGTCATCGAGGAAGCGCCGGGCGTGAACATTCTCGACATGGCAAGCACGGACGACTCAACCACGCAGGTCCTGCGCTGGCAGTTCCTCGATGATCTGGAGGTCCGCTCAGGGCTTTTCATCCTGGATTTCGATGCGGCGATGACCGCACGGGATCGATACGGCATCTCGCTGCGTGAGCGAACCAGTTCGGCACAGACATTCATGTCGTTGTCGTACCAGTCAAACGGCACCATGGCGGTATCCGACAACAATGGCACTGCGTTTTTCGATGGTGTCAGCTATGACGCCGGGCGGGTTTACCAATACCGCGTGAGCTATGACATGGATGCCGGCATCTACGAGATCTTCCGTGATGGCATTCCGCTGATCCGGGAGCGCGCCCACGGCGTCACATCAAACGGCATTGGTGGCCTCCTCTACTCGATCAGCAATGGCGCACTGTCGAGTTCGCATCTGCAAATCGATTCATTGCGCATCTATCTGAGCAACGCCGAGGCGATCTCCGCTGATCTGGAATTTCTGCAGGAGCCGTCCACGGGTACCGAGAATCAGCCTGTGACACCTGGCTACCAGGTGGGCGTCGTGAATATCCTCGATCAGCCGGTGCCCGATGGCACTCCGGTAACGCTTGAGATTGCATCGGGATCGGGGCCTGCCGGCGCAGCACTGGCCGGCGCCACGTCAGCGACCACGGCAGGCGTTGCGACATTCGCCGCACTGACCTTCGACATGCCGGGCACCTATCGCCTGGTCGCGCGCAGCCTTGATGCGACCAGGCTCAACAATGTCGATATGGTCGTCGAACAGAGTGACGTGCTTTTTGCCGATGGCTTCGAGGAAGCCACTGGTATCAACTGACTCCGAACAACAAGCGCCAGGATGTTCCACGCTCACGGAAGAGCCACTTCTCTCAAAAGAATTCCGGGGCAGCTTGTACCTCAGGCATTCCGCTCTTGGTGCGCTTTTAGGGAAGTGCACCCCGACCCGACTTTCCGCTCTTTCATTGTTGCAACTTGATTCCACGCGTCCGGTGTTTGGGCAGCGCGTCGGTGGCGAATCATGCATGCCTGCGTTGCGGGTTCTACTGCCGGCAGTACTCGCCCGAGTCTATTGTGCCGCCACTGGTTACCGTTCGCGTGACGAAGTCATAGCAGCCGGGCTTGTCGGAAGGCGTGTAGCGAATGTAGTAGTCCTGACCCTTGAAACTGTAGTCCATGCTCCGGCTGCCATCTGCCTTTTCTTTAAAGACGAGATTTTCAACACCACCTTGTGGTGGCCGTCCGGGCGCAGCGCCGCTCCCATCTGCCGCCGATAGCGGCCGCACGCGCGGAAGCCGATCGAAGTCGGCTACCTTTCCCATCAGACACTGCACGATGTAGGGTGCCTTGGCCGAGGTGTGATAACGATAGCCGAAGGTCTTGTCGGCCTGTCCATTGCACAGGTCCAGATCTCCCTCGGCGATCAGCGACCCATCCGGATTGTTGTCGCCATAAATAGGAAAGCCATCGAAGGCCCAGCCGATGATCGCATGGTCACTGGCGTTGGCCATCTTTGCGATCATGCAGTTCGGTTTGGCGTGGTAGTGATAGTCATCTCCGCGCCCTGCATGCCCGCCACAAACATCGAGCTGTCCTGTCTGAAGCGTATCGTGATGAGCCTGATGGTGGGTCAGATCCGCCTGGCTCATCTCGCCGCCCGCGGTGTAGTCGTAGATGGGCACGCCGTTTACCGCTACACCCAAGGCAGCATCCCGAGTTTGCGGCTTTGTGCCGAGCGTCGGGGCAAGGATGATCGGCGCAGCGTACTCAGCCGGGACCGGAACTTGCTCGTTCGTTCCGATGATTCCGGTCATCTTCTCGTGATCCGGGTAGGTGTCGGAGTGGAGGAGTGCGTGACTGTCCGTGCAGGTCACGGTGACACGCGCAGCGAAGCCCGCATCAGCAACCGACTCGGTGACAGCAGCGCAGTGGTCTTCATGGGCGGCAGCGCTGAATGCGACGGCGGTCAGCAATAAGCTGCTCATCGCCAGTTTGGCTGGATAGGTCATGTCTGTGGCTCCGTACTGCCGCGGCGAGTCACTTGACTAACACGCGACAGAGAATGGTGTTGCTTTGCTCAAGGTCGGGCCCCCAGATCAACTTCGCTTCGGATACCCAGTCGATCCGGTCATAGCCGTCTTTCGGACTGACTTCACGTTCGGAATAGACGCTTGCCTTCGGCCAGTTCGAGGCATCGAAGCCAGCCTGATCCCAGCCTTCGGGCTCATCCAGAATCTGAAAGGTGCAGGCCCCTTCGCCTGCAACGGGGTTTGCCTCGCGCTCACAGGACTTGTCCAGCGGCGCGCTGTGAATGACCAGGCACCGCCACTCAGCATTGCTGGCCGCGACCGTCGCACCCGAGCCATCCTTGATCTGCACAATGACGCCCCCGTCCCCCATTTGCTGTCGCCTGGTGCCGATATATTCAAGGCCGGAGTCGTTTTGTCTGAAGTCCTTGGCTACGAGGCCAATGACGAAAGGCCGCTTGGCGACGAACTCAAAGCTCTCGGCATTGAACGAGCGTTCGGTCGTGATGGGTACGCTGTCTTCGGCAACCTGGGTACCGTTGATTCGCATTTCAAACCAGTTGTCGGCCCAGACGTCTGCGCTGAATGTCTCCGCAGAGGCTGTGGCCGAGGAAAGGCAGAGTGCTGCGAAAGCAGCGATGTGGAGTTTCATTCTTCAATCCTCATTGGGGCTACCTGACAAAGCCGGTGACATGGAGTCGCTGGCGTCGACATGTACGTGTTGGAACACTGGATTGGTGTCGGTCTAGGGGGCATGTCCGCGCCACCCCAACCGCGGTTCAGATGACCTTGGAGACGATTTCTGCCTGGTTGGAGCAACTCTAGTGAAAAAATATGCAGGGAGGATGGAGGAATCGCGGCTGCCCAACGCCGCGCGGCATTCCAGTCGCGGACTTGGACCCATTAAGGGGCATGACGGGGGTATTCAGACCCCGAGGAGTTCGTGCGTGCCGTGTCGGTCGCTTCTTCAGACAGCGCGCTGCCTTGAGGTCACGCTATCGGGGTGGCCTGGCTCATTGCAGTCGGCGTATCGATCTGACCGCTGCTGCGAAAAGGACAGGCCAGGATGCGAACAACCATGACACCCGCGGATATCGCGGGTGTCATGGCTTGGTTCTGAAGTGGCTTCTAAAAATGTGTCCGCAGTCTTGGGCCAGGCCTCACTGCTGGCTGACGTTGCCGCCGAGCGCATTCAATGCAGTGGCTACACCTGCGCCATAGGCCGGATCGGCCTTGCTGCAGTTGTCGACATGGCGCTGCTTGATGAAATCGGGCGCATCACCCATCGCGCGGGCCGTGTTGTCGAACAGCGCCTGCTGCTGTGACGTCGTCATCAGCCGAAACAGGTCGCCGGGCTGTTTGTAGTAGTCGTCATCGTCTTCGCGGAAATCCCAGTGATCGGCGTTGCCGCTGATCTTCAATGACGGTTCGCGGAACTGTGGCTGTTGTTGCCACTGATGGAAGCTGTTGGGTTCGTAGTGCGGCAGGCTGCCGTAGTTTCCGTCAACGCGACCGATGCCGTCGCGATGGTTGCTGAGCACGGGGCAGCGCGCGGCATTGACGGGGATCTGCTGGTAGTTGGTACCCAGGCGGTAACGCTGCGCATCGGCGTAATTAACCAGGCGTGCCTGCAGCATCCGATCGGGCGACACGCTGATGCCAGGCACCAGGTTTGAAGGCGCGAAGGCACTTTGCTCGACATCGGCAAAGAAGTTCTTCGAGTTGCGATTGAGTTCGAATTCACCAACTTCGATCAGCGGGTAGTCCTTGTGCGGCCAGACCTTTGTCAGGTCGAACGGGTGATAGGGCGAGGTTTCCGCGTCGGCCTCCGGCATCACCTGTACATACATTGTCCACTTCGGAAAGTCGCCGCGCTCGATGGCATCGAACAGGTCGCGCTGGTTGCTCTCGCGGTCACTGCCAACTATCTCGGCGGCTTCGGCGTCGGTCAGGTTCCTGATGCCCTGCTGCGTGCGGAAATGGAACTTTACCCAGAAGCGTTCGCCGTTGGCGTTCCAGAAGCTGTAGGTGTGCGAGCCAAATCCATGCATGTGGCGGAAACTGGCCGGAATGCCCCGGTCGCTCATCACCACGGTGACCTGGTGCAGTGCCTCGGGCAACAGCGTCCAGTAATCCCAGTTGTAGGTGGCGCTGCGAAGGTTGGTGTGCGGGCAGCGCTTCACCGCCTTGTTGAGATCCGGGAATTTGAGTGGATCGCGGATGAAGAACACCGGCGTGTTGTTGCCCACCATGTCCCAATTGCCTTCCTCGGTATAGAACTTCAACGCGAAGCCGCGGATGTCGCGCTCTGCATCGGCAGCACCGCGCTCACCGGCCACGGTCGTGAATCGGGCGAACATCTCGGTTTTCTTGCCAATCGCATCGAAAATCTTCGCACGGGTGTATTTCGAAACGTCGTGGGTGACGGTGAAGGTGCCGAACGCGCCCGAGCCTTTCGCATGCATCCGCCGCTCGGGAATAACCTCGCGTACGAAGTTTGCGAGCTTTTCGTTGAGCCAGACATCCTGCGCCAGCAGCGGTCCTCGTGGGCCGGCGGTGAGACTGTTCTGGTTGTCAGGAACCGGGGCGCCGAAATCAGTGGTCAGGTGGGTCGGTTTGGAAGTATCGATCGGCTTGCTCATGGCGCGGGCTCCTGGAGAGGTAGTTCCATCACTCTAGAAGCTCTGCTCGACGCAGGGAAGTCAATTGATACGATCAGTCTCATTGGCGCTGCCTATCGATACGTAGCAGCCGTTAGCGCACTATTGATGAAGCCGGGAGGTTGGGTCGCCAGGAGTTTTCTGGGCGGGCCATCCGGTATTCCGGGAAGGGTGATGAAAGTTCGGGGCAGGTTGTGCATTCCGGGTTGCCAGGCTGTTCGTCGCGTTGTGGGATGCGTGCTTTGACGAGACTTTCAAAGAGTGACTCTCCGGACCTCAGCCCACGACTGTAATGCCTGCTATCTGGCGAGGACAGTGCGGGTCAGGCTCGCGAGTGTGCATGGCCAGGTTGGACTCCAGTGTTGGACTCGGATAGTGCACTAGTATATTAAGGTATAACGTAGCATCTGCGCGGTTGACTGCCCGTGCACTTGAATATAGCCTGAGGCGGGTATGAGAAAAATCGAGGGGTCCTAAATTAACACTCTACTTAAAGCGTGCTTCCTGACCATTTTTTCGCAGTTGTTGCTTGTGGGCGAACTGGATGCGCAGGAGTATATTTTCAGCGATGGGTTCGAGGGGTGCGCCCCGGGACAAAAGCTGTATTGGGATGGGGGCGGTGATGCCATCTCCTGGGCCAGTCCCGGAAATTGGCAAGGCGATGTCATTCCTGCTGACGGTGATTCCGTTTCCATCCCGATTCCAAATCCGCAGGCAATTGTATACGGCAGTTCGTTGGGAGTTCGCAGCGTCCGCTGTCTTGAATCAAATCGGGGATTGTCAGTGACGGGGGGAAGCCTGGAAATAGTGAACGCCGGAAGTGTCAACTCCAGCATCACCGTGACCAGTGGGGATATCAAAGTGACTGGCCGCTTGCGGGTGGAAGTCCAGTGAACGACAACCTCCGTATCAGCCAACCAAAGAGAAATACCATGAGTAAAATTCAAGTCGGGACGATAGCGCTGCTGCTTTGTGTGGCGTCCAGCGCGCAGCCTTTACAGGCACAAAGTGCCACCGGCTACGCCGGCTACTTCTCCAGCCCCAACGGCATCGGTGTGTATGGCTACAGCAGCGGCGATCGATCGGAGCCCAATCCGTTGGCTCCGGGCGTCTACGGTGAAAGCAATCAGGGTGTAGGCGTTTACGGCCGCGGTGATATTTCGAATACTCAAAGCTTCAACAATGAAGGCGGCTATTTTGAAGGAGGGAAGGGCATCTATGCCCGCGGCACGGATTCTGCTGGCTCATCCGGATACGGCGCACGAATCTTCAGCACCAATTATCGCGGCATGTTTGTGCAGGGTGGTTCTGCCTTTTTCGATGCCTATTTTGGGGGTACCGCAGGCATAAGCACGGCAGGAATTGTTGACCGTCTGGCTGCGACCCAGTCATTGGTTGTAAATATGGGTACCAGCCCCATCGAGCCGGGCGATCTGGTAGCAATGACTGGTGTTGTCCCCTCACTGGAAAGCGGACAAGCGATGTTGGGAGTGGCCAAGGTAAATGCCAGCAATCTGAATGCTGTCATCGGGGTGGCCAAGCAATCAGTTCAGAACAGACTCGTTTCCTTCGAAGATGGCAGCGAACACGTCGACTTTCAGCCGACAACTGGCCGGGCCGATCCGGAAAACTATCTTGTTGTCATCACTGGGGGGCTGGCGCCGGCAGTAAATCTAAGCAATCTGGCGTTGGTATCCGACGGGAAGATTGGCGAAAGAATCTCACTCGGAGCGAAAACGGATGGCGAATTGGCTCTCGTACTGAACCGGGAGATCAGTCGCTCACCCTACCGAGCATCCGCCATCACCATAGGTAAAGTGGCTGGTGCCATCGACGAAATCAGCGGCACGATTCCCATGTTTATCGATATCGACTAGGTATCAATCGTGAGGTCGGAAAAGACCGCGATACTCGGAAACCCGGACGCAATCCGGGTCAGGTGGCAGTCCTGATCCGGAAAGCTGGTCCGGGGAGCCATCATACTTGCGAGGCATTCGGGTCGAGCGTGTTGGAGTCGCACGTCTCGATGAGCAAAGCACGCCCAGGTCCGTGTCTCTACAAGCGATTGGCTTTCCGTCACTCGTAGATCCCGCGGACGATGAAAGCTGCGCCGGCAGCAGTATGGGCCAGGCAAATGCCCGTCTTGCCGCGCATGTACGATTCGAAAGCAAGGTAGAACCAGAAGACTCCAAGCAGCGCCAGTGCTGAAGCGATCTATTTCCTGTTCATTTCAGTTACTTGCGGCAATGGTGTTGTCACCTCTACACATTGCGCATTCGATTGGATGGGGCTCCCTGGTTCATCCTTGGAAATTTCGCAGGTCAGGACGATACTCAGGGCATCAGCAGGAGAATCTCCCATGCGCCATGCCGCAGCAATGATATTTTGCCTTTGCGCGCTGCTTTCGGCTTGTGGCTCGCAGTCCCAGGAGCTGATCCAGCCCGAGACCGGAGTTATCAGCGAAGGTGAGTACCGGTATGCTCCTATCGGTTGGCGCATGTCGATACCCTGGCGGTGGGATGTGCTTTCCGAAGCGGAAGTGAAGGCAACGACAGGGAAAGGCCGCGACCTTTTCGAGATGGCTGCGGGTGAGGAGCTGGTCGACCTTGAAACCCAATTGCTGTACCTGAGCTACGGCGCGCGCAACAGGTTCACTTCCTCCGTTTCGCCGTTCGATGTTTCGCTGGGTTCCGAACAGGAACAGGTCGCCGAGACGATCAAGTTGATTCTCGAAGCGTACCAAGCGAGCAACTTGCATCCACGACTGGCTAAGCATGAAACCGAAACCATTGACGGAATCCGCTTCGATCTC
>NZ_JBAWHJ010000026.1:0-23720 GCF_049593775.1 Dokdonella sp. | reverse complement strand
CAGGGCGTAACTTCGGGTACCGTATTCAGCTTGTGCCTCCAATTTGGGGCAATCCGGGGAGTACGAATCGTGAGCAGACGACCATTCAAGTGGTGCGGTGTTGTGCGCGTGTTTGCAGGGATCCTGATCTGTACGGTGGCCACGGCTGCAGTGGCTGCTGATACTTCGGGTAGCGACGAATCCGCGGCGGCGAAAGCTGCGGCCAAGGCGGCGCAGCATGTAACGGCGGAATCCTGCGCGATGCTGGATGACCCGAAGCTGGCCAACCGCATGGACGGACTGCTGTTCTTCCTGGCCAAGGCTTGCGGCCGGCAGGCCGATTTCATCGGCCAGGTAAAGTCCGAAGTTCCATTCGATGTTCTTCCCTATCTTGAGCCGGTCACCGACATCAACGTCAGCGACCCGACCGGAGATGCCGGCAGCACACGCACGCAGAGCGAGAGTTCGATCTCGCTCAACCCGGTCACCGGCACGCTGTGTTCCGCTTACAACGATTCCTACCACGGCGTGTCCCAGAACCTGGGGTTCTCCGGTTTCGCACGTTCCACGGACGGCGGCCAGACCTGGGACGATCGCGGCGCCATAAGCAACGATGATTCAGGGGACCCGAGCATGGTCTGGCGGCGGCTGGACGGAAAGTTCTACTACGCCGCGTTGCGCAACGGTGGCCTGGCGCTTTACCGCTCGGACGACGATTGCCAGACCTTCACCTTCGTCAGCCAGGTCGCATCCGGCAATGATGACAAGGAACTCATGGCCATCGACAACGAGCCGACCAGCCCGCTCTATGGCCGCATCTACATCGTGTGGGTCGATTTTGGCGCCAGTTCTCGCATTTACAGCACCCACTCAACCGATGCCGGCGCGACCTGGTCCACGCAGCTGGCAATCAGTCCGTCCGGGGTATCCGTCCAGGGCGCCTGGCCGACCATCGCACCCAATGGCGACATCTATGTCAGCTGGCTTGCCTGGATGCCTCCGACCGGCTATCCGAACGGCAACCTCGAGATTCCGCTCGTCCGCTCCACCGATGGCGGCGTCAGCTATTCCACGCTTGCGCCGGCGATGTCCAACCAGCCGAATCCGCGTGACGCGGCCTCGACCAGTTCCTGCGGCAGGCCCGCACTCAAGGGCAACGTGCGCTTGCTGCCCTCTCCGCAGATCGTGTTTCGCAACGGCTATCTGCATGCGGTTTATACCTACGATCCGGATGGCTTTGGAACCGGCGACGTGATCAATGTCTACTACCGTCGCTACAACCCGAACACCACCACATGGGACCCGGAAGTCCTGGTCAATGACGACGCGACGACGACCGACCAGTACCAGCCGACGCTTGCCGTCGGAACCGGTGGCCAGGTCACAGTGGGTTACTACAGCCGCCAGCTCGACACGGTCAACAACCTGCTGGTCGACTACTACTCGCGCACCTCGTTCGACAATGGCGTCAGCTGGACGCAGCCCAGCGTGCGCCTGAGCGACGTCTCAAGTGCAATCGTGCTCGATTCGTCGCTGGCCACCTGCTACCACGGCGACTACGACCAGCAATTGCAGGACGAAGATGGTCGCGCCCATTATCTGTGGTCGGACGATCGCGGTGGCAGCCCGGACATTTTTACTGATCGCACTCTGGTCGGGACCGACTTCCTGCTGGTAGCGGAAGCGGGCAACATGGCCGTGTGTGCCCCGAATGACGCCGTCTACACGGTCAACGTCAACCAGTTCCAGGGCTTCACGGAACCGGTCACCCTGCTGGCGTCCGGAATTCCGGCCAACGCAACGGTAGCCTACGGCACCAACCCGGTCATGCCGCCCGGTTTCTCGACCGTGACCATCACCACGACGGGCGTTGCCGCTGGAGATTCGGTGATTGGTGTAACCGGCACATCCAGTCCGAGCGCGATCGTGCAAAGCACGGCACTCGGCCTCAGTGTCTCCACGGCCGCACCGACGGCGCCTGTGCTGACTGCCCCGGCGGACAATGCAAACGTGGTTCCGGTACGCCCGACATTCACCTGGGGCGCCGCAGCACAGGGAGCCAACTACATCCTTGAAGTCGATGATGAGCCCGGCTTTGGCGCGCCGCTGGTCTACACCGCGACTGTTGCGGGGACCAGCCATACACCGAACGTCGACTTCCCGTCCAACACGACCTTGTACTGGCGAGTGCGATCAGACAACGTTTGCGGAGTCGGGCCAGACGCAACAGCCTTCCGTTTCACCACGGTACCGCTGCCGGGCGACTGTCCGATCGGCTCGAACAACGTTGATGTGTATTCAACGGATTTCGAAGGTGACAACAGTGCATGGACGCTGGGAGCCGGCAGTACCGGAGCCAGCAACTGGGCGATCTCGACAGCGCGACCGCATAGCGGAACCAATGCGTTCCTTGCCCAGGATCTGCCAGCTGCCTCCGACCAGCGTCTGATCTCGCCTGAAGTCGTACTGCCCACCGGCCAGGATCCACTATCGCTGATCTTCTGGAATGACCAGACCCTGGAAGACCGAGCGGGAGGCTGCTACGACGGTGCGATCATTGAAATCTCGACCGATGGCGGCACGACGTTTACACAGATACCTGGCACGTTGATGCTGACCGACCCCTACAACGGTCCAATCAGTGGCACCACGAATCCGCTGAACGGATCCAACGCATGGTGCGGTGACCCGCAGCCTTATTTGCGTTCGGTAGTCGACCTGACTTCACATGCCGGAGAAACGGTACGCTTCCGATTCCGTGTGGGCACCGATCTCTCGGTCGGAAACGTTCCCCATGGCTGGTACATCGATGACGTAACCGTCCAGTCATGCGAAGCGGCACCGGTGAGCGATGTCATCTACGTGGACGGATTCGATCCACCCATGCAGTAACGGAATCGAGTACCACGCGAAAGCCCGGGAGGCCGCCAGCAATGGCGGCCTCTTTTTTTGTTTCCAGCGCTAGCGATCGGACTTGCAGAGTCCGCCGGGACCGGCTGCTTCAGGCGCGCAGGAATCCCCGCATCAGTGCGTTGATGCGATCGGGCTGCTCGTGAATGACCCAGTGGCTGCCATCGGGTATCCGCTCGACGACGAGATCATCGACCCACTGCTCGAGACCCTCCAGCAGACTCGGCATCAGTGCGTGGTCTGATTCCCCCCAGATCACCAGTGTTGGCACGCGCACCCGAAAGCTTTCGGGATCCAGCTTCAAGGTGTGCGCACCCGATCCGCTCTGATCGGCAGGGTGCAGTGGCGTTGCGCGATAGTAGTTGACTGCACCGTGCAGACCGCGATTCCAGCACGCGTGGTAGCGGGCACGAACCGTCTCGTCAAACCAGTCAGGCAGTACCGAGGCATGCAGATCCTTGAAGAAGCCGTCCATGCGGGCGAAATTGTCTGCGGCCAATCGGGCTTCGGAACCCTCGGCGCGCAGCCAGTTCATGTAACCGCTGGCAGCGATTTGCGCAGGGTCGTTCGACAGCGCCTGGATGAATAGCCAGGGATGCGGGGAATTGATGATGACCAGCTTTTCAACCAGTTCCGGGCAAGCAATGGCCAGGTTCCACGCAACCGCACCACCCCAGTCATGCGCTACCAGGACAAATTTTTCGTAGCCAAGCGTGGCCGCAAATTGGCACAGGTCTTCCACGATGTGACGAGTGCGATAGGCGGATACCTCGACAGGCATGTCCGAAAGGTTGAATCCGCGCAAGTCCGGTGCCACGGCAAAGTGGTCCGCGCCGAATTCCTGCAACTGTGCGGACCATGCATGCCAGAATTCCGGGAAGCCATGTACGAAGATGAGCAGGGGCTTGCCGGGCTCGCCACAACGCGCGTAGTGAAGACGCGTACCGTTGGCCAGGTTTGCGAACTGGCCGCTTTCCACTGTACTTGCCATAAGCCCCGCTCGATCGACGAAGGCTGGCAATGTAGCAAGATGGAAAGGAAGGTGGAGAATGGGCAGCGAAGCCGGGGGCCCGGACGAGAATTCCGGACAGCTGCCTTGCCGGCTACTGAACTTCGCGAGTCGAGCGTCGCCGCGAATAGGGGATTGGCTCAGCCCGGCGCTTCTCCCGTCAGCGGGAGAAGCGCTGGCTCAGGCCCGTTGGCGGGCCAAATCAATCGTCGTGATGCCTCGAATCAGGGCGAAAGAGCCTTGGCGGCGCGCTCACGGCCAGCAAGATCGACCACGAACTCAACCGAGCTGCCGCGCTTGGCATCCTGGAAGGTCAGCCGCGTCCCTTCCGGATCCCTGCTCAGCGTGATCAGTCCACCTTCGGAAAACAGGCACCGACCGGGATTCAACTTGTCGCGCAAGGTTTCCTGGCAGTCCTGAAGCTCGAAGTCCTCGGCCACGATCTTGACGATCTGGGTATCACCATAGGCGGTGATACGGGCTCCCTCACCTACCGCCTCGACCATGACCGTGTCATTGGGTCCGAAACGAGCGGAAGAAAATAGTGCAGCGGTAAGCATAAGCGTTGTACTGAGCATGAGATGCCCCTCCCTCGATAAATTCCGGCGCGGCAGTACAGGTTCTGGCGCCGGTGTAGCAACAGGGAAATGCCGATGTGTCCGACCATCTTGCGAGTGGCGACAGTCGTTTCGTCTGGCAGTTCCGGGGAAATGTCAAGCAATTTTTGTGCCAGATGTTCAGGAAGCGTAGCTTCTAGCAGACTGGCCGGCTTCCGAGAAGGTTTCTGATCCACCGAGAACGACCGGCCGGCCTCATGGGGCTTGCACAAGTGCCATTGAATCAGAGAGATGGCTCGCTATCGGGATGGCAGAAATGCGCCCGCGCATCGAAGCCAGAAATCCTGTGACGGCAACTCTCCGCACACCTCATGTCCGTCCAGTCGTCGCACCAGCCGCCTCACCTGGGCGATTCCACGGCAGCACGGGACGCAAGCCGGATCGCGAGGCAAAAATTGTCAAACTTGATCGCTGCGTTCGTCAGGTGATGCCAGCGGCAGGACCAGAGTCTTCGCAGTCAAGCCACCTCTGGTCATCACGCATGCGCAAGCCAACACCGCATGCCCTGCCCGATACTCACAATGACGTACGCCCCGTCAGGGAGGGATGACGGGGCGATACGGTCGAGCCTGCGGAAACGCAGCTCGACTCGACAACGATCGGCAATTACGGGATGAGCACGGTGTCGATGACGTGGATGACACCGTTGGATGCCTCGATATCTGCCGTAACCACGGTTGCGTTATTCACCATGACCTTGCCATCAACCACCTTGATCGAGACGGACTTGCCATTGACCGTGTCCGCGCTGGTCAGCTTCACCACATCGGCAGCCATGACCTTGCCTGACACGACGTGATAGGTGAGAACGCCAGAGAGCTTGGCCTTGTCTGCCAGCAGTGCATCGAGCGTGCCCGCCGGCAGTTTTTCGAATGCTGCGTCGGTGGGCGCGAATACCGTGAATGGACCCGGGCCCTTCAGCGTCGCAATCAGCCCTGCCGCGTCAAGCGCCGTGGCCAGGGTGGTAAAGCTGCCGGCTGCGACCGCCGTATCGACAATGTCTTTGGGCGCGGCTTTCTTGCTCATGTCGCCCGCGTGGGCTGCGATGGGCGTAGTGGCAATCATCGCGGAAAGGAGGAAAGAGGAAATTTTCATGGGTCGTACTCCTGTGGGGTTAGGAAAAGCATTGTGTCCAAGGCTTGTCCATGTATTGGACCTGCCAACTGACGCTTGTACGGTATATGTCCAACTATTGGATGTCAAGTAAGTCCGATTTATTGGACAACTCATGAAAATATATGGACAACGATCCACTTCATTCCTACCATGAGGGATGGATGACGCCTCCACCAATGCCCAGCATTCTGTCCGCGTCGTTGCCAGACGAACCGGCCTGTCGCCTGATTTGTTGCGCGCATGGGAGCGCCGGTACAACGTGGTGCAGCCGACCCGAACCAGCGGCGGTCAGCGCAACTATTCCGATGCCGACATAGAACGCCTTCAGCTCCTCGCGAGCGTGACCAGCGCGGGACGCCAGATCGGACAGGTTGCCGGGCTCGACAACGATGCGCTTCGCCGCATGAGCGCCGAAGACATTGCGGCAACACCGGTGCCAGCGTCCATCGTGGCGGGCGACTCAGCCGTCAGCAGCTTTCTGGACAAGGCACTCTGCGCGATCGAAAATTTCGATGCCGGAGCACTGGAAACGACATTGCGTTCGGCGGCACTGCGCCTGCCATCGGAAGATGTTCTTGATCTCCTGTTTGGCCCGCTCCTGATGAACATCGGCAAACGCTGGCAGGAAGGCACCATGCCACCCGCCAACGAGCACCTCGCTACTACCATCATCCGCCGCGTACTGGGCTGGATGATGGATTTTCCGAACGCACGTCAGGATGCACCCAATATCGTTGTCGCCACGCCGGCATTCCAGAATCACGAACTAGGCGCCATGCTGGCGGCGACTGCAGCAAGCCTGGGCGGCTGGCGTGTCATGTATCTGGGCGCCAGCCTCCCTGCGGCGGAACTCACACGAGCAGCCAGGCTGGTGGATGCGGATACGGTGGCACTCTCGATCGTACATCCGACCGACGATATCCGGGTTGCCAACGAGCTCCGGGAACTTGGAAGCTCACTGCCTGAATCAGTCGGGCTGGTGGTCGGTGGGGCCGGCGCCGCAGCGTATTCCGGCGTTCTCGAGGAAATCGGCGCACATCGGCTGGATTCAATCAGCGCGCTGCGTGCATGGCTGCGCGGCAGGGAAGAACTACACCGACGTCCTGCCAGCGACCCGGCGTGAGGACTCAGCCTCGCCGTGAAGTGCGCCGGTAGCGCGTCCCCAACACGTAATCCCAAAGCGGCGTGGTGACGCCGAAATTCTGGTTCGGATTGTGGTGGTGGACGTGGTGGCGTGCCGCCCAATTCCGCATCCACGGCAGCCGAAACCGGGTGGCATGGATGGCGAAATGACTCAGGCCATACGCGACATAGCCGAACGCGATCGAACCGCCGAGCAGGCAGGCATGGCTGGCCGGCACCACCATGGCAAACACCAGCGTCAACCCCAGCAGGATCGCCGAAGGCAGAAAGAATGGCAGTGCGTCATAACCGTGCGGATCGAGATGATGGGCATCGTGGCCGCGCCTGTACATTGAAGGAGGCCCGTGGAATATCCAGCGGTGGAAAACGTACTCGATAAAGCTGAATGCGAGCAGCCCGGCCATGACGGTGAAGAAGTCAGCCAGCCACGAGCCGGTGTGCTGATGCACGCCCGCCGCAAGCAGCGCCGTGGCGAGGCTGCCGGTGAAGACGAACTCCAGCCAGTAGTTGGTCTTTGTCGTCGACATGCGGATGATGCTGTCGAGCAGGGCCGAGCCGAACGCTCGCGGTGACGAGGACAGCAGGCTGACGCCAGTCGATAGCAGGGACTTGAAGGAAGCAATCAAGGGAGTGTCTGCGGGCCGTAGTGAAAGGGACGTCGGATTGCCATGACAGGATCCAAGCGGGCATCTTCTGCGCCCATATTGTCGCAAAGCCCGTAGAGTAAAGCTTCAGCATTTCTCAATTGGCCGTTAATTCCGCACGCTGATTCGCAGTTTGCGCGAGGAACTACCCGGAGCGCATGATGCGAAAGCAGATCATTTGCGCCGCAAACCGGCATCCAGCCAGCTTGCAGAATCCTGATGCATACCGAGCTTTTGCTGTTGCCATGCGCGCGCAAAACCGGCTGGCTTGTCCGATGGTTTCCGGGGAAGGGGAACCAGCCGACAAGTGATCGCACGAACGACAAGGGGAGATCGCTGCATGTCGGAATCGGTACCGCCAGTATCAACCACCCATCGCGGACACTTGTTGCGCGTCCTCGGGGTCGCCTTCGGCCTTGCCGTCATGGTCGGCATGACCATAGGAATGGGCATCCTGCGCACCCCAGGCGAGATTGCCGCCCTGGTTCCATCCACACACATGTTCCTGCTGGTCTGGGTTCTTGGCGCAGTCTATGCCCTGCTCGGTGCGATGAGCCTCTCGGAACTGGCCACGCTACGGCCACGCTCAGGCGGCCTGTATCCGATGGTGCACGATGCATTGGGGCCGTTCGCAGGTTTCGTCTCCGGCTGGACCGACTCCCTGGCCTATTGTGGAACCATTGCGGGCGTCGCGATTGTCTTTGGTGAATATATCGGCCCGTTGGTGCCCTTGCTGGATGGCCATGAAGGGCTCACCGGTTCAGCGGTCGTAATCGCGTTTACCCTGCTGCAATGGCAAGGCGTGCGGGTGGGCAACGTGGTTCAGCTGCTGACCAGTTCGCTGAAAGGCCTGTCCCTCGTTGCGCTGGCCATCGCCGCCTTGGTCATGACAGCACCGGTAGCTCCGACGTCCGTCGTCCTCTCGAATGCACCCGTGATGCCGATGGGTATCGCCCTGATCGCAGCCGTTGTGGTCGCCTTGCAATCGGCGATCCTCACTTATGACGGCTGGAGTGCGCCCACTTATTTCGGTGAGGAAATCAAGGATCCGGGCCGCGAAATTCCACGCTCGATCATCGGCGGCGTCATCCTGGTCATGTTGATCTACATGGCCCTCAACCTCGCCTTCCTGCATGTGCTGGGCATCGAAGCCATGGCCGGGGATCCATTCGTGGCCGCCAGCACTGCCAGCCGCCTGTTCGGCCCGGCCGGCGATACCGTGATGCGTGTCCTCATGCTCGTGTCGCTGCTGGCTGCCGTGAATGCCCTGCTTCTGTCGGGATCAAGGGTCAGCTACGCCATGAGCTGCGACGAGCTGATGCCGGCCATACTCAAACGCGTCAACCGGGGCGGCACGCCCATCTATGGCCTGCTGCTGCAATCTGCCGTCGTGCTCGCGCTGGTTGCCACCAACACCTTCAATACCCTGGTCTCGCTGCTGGCATTTTTCTTTGTTGCCAACTACGTGCTCGTATTCAGCTCGCTCTTCGTGCAGCGGCGACGGGTGCCTGAAGCGCCGCGACCGTTTCGCGTTCCCTTCTATCCCGTTGTGCCGGGACTGGCATTGGCGGGATCGGTGGCCTTTCTCGTGGCTACCATCTGGAGTGATCGCAACAACAGCCTGATCGCGACGGGTTTGCTCCTTGCAAGCTGGCCTGCCTTTCGGCTGATGCGCTTGTGGATGAAAGCAGACGTTGCCGACAAGTGATCTCGAGGATGGCGGGCGCAATCTGTCTGCGCCCGCACTCAGCCTCGCTCCCTGGCGGCGATTGCCAGAGTCTGCAGCACGTCATCCAGAGGCGCCGGCTTGCTGTATAGAAATCCCTGATATTGACTGCAGCCGATGACAGTCAGGCACGCCTGCTCGGCTTGCGTTTCCACGCCTTCGGCAATCAACTGGATGTCCAGCGCCCGTCCGAGAGCGACGATGGTCTCGACGATCGCCTGGTTGCCCGGATCCGAATCGATATTGCGCACGAATGTCTGGTCGATTTTGAGAACCCCGACCGGCAGACGGCTGAGGTAGGAAAGAGAGGAAAATCCGGTCCCGAAATCGTCGATGATCACTTCGATGCCGCGGCTGCGCAGGGCTGTCATCTTGGCGCTGGCCGCCTTCTTGTTGTGGATCAGGGTGGTTTCGGTCAACTCGATGGCCAACAACTCCGGGTTGGCACCCGACTCTTCGATGATTCCGAACAGTACATCGACGAGGTTGTCCTGATTGAACTGCACGGGGCTGACATTGACCGAGACCTTGCGGAAAGTCGACGGCAGATTCGAGTCCTGGAAGCGCCGGATATCCGCACAAGATTTCTCGAGAACCCAGCGCCCCAGGTCCAGCATCAATCCGGTTTCCTCGGCAATCGGGATGAACTGGTTGGGAACTACGTCCGTGCGATAGGGGCTGTTCCAGCGAATCAGCGCTTCTGCGCCAATGCAGCGTCCAGCAATGTCGTGCTGGGTCTGGTAGTGCAAGGCGAACTGACCAAGATCCTTCAGCGCGTACTGCAGTTCCTTTTCTATTTCACGTCGCCGTTCAAGTTCGGAGGAGAGCTGTCGATCGTAGTAGACCGAACTGTTCAGCCCGGAAAGCTTGGCCTGGTACATCGCTGTATCAGCGCGTCGCAGTATCTGATACGCACTGCAGTCGCCATCAGGAAAGATCTCGATCCCGGTGGATGGTGTTACGTAGAGCAGATGGTCGCCCGCCAGGATCGTTCCGGAGAATTCATTGCGGATGCACTCCAGAAGTGCGTCGACGTGACTGACCGCTTCGGACTGGCTGGATGCAATGCCGCGCAGCAGGATCACGAACTCATCCCCGCTCAAGCGACTGACGATCCCGGTGTCGCCCAACAATCCCTGCAACTTGGTCGCCACGGCAATCAGCAGCTGATCGCCGATGGCGTGCCCCAGCGTGTCATTGACTACCTTGAACCGATCCAGATCCAGGAACAGCAGGGCACCCAGGGTTCCGTTTCGATCCGCCGTTACCAGCTCGGCCTCCAGCAACTGCATCAGATACCGACGATTGGGCAACTGGGTCAGGTCATCGTGCAGCAACTGGTGAAGGATGGTTTCCTCTGCCTTCTTCCTTGCGGCAACGGCCAGCAGCAAACCCTCGTGCTCGATGGAAGCCTGGCAACTCAGGCCCAGGCGCTCTATCAACGGCTTGAGCAACTCGATGATCGATTGTTCCAGAGGCCCCTTGATCCGCTGCAGGGTAACGACCCCGAAGTTGCCAAGATTGAATGCGTAAGTGTGATTCTCGCTGCCTTCTTGCTGTTGATGCACACAAACCACCGCTTTGTCCGCGCCAGGCCCGAACGCCGATGGCATTGGCGCCGGAGAGTTCAGCGGCAAACTGAAGTAATGCGACAGGGCCACACCGTTCGTCTCGGCATCGGCACTCAGTTGCACACTGCCGTCGGCCCGCTGCTGGAAGTGGAAGTGCACGGCGGCGAGCCCGAGCCTGCGCAGGCACACGCGCGAGAAGACAAGCAACATCGGACGCAAGCGCAACGCCATGCCGATTGCCATGCCGAGCTCGTGCTGGATGGAGACATACTTGAGCGTGTTGCTGAAGGGCACGGCCAGGCCTCAGTACACCGAAACAACAGTGGACTTGTTCATCAACTCGATTGCGCCGCACTTCGAGTTCGCTATTTCACCCAGGGTGAGCGCACCCACGACGCTCGCGACCCCGGGAAGCGCCGAGTTGATCGCCTGCAGTTCCGCTGAAAACCGGTCATCGAGGAAGAGCACGCGACTGATGCAGTCGAATGCCAGCGCCCTGTACGAAGACGGATCCTCGCCGTTCATTCGAGCGCGCCGGTGACGCAGCGCGCGATCTGCTGCTTCGCCCGCCGACGCAATCAGCAAGGGAGCATCCCCCTTGAGCAGATAGACCGTTGCGTTTTGCGGCACCTCGCCTACGCACACCAAATGCTTGTCGACGCAGCGAATCGGATCGCGCACTAGAAAATCGCCGTCGACACTTTCAATGCCAAGCGGGTAGGTCTTGGAGATGGAAAAGAAGTCCGCCTCGGAAAAGCGCATCCCCGAATGCGCCTCTACAGCCTGTCGATATACGTCAAACGCGGGCCTGAAATTCAGCTCCTCAAGTACATTGGCGCGAGAACGGGTGACCAGGAAGGGGCCTTCCAGCTTCTGCCAGCCATGGGCAATTCCGCTGTCGATCCTCGACTGCAGGGAGACCAGAAGTGCCGCATCCTCGATCATGCCTTGCGGACAGAACAGGCTGGGACGCTGGACGAAATCAAGGCAGCCGGCGCCCCCACCGACTACGGGAGCTCGTGCGCCAAGAATTTCGTAGAGGGAGTCGACAAAGGATTCGATGTTGGACGACAGGCCATCCACCAGGGTAATCAGGGATGTGGCGCCTTCAAGAAACGAAGTCAGCACCTGCAACTGAGGCTCGAGGCCAGGTTCGTCGGAAAGACCCTCGACAACGGCGACTTCGACCGCCTCGCTGAAGCCAATGACCAGTGTGCCGCTGGTGTGGCGTTGTGCGCCATGGATGATGTTGGGGAAGATTCCGCCGAACACGGGCACCGAGAGGGATTGCAGCCATGGGTTCACCTGGTCCGGCTGCCAGGCGTCGGCTTCACTGGCCAGGATCATCAGGCTTTTGGCTCCGGCCTGCACCAAACATTGCGCATTGGCCTGCAAATCCGCGATGCGACCACCTTCGAAGAAGCAAGCGTGCTTGTCGTCTTTCATCGCCACGCCCCTGCGTTACCGGCCGCCCCGACCGATTGATGTCCCTTGCCGGCTGGATCAGGGAAGTGAGCCCTTGACCGATCCCGGTACTGGCAGCTCTCATTTCATGGCTTGGCCCAGTCAAGTGCATCGATCGAGGATGGGTGCTTGCCTGTCACGCCAGTGTAACGCAGGATCATGCACACACTGGACAGAGTTCACTGATTTTATGATTTGCCTGAACCGACACGACCATCTATTCCCGGGAGCCAGCAATGGGCGCTGAAGTCATCAGTTTTACTGACAATATCCTGACCATGAAGATCACTGGCAAGTTGACAGAAGCCGAACTCAGGGCCGCTCAGTCCGAGTCCGCCATGCTCATTCGCCAGCATGGATCGGTGCGCATCCTGGTGGTGGCCGAAGATTTTCAGGGCTGGGACAACGCGGGTGACTGGGGCGATCTCTGGTTCCAGGCCGAGAACGACCGATACATCGCCAAGCTGGCCCTGGTCGGCAAGAAAAAGTGGGAGGAACTCTCACTGGTTTTCACGGCCAAGGGCATGCGGCCGTTTCCGATCGAATACTTCGCACCCGACGAGGAAGCCCTGGCGCGAGCCTGGCTGGAAGACTAGCAGCGTCGAATGCCACTTGCAGGTGACTAGGCGTAGCCCGGATCGCCGCGTCTGGAGCCGCTCTGGAATGAATCCATTCTGCTCGCCTGCCTGGAAAAACCGCAGTGCCCATGGTCATCGGGCCGGGTAGCAGTTCGCAAGATTCGGCCTGGTCTGCTGACGAACGGCATGCGCGAACTCAACCCGTTCCTCAGTAACCTGTCTGACCCACGGATTGCCGGGCTTTTTGGAAAGGGGGGAAGCGCCCATGAAGTCGTTCAAGATCGCGTCCTGTGTTGCGGTGCTGGCGATCCTTGCCCTGGCGCAATGCGCTTATGCGGCGCAGCCATCGACGATGCGTGTCGACTACGTTCACAGTGGAAATGCGCTGCAGGACATCTACAGCATGGAACGCGTCGTGATCGAACCCTTGCCCTGGCCCGGCAACACGGCGCAACGCATCGACACGCTTGACCGTGGCGCCTATTTCTTCGATGTCGTCGATCGCGCCAGTGGCGAGATCCTCTATTCACGCGGATTCGGCTCGATTTTTGGCGAGTGGCAGACGACCGCCGAGGCGCACGAGCAGAATGCGGCGTTCAGCGAGTCGTTGCGTTTCCCGAAACCCGACAAGCCTGTGCGGATCCGCGTGTATGCGCGCGACGACCGAAACGCGTTCTCGATGGTCTGGACCCAGGATATCGATCCCGATGGTGTGGACGTGCGCCGTGCACATGCGCCACTGCCTTCGCCGCTGGTCGCGATCCGTGAAAACGGGCCGCCAGAAACCAAAGTGGACCTGCTTATCCTCGGCGATGGCTATACGGAGAAGGAGCGTGAAAAATTCATCGCCGACGCGAGACGACTCAGCGACGCCCTTTTCGATGTCTCTCCGTTTCGCGAACGAGCCCAGGATTTCAATGTCTGGGCCCTGATGGCGGCAGCGCCCGAGTCCGGCGTTGCGCGGCCATCCGGCGGGCTGTTTCGCTGGTCGCCGCTGGGCACGCGCTATGACGCATTCGGCAGCGAACGCTATGTGCTGACGTTCGAGAACCGCGCCATGCGCGACCTGGCCCAGTACGCCCCCTATGAGTTCGTCGAAATCCTGGTCAACAGCGAGACCTATGGTGGTGGCGGCATCTATGGCCTCTACAGCACGGCTGCAGCGGCCAACGCGTGGTCAACTTACCTGTTCGTGCATGAATTCGGCCATCACTTCGCCGGTCTTGCCGACGAGTACTACACGTCACCGGTCAGTTACGAATCAACCGGCGAACGGCGCGAACCCTGGGAACCCAATGTGACCGCCCTGCATGATCCGGACCGCCTGAAATGGAGTGCGCTCGTGCAGGAGCAAACGCCACTGCCCACACCATGGCCAAAGTCCGAGTACGAGGAAAACTCGCGCGAATACCAGGCCGAACGTCGCAGGTTGCGCGAAGAGAAACGCCCCGAATCGGAGATGAACGCGCTGTTCAAGCGTCAGCGGTCTTTCGACGAAAAGCTGTTCGCTGCGGCCAAATACAACCAGAGCATCGGCGCATTCGAGGGCGCCAATTACGAAGCCAGTGGCTACTATCGTTCTCAGATGAATTGCATCATGTTCACGCGAACGAGAAATTTCTGCCACGTTTGCAGCGATGCGATCGAGGCTTCTATCAATCTCTACAGCGCAGCACCCTAGCTGACGGCCGATCCTTCCACGGCATGAGTGAGGGCTCCGCACGGCATCTTCACGGCTTCATGCTCGACAGAAACATTTTGCATCACGCATCAGGAGAACTTCCATGAATCGCCTCGCCGCCTGCGCCAGCGCAGCCATCATGATCCTGGCCACAAGCGCGTTTGCCCAAGGCAACGCACCGGCCTCCGCCACGGCAAGCAAGGACCTGCGATCGCTGTTCGATACCGAATGGGAGCGCGGACTCATCGAAGCGCCAGAAAATGCCAGCTACAACGGAGACACCCGGTTCAATGACCGCTGGTCCGACTACAGCCTGGAGGCCATTGCGAAAAGCCAGGCGGCAGATCGTGCCGCACTCGAGAAGTTGCACGCGATCAATCGTTCGGCTCTGTCCTCGGCCGATCAACTCAATTACGACACGTTTGAATGGCTGCTCGAAAAATCGATCGAACGGCAGAAATTTCTCGAATTCCTGCAGCCGGTTGGCCACCAGGGCGGCGTGCAGAATGCCGATGGCATGTCCGAGATTCTTCCCTTCGACACGGTCAAGGACTACCAGGACTGGCTGCAGCGCATGCAGAAGCTGCCTGCAGTCATCGCCCAGGTCACGGTATTGATGCAGGAAGGCCTCAAACAGGGTGTCATGCCGCCCAAAATCCTGATGCAGCGCGTACCGTCACAAATCGCCGCACAGGTGGTAAAGGATCCCGCCCTCAGCCCGTTCTATCGCCCGTTCACGAAGTTTCCCGACTCGATTGATGCATCCGAGCAAGCCCGCCTGCAGACCGAGGCCAGCAAGATCATCCTCGACGACATCGTGCCCGCCTATCGCAAGTTCGGCAGCTTTTTCGAGAAGGAATATCTGCCGCATGCGCGCAAGTCGATTGCCGCCGTGGACCAGCCAGATGGCAAGGCCTACTACGACTTCCTTGCTGCCTACTACACGACTACCGACCTCACCGCAGCAGAGATCCACAAGATAGGCCTTGCCGAAGTTGCGCGCATTCGTGCCGAGATGGAGAAGGTAAAGACCCAGACGGGATTCAAGGGCACCCTGCCGGAATTCTTCACCTTCCTGCGCACCGACCCGCAGTTCTATCTGAAGACACCAGAGGCCCTGCTCGAACGCTATCGGGCGGTTTCAAAGCGCATTGATCCTGAAGTGGTCAAGGTATTCCATGTCATTCCGCGCATGCCCTATGGCGTGCGCCCGATTCCGGCCAATATCGCACCCGATACCACCACCGCGTACTACATGCCCGGCGCAACCGATGGAAGTCGTGCCGGCTTCTACTATGTAAACCTCTACAAGCCCGAAGTGCGCCCGACATGGGAGATGATGCCGCTCAGCCTGCACGAAGCCGTGCCCGGACATCACTTTCAGTTTGCGCGCGGGCTCGAACTGGAAGGCGCTCCTGATTTCCGACGCACCGCCTACTTCGTTGCCTATGGCGAAGGCTGGGGTCTGTATGCCGAGCAACTCGGCTTCGACATGGGGCTGTATGACGATCCATACGACCACTTCGGCCAGCTCACCTACGAGATGTGGCGTGCCGTTCGCCTCGTCATCGACACCGGCATGCATTCAATGGGCTGGAGCCGCGACAAGGCAATCGCCTATTTCAAGGACAATGCGGCCAAGACCGAGCAGGACATCGTCAACGAAGTGGACCGCTACATCGGCACGCCAGGCCAGGCATTGGCTTACAAGATCGGCCAGCTGAAAATCTCGGAGTTGCGTTCCGAAGCTGAACGCAAGATGGGAGCCGACTTCGACCTGCGTGCGTTCAATGACGCCGTTCTCGCAACCGGATCCGTGCCGCTCAACGTCCTCGAAAACCACATCAATACATGGGTGGATGCCGAAAAGGCGGACTGAACTCCGCACTCAACCGAATGAGTATGGCAGTGACAGCATCTCGGGCCGGGGATGCTGGCCGTGGCGGACCGACACGTCCGCCACAGTTGCCTTACAGCACCGGACCGAGCAGGCGGAAAGTGTCCTCGACGAATTTTTGCCATCGCGGTCGACGACGCCACTGCTCAAGCGTGAGCATCTCCGAATCATCGAGATAGGTATTCTGCAGTGCGCGCAAGCGCGCGCAGAACTCCTTGTCATAGACGAACAGCGATATCTCGAAATTCAGCCAGAGGCTGCGCATGTCCAGATTGACCGAACCGAACACACACGTCTGTCCGTCGATGACCAGACTCTTTGTGTGAAGCAGGCCCCCCTTGAACAGGGCGATATCCACACCTGCCTGCAAGAGGGTATCGAAACTGGCGACGCTTGCATGGCGCACGAGCAAGCTGTCGTTGTGCGCGGGCACGATCAGGGTTACACGCGCGCCGCGTTGTGCGGCGGCCAGCAACGCAAGAATGAAGGATTCATCCGGCACGAAATACGGCGTGGTCATGACGATTTCACTGCGGGCGTTGTAGATCGCAGTGAGCAGCAGCTGGTGGATGCCTTCGGGCTCGAGGTCAGGTCCGGATGGCACCACCTGGAGAACCATTCCGGTCTGTTCGGCATTCTCCGTCCCGGCCACTACCGGCGCCTCGAACGGCTTGCGGGTTTCTACCGCCCAGTCCAGTTCGAACACGGCATCGAGCGATGACACCGCGGGACCACTGATTCTGGCCATCGCATCGACCCATTGTCCTGCGCCCGAATCCTGCTTGAAGTAGCGCGGATCGACCAGGTTCTGGCTGCCGGTATAGGCGATGTCCTCGTCGATGACCACGATCTTCCTGTGATTGCGCAGGTCGGCCCGCGATCGAAGGCTTGGAATCCGCCCCATCGGCAAGGCGATCTCGAATTGCACGCCCGCCTCACGCAGTCGCCGCAAATGCGGCCCCTGCAGGAAGACCTTGCTACCGAGTGCATCTGCCATGGCCTTGCACTGCACTCCGCGTTGCGCGGCTCGCACGAGTGCCTCGACCACATCCAGCGTGCGGCCTTCGCCGTACCAGATGTAGAAGGCCAGATGACATCGCCGTTGTGCCCGATCAATGTCCGCGACGATGGCATCGAAAATGGCCGGATAGTTGTCCAGAAGCGTGATGCCTTGACCTGCCTGCGGGGGAAATCCATAGAGCCCCTTGGCCAGGCTCGCGAGTGCGCCAGCTACCGGAGCGCCTTCAAGTGAGCTGACTGAGGCATGGCCAAGGCCACGCTGCCATGCCTGCAGATCGGGCAAATGCGCCCTGGTGCGCGCCACTCGGCCTCGGCCGAGGCGCTTCTCGCCAAACAGCAGATAGAGCGCGGCACCCACAAAGGGAACACTGAAGATGATCGCCAGCCATGCACTGGCCACGCCAACCGGTGAACGTCGCGAGATCACACGCAGGGAAAGCCCGATGACGACAAGCCAGTGTGTGATCAGCACGCCAGTCGAAATGGCATGAATACTCATGGCATCAATATTCCTTGGTAGATGGCCCGATATGCACGTCCGTCGCGCACTTCGCGCAGGTGGTCGCAACAATGCCAGAGGAGTCCCGGTAGTGGACTGTAACGGCAGTTGGCGAGACTGCAACAATCCTTGACAATCCGGCCACGACAGCCAATTTCGGCGGCTTGTGTCCCATCTGGATCCGGGCTGGCGCTGTTGCGCGATCATTCCTGTTTGGGGCACGCTATGATGCCCGCGATACCGATCTGTCTGGTCGAGTCCGCGCAAAACTGGCCGGGCCGGCCACCACCCACGAAATTCACCGAAGGAGGATCCGCCATGGCGCGATCTGTCATCGCCGCAACATTGTCTGTCCTGATCATTGGCGCACTTGCGCTGGCAACGGCACCGCGTTCCGTTGCGCAGGATCAGGCTGCGAACGCCGCCGCAGGCGCCACCGACTCTGATCCGGCCAATTCAACCACGAATCTCAGCGAGGCTGAACTCGGCGATCTGGTGGGCCGCATTGCACTGTATCCGGACGACCTGCTCGCGCTGATCCTGCCCGCTTCGACGGTTCCGCTCGAGATCGTTCAGGCCCAACGCTTCCTCAAGGAGGCCGCCGGGCAGAAGGATCCGCAGCCACCGGAGTCGCTGAGCGAACCGGTGAGGAACCTGCTCAATTACCCGGACATCATCGATCAGATGAACAATGACCTGGCCTGGACGCAGAAGCTTGGCGAAGCCGTGTATGACGATCAGCAGGCCGTGATGGACGCGGTACAGCGCTTCCGCATGCTGGCCTATTCGGCTGGCAACCTGAAGAGCGACGACAAGCAGAAGGTTGAGGTCAACAACCAGACCGTCATCATCGAGCCGGCCAAGCCCGATGTCATCTACGTGCCGCGCTATGAGCCGACCACGGTGATCTACGCGTCCGCCTACCCGGTCTGGGGCTATTGGCCCACGCCATATCCGGTCTACTACTACCCGTATCCGCCCGGCTATGCATTCGCGCGCGGCGTGTTCTGGGGCGCGACAGCGGCCTGGGCGTTCAACTGGCACAGCGGCGGCATTGGTTGGGGCCCTCGCGTTGGCCACCACAACACCAACATCAATATCAACCGCAATACCAACATCAACATCAATCGGCCGGGTGGCGGCAATTCGGGCACCTGGCGCCCCGGTAATGGCGGCGGACATGGCGGCAATCGTCCCTCGACGCGACCTGGCGATGCCGGCTTCCGGCCGAACATCAACAACCGCCCGTCCACCGGCGCTGTAACGCGACCGGGTGCCGGTACTGGAAACAGGCCGAGTGCCGGATCTGGCAACCGACCAGGTGCCAGTGCGGGCAATCGTCCGGCCGGCGGTGGCAGTGGAAACTTCCATGCGCCGACAACACGACCGGCGACGCGACCGACCAGCAGCGCTGGCCTGCGACCGTCGACATCGGCGGCAACACGCCCAACGAACAATGCCGGCCTGCGGCCTTCGACCTCGGCGGCTTCGCGATCCAGTGCAGCTCGCTCGCGAGCCGGGGCAAGCTCGCGCGCGATGTCGCCGCGAACCAGTTCCTACGGCGGCATGTCGGGTCGTCAGGCACAAGCAGCCAGTCATCGGGGCAGCATGAGTCGCGGTAGTGGCGGAAACAGAGGTGGCGGTGGACGCAGGCGCTGATCTGCACGCGCTCCAGCCCCCGGTCACTACTCAGGAATCCAATCTCATGAAAAAGCAAGAATTCTCCATTCGTTCCGTCCGCCTTGCGATCCTTCTCGCCTTGATCGTTCCCGCCGTGACGGCATTTGCTGCCGACGGCAAGAAGGACTTCAACTCTCCCGACGAGGCTGCCAACGCCCTGATCGAAGCAGCTCGAAGCAATGATGACGCTGTGCTCAGCTCGCTCTTTGGCAAGGACAGCGCCAGGATCGTGCAGGATGGCAAGGACCCTGGCGTCGCTGCCGCACGTGAACGATTCGTGGCGGCAGCCGATGAAGTCCTGTTGATTCAGGAAAACACCGCCGACAACGTCACCCTGCTCGTCGGAGCGGATGCATTCACCTACCCTGTACCGCTGATCAGGAAGGGCCAACGCTGGGAGTTCGATGGCGCCGCCGGTGCCAATGAGCTCGCCAATCGTCGCGTAGGGCTCAATGAATTGATGACGATGACCGTGCTCGAGGAACTGCCGCTCGTGCAGGAGGAATTCGAATCCGTTGCACGTGACGGCTCGAATGTTCGCACCTACGCGCAGAAATTCCTGAGCGACCCCGGAAAGCACAATGGCCTGTACTGGGAAGCTGCGGAAAACGAAGCGCAAAGCCCGCTCGGACCCATGCTCAAGGACATTGATACCAGGATCGCGACCAGCTATTACGGCTACAACTACCGCATGCTCACCCGTCAGGGCGCGGCAGCTCCGGGCGGGGCCTATGACTACATGGTCAATGGCAACATGATCGGTGGATTTGCAGCCATCGCGGTACCGACACGGTACGGCGAAACGGGCGTGATGACCTTTATCGTCAACCGCTACGGCATGGTCTATCAGAAGGACCTGGGCGAGCAGTCGGCCGAGATCGCGAAAGCGCTGACGAGCTATGACCCGGATTCGAGCTGGAGTCTTGCCAGGGATGAAGCTGCCGAATCGACGGCAAGCGAATAGGCCGGCGCACGAGCCGGCCCTGAAAAGGGCGGAATCCGGCAACATGGACCGCACGCGCTGGCTGATTGGCGCGTCGGTCTCCTTGCTCGTTTTCCTGGCCTGATCGGGAAATCACCCGTACGACCACGCCACCTGGTTCAGGGCGGTGTCGCCGGTCAGGGTTGCCCTGCCGTTCCTTTGGGCAAGTTGTCTTCGCTATCCACTGACCACCCTGCTCTACTGCCGCATCTTCGTGCATGCATAGAACCGCATGCTGAGCGGAACCTGCACTCATGCTCGCGTAACGCCAGGTTTCGAGTTGCAGGAATGTCTCAGCATGCAGCGCCATCCATGCGAAAAGACAAGACACCTGACGCAGGGTTTTGAGCCGGCGCTGGCAGCAACCGAATTCCTGATGCACGGCGGTCGGCTTGTTGCCCGAAAAATGTACGTGTTCGAGGTGATCTGCATCGTGTTGGCGATCAGCGCGAGCGACGAATTGATCGCATGGGGTGCTGCGCTTGTCATCGGCGCCGACGAATTTCGCGGCACCCAGGCCAATGGCCTGGACACCGAATCGGACATGTTTTGCGCTCTCGTCGGAGCCTTGGCCGCCGTGACATTTTTCTCGCGCTTGCATGACCGCCAGTTGCATCGACTCGCTGCAACCGGCGCGTCCTGACCGCGCTCTATTCTGCGGGGAACTTCCGACTTCTGGTGCTGCGCAACTTCGAAAAGGCATCAATTGAGGGCTTGCCCTGGAGGCCTGCATGCTCGGATTGCATCCAGTCGTTTGCCGCAGACAGATCCCGCTGGCCGTTCCTGGTCAAGCGATCGTAGTAGGCCTCGCGCCGTTCCAGCCTGTCCAGCGCATTTCCAAGCGCGATATCGACGCCTGCCCTGGCAGACAGGCATCGTTCTTTCGGTTCCAGTTCCGTCAGAGTTTCGCGCAAGGCAGAAGCTGCCTGCAGAACGTTCTGCCGGTGTCCTGCTTCGTGCCGGACAAGCCGCTCAAATGACGTCTGCCATTGCTTCTGCAAGGCAGCATCCACCTTCCGGCTGGGCTCCCACTGCGGCAGGACCGTCGTGATCTTGACGACGATTTCCTGCTGCAACACTCGGCACCGGCCACCGACTTTCTCGAGCTTCGAGATCACCTCGAAGGTGCTGCGCGTGCTGCCGTGGCGAGTGCTTCCGTCTACCTCGGCAAGGGTTTCGAGCTGGGCCTGAATCGTGCGATAGGTGGTGCCGGTCACCTGGTAGTGCTCGACGTGATCGACGATCTTCAGTTCAGCAGGCGATTCTGCCGCCAACGCAGAACTGATCGGCAAGACCGCCGTGAGAATCAGCAGTGCGACCTGGCGCAACGTTGGCCGATACCCGCCAGAACATCGGTTGCGCAGCCGAGCGCACCCTGCAGCCATCTTGCAGACAAGGTACGAAGGGGCTCTTGCGCATGTCGTTGAGGTGCTTGTACTGAGTCGCATGATGAAACTCCGTTTCCGAACCCCGGTTGCACGATAGACGCTCATGTTGCGGCTATCGCAACATGAGCGCGTTTCCGGGGCGAACTAGCCTTCTGGCCGATCATCCTCGCCGATACTCCTGCGTCGCAAAGTCCTCGTGTAGTAGTACAGGAACGAGCCTGCCACCATGCAGCCTATTGTCACAAGTACCGAATCCAGTTTCACCTGAAGCAACAAGGCTACGCAAACCAGCAACGAAATGCCCATCCAGACCAGGCTGCCAGGAAGGTGCATCGCATCGGGGCCGCCTCCATGTTTCCGGCGCAAGCGCGGCATGCCAATGATGCAGACGAAGTAGAGAACCAGCCGCGCGAGTACGCTCAGCCCTGCCAGCCAGACGAAGCCCCCGGTCACGGCGAATGCGAAGCTGGCTGCGCCATACAGGATGATCGATGGCGCTGGCGTGCGAAAACGCGGGTGCACACGCCCAAGTATCGGCGGCAAGTGCCCGTCGATTGCCATTCGATAGGTCAGGCGTGGCGTTGAGAACATCGCACCGAGCAGATTGCCGCCAACCGAGGCAATGATTCCGAGCAACATCAGCAAAGCACCGGCCTCGCCGATTTGCGCCTGCGCCACATCGACCAGGGGTCGTGGCGATTCGGCCAATGCGGGCAGCGTTGTGAGGCTAACCGCTTGTATCAGCGTGTACAGCAGCGCGCAGACTGCCAGTGCAGCGATCAGGGCTCTCGGAATATCGCGTTTCGGATTGCGCGCTTCTCCGGCCGGCACCACGCCGCCCTCGAATCCGACATAGGCATAGATGACCAGGAACACCGCGGCGCCAAGGTCGGTGATTTGCACGGCATTGCGGACATGAGGAAACAATTGACCCACGTCGAAGCTGACAAGTCCGATGCCGACCAGGACGATCAGCGGCACGATCTTGACCACGGTCAGAAGGCCAAGGGTACGCACCGCGCCACGGGCACCGATCACATTGAGCAGGGTCATCATGGAACAGATGACAAATGCCAGGGCAATCCGCATCGATCCGCCCATGGCATCGGGCCAGAGATAACCGAGTGAGGTAATCAGCAGATTGAGGTTGGCTGCAAAGGACAGCACCCTCGAAATATAGTAGAGCCAGCCGACCTGAAAGCCGGCCATTGGTCCGAACGCGCTGGATGCATACAGGATCGGTCCACCAGTGCCGTGGAAGTAACTGGACAACTGTGCGAAGCACAACATTATCGGCGCAATCATCAGGGCACAAAGGATGAATACCCAGACACTGCCTTCACCTGCCAACTTGGCCAGCTCGCCGGGCAGGCCGAAGATCCCGGCGCCAATCATGCCGTTGACGATCAGCAACCAGAACCCGATTACCGAGAGTTGTCGCGGCAGCGATTCCTCATCGTGATTTCGACTTGCGGGCATGCTCGACCTCCGGCTCGTTGTAGTGATGCCAGCGGCAGCTGGCACGGGAAGTGCTCAAAATTCACGGTGTGCGCGTGATGCCTGCGTGATGGCTCATGCCAATGAACGTCCGACAGTCCGTGTCACGATATCCGATTCCATGCACTCTCACCGGCTCGTCCGGCGCCCGTACCTGAACGAAAATACCAGAGCCACCTTTTCCCGCATGTGTTTTTCATTCGGCTATGCTGGGTGGAATTGGCAATGAAGCAGTCCATGACTGACGCATCCCCTCCAGCGCTGGCCAACGATATTGCGTCGCCTTTGCGCTCAAGGGCTCAGGAAACCCTGTATCGAC
>NZ_JBAWHJ010000025.1:0-21231 GCF_049593775.1 Dokdonella sp. | reverse complement strand
CACCGAAGAAGCCATCGGTCGGGACGCCGTTTGTACCGCCACGACGATAGCCCTCTGAGATCGTTCCATAGAGCATGTTTTCGGGCGAGAATGTCCAGGCGACATTGCCCTTGAACAGGGTGCCGTCATCCTTCTCGGTGCCGGTCGATGTCGAACTCACGTTGAACGAGGAGTACAGACCGGTAGTCTGCTGCACGTTGGTCGTGTTCTTGTCATCGAAGTAGCGGAAGCCGCCGGTGAAGCTCAAGGTGTCGCTGGCATTCCAGGTCAGTTCGCCGTAGATGGCGGTTTCCTTGAAGTTCTCCTGTTGCCTGTACAGATAGTCCTGATCGCTGATCACGGCGTCGGTGGCGGTCGGATAGGCAGCGTCCCACCACTGTTTGAATCCACGCAAGAGGCTGTTCTGATAGCTGCTGCGATCCTGGTCGCGATAGAACACGCCGGCGACCCAGTCGAAAGTCTCGCCGCCGTCGGAGACAAGGCGGAACTCCTGGATGAAGGCATCGTCAGCGTAGCCGCGTTCTGCAGTGGCCATCGGGCGTGGGTAGTTGTAGTAGAACGCCGCCAGCCATCCGTTTTGTGCATAGAAGCCGGTGTTCTCACTGGTGATGTCGCCCTTCTGGCTGTAGTCGGCCGTGCTCGAGGTCAGCGTGGCGAAGCCGAGATCGAAGTTCGCTTCGAGGCTGGTCAGATTGACGTGACGTGCAGCCGGTTCGGCCTGGATCGAGCCGACTTCGAGATCCCGGTAGGGACGTCCATATCCATCATCACCGTAGGTCGACGCACGCCGACCGCCGAACTGATCGGCCTGAGCCATGTAACTGAGGGTAAAGTCGACAACATCGTTCGGCTTCCAGAGCAGGGATGCACGGCCATAAGCCTGCTTGACGAAGTCAGCATCCTTTTTGCTGCGGTACACCGCGGTTTCCGAGAGCACGCCATCGGGTGCGACCGGAATACCCTGGGCATCAAGCTCATAAAGATTGACGTAGTCGGTGACGCCCGGGAAGTCGTTGACCATGCCGTTGACGCGTAGCGCCCAGGTATCGGAGAGCGGAATATTGAGGGTCAGCGAGCCTGATCCGCCAATGCCATCCGAACCGTCAACGCTGGATCCACTCAGGCTGACCTGGCCACCGAAAGCATCGAGCTGGGGTGCCCGCGTAATGTAGCGCACGGCGCCGCCCAGGGCGCCCGATCCGTACAGCGTTCCCTGTGGACCGCGCAGCACTTCAACGCGTTCGATGTCCGAGAGCAGGAAGTTTGCGTATAGCGGTACGTTGTCGACGTAGGTCGCAACGGTCGGTTCTGCGGTCACCGCATAGTCGCCGAGCGCGGAACTGTCGACGTTGAGGCCACGGATGCGGATACCGTTGACGACGCTGGAGTTGCGCGCACCGCGATCGACGACACCGATACCCGGGATGAGTCGCATCAGTTCGGCAGTATCGAGAATGTGCATTTCCTCGATGGCTTCTCCGGAAATGGCACTGATGTTGTAGGGGACGTTGAGGATGTCCTGTTCGCGACCCTGGGCGGTGACGGTGATCGGCGCAAGTTCGGTTGAGTCACCCGCGTTTTCCTGCGCCTGGGCCTGGGTGATCAGGGCCGACGCAATGGCCACGGCCAGAAGTGTGTGACGAGTGCGGCAGCGTACCGCCGCGGAATTCTGTTTGCGTTGCATGGTCATGTTGGCGTTCCCCATAGTGCTGATTCGGTAGACATCGGGTTGTTGGTTGTTGGGTCAATCACGTTGTGGCAATTCAAGCTGGCCCAATCGCGTAAGCGCTTCGGAAGGCGCCCTGGCAGCGGCATAGGCTGGATAGACCACCGGGTTGTCGCGGAAACTCTTCAAGGGTTGGCCGAGTCCCTGCCAGCCACGCTCACGGCAGCGACGCAGGTAGCCGAAGTCGACTTCAAACGGAATCACTTCACGCACGCTGCCGGCCTGATAGATCACTTCGCCACCGGGGCCGCAGATCACTGAACGCCCGACGCCCATGCCGCCAGCGACATTGATGTCGACGATGTAGCACTGATTGGTAGCCGCACTGGCTCGCACGATGCAATGTTCGACATCGCGATCGATCGTGTTGGTCATGGTCGGGTGCAGGATCACTTCCGCACCGAGACTGATCAGCGAGCGCGTGGTTTCGGGAAACCACATGTCGTAGCAGATGGAGAGCCCGAAACGCCCTGCCCTGGGCACATCGAAAACGAGAAATTCGTTGCCGGGAGTAATGTCGCGTTCGTAGGGTCGAAACGGAAAGATCTTGCGGTAGCGACCGACGACCTGTCCTTCAGGATTGATCACCGGCGTGGTGTTGTACACGGCACCGTCGACTTTTTCGTAGAGCGATCCGGGTATCAGCCACAGCCCATGCGCCCTGGCCACTTCGCAAAGTTGCGCTTCGGCATCGCCTGGCAGGCATTGCGCGAATTCCGGATTGCCGCCGAATCCGCAGAGCTCACCCGCAACCACCATGCGTACCCAGGGAAAGCGCTTGGCGATGGTCGCGACTTCACTGGCAAGCTGCCCGATATTGTCGCCAGAGGAGTAGTCCGTCTGCAGGCCGGCGATGCCGAAGCATGGTTCGCGGCCGCTGTCGGACGTGGATGAAAGAGACTGGACCAAGGCAGGGTTCCGTTACCGTCGGATGACATCATCGACGTTAGCGGCAGCCGCTACGGGTCATTAGTGCCAGTTGCAGGTTGGGTATGGGGCCAGATAGATGACCCCGGAGATCGCTACCGCGCCGGTTTGCGCTTGCCTGACGCAGTGCGCGTGATCACCGCCGTGTCGGCGAGAATGCCGTCGGCGCCATACCAGCGCAACTGATCACCATCGACCACGACGGCGTAGCTGGATACTTCCGCATAGGCCCAGCGCTGCCATTGGCGATGCCAGCGGCCCTCCTCTATCCACCAGCGACCCCGATCACAATCCTCGCCGGCGTAGCCAGCGGTGCCTACCATTTCTCCGTCGCTGCGGATTTCCAGGGTGGCGGGGTCTCCATACACGGTGCTGTAAAGAAGCGTTGCACCGGAGATGGTTCTGCGCAGCGCCGCTGCACTCAGCGGCTTGATCGGCTCGTCGTCGATGTGTCGTGGCGCCATGGCCAGATCACCGCGAATCAGTCGTGACAGGTTCCTCACGCCATCACGGATCTTCTCTTCGGATATTCCGGTGATGCCCATGCACAGGGCTTCTCGCCCCCCTTCCAGCCGGGTTGGCTCGACGAGTACGCCGATCGCCGCAGCCTGACGGGCAAAGTCACGTGTATCAACCGCTTCGGGCAAGGTGACCCAGTAGGCGCTCGCGCCCGGCAGGGTTTCGATGCTGACGCGCTGATGCAGGTAGTGGTTGAGCGCATCGCGCAGGGCAATGCGTCGACCTTCGAGCACGCGACCTGTCTTGACCAGGGCGGCCGAATAATGACCAAGCCCGATGAAGTAGGACCAGCCACGCTGGATCAGGGTGGGCGGTGCGGTGCCCTGTATACGTCGCAGCTGACGCAAGCGCTCGATAAAGGCCGGCACGCTGGCGACCACACCCAGCGACTCGCCGCAGGAAACAGCCGGCGAAAGATTGCCGATGTAGATCACGCGCCCCTGCGCATCCATGGCCCGCAACGCGGGCGCAATGTGGCTGCCATCGCGCGCGCCGGGCGGCATGTCGTGTTCGACCAGCACCCCATCCGCTGCGGCGATCATGGCCAGCAACTGGCGCGGTCGACCCGAGTTCGAGGGAAAACTGCGTCGCGCACTCGTGACCACCACGGCCGCGCGCGGCAATGGACGATCTTCATATTCGTCGAGCATCGAAAGATCCGCCTGACGATCGCGCAGGCGCCGCTCGAATTCTTCGTCGACTGGTGCTTCCAGCACTACTGGCGTTCCACGTCCGACCAGAAGGCTGCCCACCAGTTGCAGGGCATGCCGGGCCGACAGCGTGACCAGAATTTCATCGGCGTTGGCATCGATACCGCGTACCGGCAAGACCTTGCCGCGGATCTGGTCGATAAGCTCGGCATCGTCCATGTCGATCGTGCTGCGGCTCCAGCCATCGATCTCGTGCCGGGAGCACGCCAGCCGCAAGGCCTCGCGCCACTCGGTATTCGGCAGCAGGGCGGCGTCGACGCAGCCTTCGATGAACGGGAACGGATACTGATGCCAGTTTCCGGGACAGCGGAAGCCTTCATCGATCGGCGCGGGCGGCAAACGCGTTGCCAATGGACCTTCCTGACCACCCCCGCGATGACCGACGGCAATACGCACGCTTGGAACATCGGTGGCGACGAAGATGCCACTGCGGGCCCGGCTGACCAGGTGGTTTTCAGCAATCAGGGCATCGTAGGCAAGACTCACCGTGTTGCGTGCGACACCGATTCGCTCGGCCAGACTGCGCGAGGAAGGCAGGCGCCGCCCCGGACGCAGCACGCCACGATGAATGGCATCGATCAATTTCTGCCGGAGTTGATGCTGGAGGCTCAGCGGACTGGCCGGATCCAGCACGATGTTGAGATCATCCATGTTGCGGGGTGCGCGCCTGATCGCGGAATTCACGGTTCCACCCGCAGAATACCAGTGCCACCCGTACGCGCCATGCCCGGGCTGCCAGCCCGCCGGACTTTGCCGGTTGAGGCGAGAATTCGGCTGCATGAAGACGGATTCTCTGCGCCTTGCAGACTCATGGTGGTTCCATGGGCCGAAAAGCGCAGGAAAAGTCGACCGTACAGGCGGATTCGCACACCTGCCGAATAAAGTCCGGCCGGCTGCTCGAATCAGTCGGTGATCGCAAGCGCCTGCTCTAGCAGTTTCAGGCCTTCCTCGAGATGTGCTTCGGGAATTGTCAGCGGGAACAGCAGGCGGATGGCTTCGCGCAGCGAACCGCAGCCGAGCACGATCAGGCCCAGGGCATGAGCCTTCTGCACCACCGCGTTGGCTGCCACTGGGTCAACTTCGTCACTGCCATGCGCGGCGAGCAGGTCGAACCCGATCATCGAACCGAGCGCACGAATGTGACCGATCGGTCGCAGATCGTCGCGCTTCGCAATGGATTGGAGGCGCGCAACGACAGTATCGCCCAGCGCATTCGCACGCTCGACCAGGCCTTCATCCTGCATGACATCCAGCACGGCAAGGGCTGCCGCGCATGCCGCTGGCGATCCTGCATAGGTTCCACCGAGACCACCCGGCTCTACCGCGTCCATGATCTCTGCGCGGCCAATCACGGCTGAAAGTGGCATGCCTCCGGCCAGGGACTTGGCCACCGTCATCAGATCGGGTTTGACGCCCGAATGCTCGATGCCGAACATCTTGCCGGTGCGCCCGAATCCCGTCTGCACTTCATCTGCGATCAGGAGAATGCCGTTCTTGTCGGCAATTTCGCGCAGTGCTTCCATCAACTCTTGTGGCGCGGCGTGGAATCCGCCTTCGCCCTGAACCGGCTCGATGATGAATGCGGCGATTTCATCAGCTTCCACATCGGCCTTGAACAGGCGCTTGAGGGCATCGAGCGAATCCTTGACGGAGATTCCTTCATGGCTGATCGGAAACGGCAGGTGGTAGACCTCGTTTGGCAGGGGGCCGAATCCGCGTTTGTAGGGAGTCGTCTTTCCGGTCAGCGCCATGGCCATGTAGCTGCGGCCATGAAATCCGCCGGAGAAGGCCACGACTGCCGAACGCCCGGTCGCCTTGCGAGCAATCTTGATTGCATTCTCGACCGCTTCGGCGCCCGTGGAAAACAGCACGGTCTTGGCCGGACCAGCCAACGGTGCGATCGCGTTGAGGCGCTCGGCAACAGCCACATAGGGCTCGTAGGCCATCACCTGAAATGCGGTATGCGTGAATTGGGACAGCTGCTCTTGTGCAGCCTTGACCACGCGCGGGTGGCAATGGCCAACATTCAGCACGGCGATGCCTGCGGCAAAATCAACGTAACGGCGACCATCGACATCCCACACTTCGGCATTGAGCGCGCGCGCGGCGAAAACCGGCATGGCGGTGGCGACACCGCGTGGCACGGCGCTTTCACGCCGCTGCAAAAGATTGCGATTCTGGGTCATGGTGGAACTCCAATGGTTGCACGCAGCTTGCTGGCACCTCGCAAAGCCTCATAGGTCCAGACACTATCAGGTCATGGGTCCAGATGGTTTGTTCGATGATCCGGAGGAGGGGGCGCTGCGGTTGACTTGCGGGACGATGGAGCCGGGGTTTCGTGCCCGAGCGTAGCCGCATGGTGCGTTGTCGCGACTGGAACCATAGGATGGCAGTCAATGACAGAGGGAAAGCCATCGATGCAGGCACAAGCGCCATTGAGCGGACTCAAGGTGATCGAACTGGGACGTATCCTGGCCGCACCATGGATCGGGCAGACCCTGGCCGACCTTGGTGCCGACGTGATCAAGGTTGAATCACCCGAGGGAGACGACACGCGACGCTGGGGGCCGCCTTTTGTTCGCGATGCCGAAGGCAATGAGCGCGAGGCGGCGTATTTCCATTGTTGCAATCGTGGCAAGCGTTCCGTGGTTGCGGATTTGCGCAACGCCGAGGACATCGCCCTGGTGAGAGAACTCGCCACCGGAGCCGATGTGTTTATCGAGAACTTCAAGGTCGGCGGCCTGATCAAATACGGCCTTGACCATGCATCCCTGGCTGCGATCAATCCACGGCTCGTGTACTGCTCGATCACCGGCTTCGGCCAGGACGGTCCGTATGCGCAGCGGGCAGGCTATGACGCGATGATCCAGGCCATGGGCGGAATCATGTCCGTGACCGGAGATGCCGACGGGCCACCGCAAAAAACCGGCGTCGCCATCGGCGACCTTTTTGCCGGGCTACATGGCGTGATTGCAATTCAGGCGGCCCTGGCACAGCGCGAACGCAGCGGTCGCGGCCAGCATGTCGACATTGCCCTGCTCGACACCATGGTTGCGATGCTGGCCAACCAGAATCTCAATTACCTGGTTTCCGGCGTGGTGCCGTCCCGCCACGGCAATGCCCATCCGAATATCGTGCCATATCAGGTTTTCGCGGTGAAGGATGGTCACATCATGCTTGCGGTGGGCAACGACAATCAGTTCGCGCAGCTCTGCGATGTAGTCGGCGAACCTGGCCTCGCCAGCGACCCGCTCTTTCTCAGAAATGCCGATCGGGTCCGCCAGAGGGACGTTCTGGTTGCGCGCCTGTCGCCGCTGCTCGGGCAGTACAACAGACGTGAAATTCTCGAGCATCTGGAGCAACGCGGCGTTCCGGCCGGCCCGATCAATTCACTTGACGAGGTGTTCGATGATCCGCAGGTCCGGCACCGAAAGATGCAGCTGGATCTGGAAGCGCCGGATTGTGCGGGGGGCCGGGCTCCGGGCGTACGTACGCCGATCCGGTTTTCCGATGCATGCCTGAACCTGGGCAAGCCGGCACCCCGACTGGGCGAACACAACGATGAAGTCAGAGCCGAGCTTGAATCCGCACAAGGTCGCTCAACGCCAAGCCGGTGACCAAACCACTACCGGGCGCACAGATCGCACGTAGCGCATTCCAGAGGAAATGGACGAGGCCTGACGCGTGGCATGAGAAGGCACCCCATCCTTGAGGAGCCCTGCGTTTCGCTCGCTCTTGTGTCCCGCGAGGGAGCGCCTGGCAATCAATGGGGCGTGCCTGCATCTGTTGCATGTGAGCGCAGCTGCTTCTCTTGTCAGCGGGATGCACAGCGCTGCCGAGTGACGAAACGCGTTTCCGCATGCGATCATGAAAGTTCAGGGAATCATGATGAAAAAACGACAAAAGCCCGGCCCGCCTGCTCTGGTCAATCCGCCTCGCCGCCCTCTTTGGCACTGGTTGCTTGCAGTCGCAGCGTTGGTCGCGATTGCATGGCTGATCCATTTTCTGGGCAATCCAACTTCCGAGCCGAAGTCCGTTTCAAGCGCGCCGGTGGCAATCGAAAAGGCTGAAGTCGCAACCGGCAAGATCTCGGAACCGGCCAGCTATGTTGGGGCTGATGCGTGCAGTGGCTGTCATGCCGATCAATTCGGTTTGTGGCAAACATCGCAACATGGCAAGGCCATGCAACATGCCACGCTGGAAACCGTGCTCGGCGATTTCAAGGATGCGAGCTTTCGTTATGCCAATACGACCTCGACCTTCTTCCGCCGCGGCGATGAGTTCTGGGTGCGCACCGATGGTGCTGATGGTCAGATGGACGACTTCCAGATCAGTTACACGTTTGGCCTGTATCCCTTGCAGCAGTATCTGATCAAGTTTCCCGATGGGCGCATGCAGGCACTTTCCATCGCGTGGGATTCACGGCCCGCGAAAGAAGGCGGGCAACGCTGGTTTCATCTCTATCCCGAAGAAAACGTCGATTTCAAGGACGAACTGCACTGGACCAAGGGCCAGCAAAACTGGAACTACATGTGTGCTGACTGCCACTCGACCCACTTGCAGCGGAACTACGACGAAGCCACGGATCGCTACGCGACCACCTGGAGCGACCTCAATGTCGGTTGCGAAAGTTGCCACGGGCCTGGCTCGGCGCATGTCGCCTGGGCCAGCGACCCCAACGATGCGAGCGATGCAGCAGGCATGGGCTTGTCGATTCCACTCGACAAACGGCAGGGCGTCACCTGGATCCCTGATCCGGCCACGGGCAATGCCAGTCGCAGCACGCCGATGCGCGACAATCTCGAAGTCGAGACCTGTGCGGTGTGTCACGCCCGTCGCGGCTCTGTCAGCACGCATGCCGATCCGACGGGTCGCCTTCTCGATACGCACAATCCTTCGCTGCTGACCGAGACCCTTTACTTCGCCGATGGCCAGCAACTGGATGAGGTCTATACCTACGGCTCGTTCCTGCAGTCGAAGATGCACGCGGCAGGGGTCACCTGCAGCGACTGCCATGATCCACACACGGCCAAGCTGCGCCTGCCCGGCAACGGCGTTTGCGGGCAATGTCACAGTGCTGCCAAATACGATGTCGCGGAGCACAGCCACCATCAACCAGGAAGCGCCGGTGCCGAGTGCGCGAACTGCCACATGCCGACACGGCCCTACATGGTCGTGGACCCGCGCCATGATCATTCCATGCGCATTCCGCGCCCTGATCTGAGCGAAGCGCTGGAGACACCCAACGCCTGCAACAACTGCCACACGGATCAGGACCCGGCATGGGCAGCGGCAGCCATCGAAGAGTGGTTCGGTACCGAGCGCAAGGGTTTCCAGAATTGGGGCGAGGCTTTCCATGCCGCACGCAATGGCCAGTCCGGTTCAGTCCAGAACCTGGCCAGGCTGTTTGCCGACCCGGAAGTACCGGGCATCGCAAGAGCCACCGCCCTCGCCGAAATGCAACGCTTCCCCAGCCGCTTGCTGCTCGCCGCGATCACGGATGGCCTGGCCGACAAGGACCCGATGGTACGGATCGCGGCGCTGGACGCGTTGACCGGACTGCCGGTGCAGCTGCGCTCAAAGGCAATACCGTCCACCAGCGACGAAGTCCAATCGGTGCGTGCGCGTGCAGGGCGCGCCCTTGCGCCAACCGACATGAATGCATTGACGCCTCAGCAGCGCGCCGACGTCGAGCGCGGCTTCGAAGCTTTCGAGGCCAGTCAGCTGGCCATTGCGGAAAGACCCGAAGCGCACCTCAACCTGGGCATTTACTTTTCAGAGCGCAATGATCCGGGGCGTGCGGAATCCCAGTATCAGCATGCGATCAGGCTCGATCCCGGATTCGTTGCGGCCTATGCCAATCTGGCCGATCTGTATCGGGCGACTGCACGTGAAACCGAAGCGGCACGTACCCTGGACGAAGGTCTGGCGGCCGTGCCTAACGATCCCACGCTGGTCCATTCCGTGGGTTTGTTACGCATTCGAGAAGGGCGCACGAAGGAAGCACTGGAGCTGTTTGCACAGGCCCATGCTTCGGCACCTGCCAACACGCGCTTTGCCTACGTCTATGCGGTGGCCTTGCGTTCAGACGGCCAGCCACAAAAGGCACAGCAGGTTCTCGACCGCGCACTGGACGGGGCGCCGAATGCGCCCGATCTGCTCTACGCACGGGCATCCTATGCACTCGAAGATGGCGACATGCCAGTTGCTAGCGAGTTCGCGAATCGCTTCATCAGTGTCGCTCCCGAGGATCCCAGGGCGATGTCGCTATTGCAGGCGACCAACGCGCGCTAAGACGCGTGCAAGGTCCGCCTTGCCTGCAGAAATCGTGAGCACTGGTCGCCCTTGCGACTTTGCACACCGAAGCGTGACCAAGCAGTATTGCTTGATCACGCTCGCTCGAACGGGCGTCATGACTCGAGCGGTCCGCAGCAGAATCCGCACGATGGGGCGACCAGCACATTGAACACCGCCCATCGTGCGGCGCAATGGTCGAACCCGGCTTTTCGAGTTCGCAGCAAGGATTGCGCGACCCCGGTACCCTGGGCGTTGACTTGGGCAATCGCAACTGCATTCGCCATGGGAAATGCGGATGTTCCGACCGCTCGGCAACAGGTTCGCGCGCTGCGAAAGCCCCGGAGATGCAAATGTTCACGTCGAATGACGGCGGCGTGTCTGGGCCAACTGCGTTAAGCTGCCGCCCTCGGGAAACGTTGCGCAAAGTCACGATGACTTCCTGGGACGCAAAGGGCCGATCGGCCGTTGCAAGCAGGATATTGAGTCAAACTCGTCAGGAGCTCGCCATATGAAACGTCCGTTGTTGTTCCTCATCAGCATCCTTGTTGCGATCATGATCGCTCCAAGCATTGCGCTCGGAGCCAATAAGAAGCCGAACATCCTCATAATCTGGGGAGACGACATCGGCTGGTACAACACCAGCGCCTATAACCAGGGCGTCATGGGGTACCGCACACCCAATATCGACCGCGTCGCCAAAGAAGGCGCAATGTTCACTGACTGGTACGGCGAGCAGAGTTGTACTGCCGGCCGCTCAGCCTTCATTACCGGACAGAGCGGCTATCGAACCGGCAATCTGAAGGTCGGCCTGCCGGGTGCAAAGGAAGGTCTTCAGGCTCGCGACGTCACCCTGGCCGAATTGCTCAAGGCACAGGGCTACATGACTGCCCAGTTCGGCAAGAACCACCTGGGCGATGCCGACGAGACACTCCCCACCGCGCACGGCTTCGATGAGTTCTTCGGCTCGCTCTACCACCTCAATGCCGAGCAGGAGCCTGAAAATGAAGACTATTTCAAGGATCCGGCACTACAGAAGAAGTACGGCACCCGCGGTGTGATCCATACCTGGGCAAATGACGACGGGACCCAGAGAATCGAGTCCACAGGCGCGCTCGACATGAAGCGCATGGAAACCATCGATGACGAGGTAACCAAGGCGACACTCGAGTATCTGGAAAAGGCAGCCAAGTCCGACAAGCCGTTCTTCCTCTGGTGGAATGCCACCCGCATGCATATTTTCACTCACCTGAAGAAGTCGAGCCAGGGCGTGACGGGCCTTGGTGTCTATCCCGATGGCATGGTCGAGCATGATGCTCATGTTGGTCAGATTCTGGACAAACTCGACGAGCTCGGTCTCGACGACAACACCATTGTCATGTACTCGTCCGACAATGGCGCAGAGAAGTTCAGCTGGCCGGATGGCGGCACCTCACCCTTCCGTGGCGAGAAAAATGACAACTGGGAGGGTGCGTACCGCGTCCCGACGATGATCAAGTGGCCTGGGGTCATCAAGCCCGGAACGGTCAACAATGACATCTTCTCGCACATGGACATGCTGCCAACCCTGATGGCCGCTGTCGGCGTTCCGGACGTGAAGGAACAATTGTTGAAGGGCATGAAAGTTGGCAAGAAAACCTTCAAGGTGCACCTTGACGGCTACAACATTACCGACGCAGTTGCCGGCAATGCTCCAGGCCCGCGCAAGGAGTTCTTCTACTTCAATGATGATGGCTCGCTGGTGGCACTGCGATTCAATCAGTGGAAACTGGTGTTCCAGGAGCAGCGCGCACACGGCCTTGCTGTCTGGGAAGAACCGTTCACGCAACTGCGTTTCCCGAAGCTCTTCAACCTTCGCACCGATCCGTTCGAGGAAGCTGACCAGATCGGAATTGGCTACGCGAAATGGCGACTTGACCGGGCCTTCCTGCTTGTTCCGGCGCAGGAATACGTGGCTCAGTTCCTCGCCACCTTCAGGGAATTCCCGCCTAGCCAGAAGGTCGGAACCTTCAGCCTCGATGAAGTCATGAAGCAGCTCTCGGCACCGCCGCCAGCCAGCAACTGACGTCATTTACTGAAACGTGCAATGAACTCTGGGCCGTACTCGTTGCAATCGGGTACGGCCCTTTTTTGTGGCTGACATGTCCAGAAAAACCAGTCCGCGCAAATTGACTGCTGCAGAGTCACGATCAGACCGGGATGGGGCGCCCGTCCGAGGTAGTATCTGCGTCTCCTGTCTCGCCGGCTTGCTGGTCGCCTCAGGCGCGGCCGCACTGGTTTACCAGATCCTCTGGATCAAGCAACTCGCGCTGATTGTCGGCGTCGATGTCTACGCCGTAACAACCGGTGTTAGCGCCTTCTTTGCCGGGCTTGCACTCGGCGGCTTGCTGCTTGGCCGCCGGGCAGACCGGATGAAAAGGCCATTGCGCCTTTATGCATGGCTGGAAGTCTGCGTTGCCGTAGCCGGCCTTGCAATGACGTTGGCGCTCTCGCATACAGCCCCGCTTTTCGCATCACTTGAGCAGAAGAGCAGCGCGCTAGCCTGGTCACTGGTATTCCTGATGGTGGCTATCGGCCCATTCCTTATGGGCGGCACTCTGCCGGCGATAGTCCGATCTCTCCAGCTTGCGCCCGACCGCATTGGCAGCGGCGGCGGCTGGATGTATGCCTCCAATACCAGTGGCGCTATCGTCGGTGCGCTGCTTGCCTCCTTTGTGTTCATACCGGCATTCGGTATCCATGGCTCGGCGCTGGCTGCCGCGGGTCTCGGGCTGTTCGCCGCAGCTGGCGGATTCCTGCTGGACCGCCGTGTGTCGAATCAACCCGAAAGTGAGCCGCACTCCGGCAGCTCTGCCCTGCTCAAATCCTCTGCCATTGCCATTCCCTTTTACGCTGTCGCTGGCGGATTGGCATTGGGATACGAAGTGGTCTGGTCGCAAACGGTCGTGCAATTCATGAGCACGCGCAGCTATGCGTTCTCCGTGATGCTGGCAACTTACCTCGCCGGATTGGCAATCGGCGCGGCCCTGTATTCTCGTCGCGCGGATCGGGTTCGGGATGCCTGGGGAATGTTTGGCGTACTCATCGCCGCCGCAGGAATGGTCGCGTTGGTCGAGATTACGATGCTCGGCCCCTGGCTGGGCAATCTCCAGTCCAGTGCAGATCGCCTCGTATTCGACCTGACCGAAAGCAGGCTTGCCGGCATGTGCGCCCGTTTCGCCATTGCAGCAATCTATTTTGTTCTGGTGCCGACAATACTCCTCGGTGCTGCGTTTCCAGCAGCACTGAGGTTGATCGTCGATGCCAGGCATGTTGGACGCGGGATCGGCAAGGTCGTCGCGTGGAACACACTGGGCGGAATCGCTGGAACGGCGATCACCGGTTTTGCTCTGGTTCCGAGATTCGGATTGGTACGAACACTCTCCATTCTGGCCGTCATCGCCGCGATACTTGGCTTGCTTGCTGCACTTCGCGGCGCGACGGGTCGCAGCCCTTCCCGTTGGGTGGCGGTAGCAGTTGCCGTGATCACCGCCGGCGCAGCCGTCCTGACCCCAACGGACCGCCTTGCCAGCTTGCTGGCCGATACGCGGGGAGGCGGCACGATGGTTTTCTACAAGGAAGGCGAAAGTGGAACAGTTGCCGTTATCGAGCAATTGGCGGGTCAAAAGGCATTTCGCCGCCTGTTCATCCAGGGAGTATCAAACACTGGCGACAGCCTGCCTTCGCTTCGCTACATGCGCCTGCAAGCCCTCCTGCCGCTGATTATCCACAACGGCGAACCTAGGTCGGCGCTGGTTATCGGACTCGGTACCGGCATCACGTCCGGCGCCCTGCTCCGCTTTCCCGCGCTGGAGCAACGCGTGGTTGCCGAGCTGCTGCCCGAGGTGCGCGATGCCACGTCCAGCTTTGAAGGCAACTACGGCGCAGCCAGCAACCCCGGCCTGGACATTCGCCTGCGCGACGGCCGGCGCGAATTGCTCAGTAGCGAACAGAGCTACGACCTGATTACGCTCGAGCCACCGCCACCATCGGCGGCTGGCGTGGCCAATCTGTATTCGACAGATTTCTATGAGCTTGCGCGAGCAAGGTTGCAGCCCGAAGGGATCCTGGCCCAGTGGCTCCCTTTGCCCACGCAAAACGATGAAGACACCCGATCGCTGGTGCGCAGTTTTCTCGACGTGTTTCCACATGCCTCTCTGTGGTCGACCGAGCTGCACGAAATGTTGCTTGTCGGGTCAATGGCCCCCGTCAACCTGCAAGTCCCACGCATCGTCGATCGGTTCAGTCAGCCCGAAGTTGCCAGCGCCCTGTCCGAAGTCGGCATTGACTCGGCTGCAGCCCTGATGGCTACCTGGATCACCGATCGCGCTGGGCTGGAGGCTTATGCCGGCGATGCGCTCCCGGTAACCGACGATCGACCTCGCATCGAATACGCCGACTGGGTCCGTCATGACGAACTGCAACGCGTGCTGCCAAACCTGATCATGCTTCGCAGCAATCCGCCACTGCTGGGTGCCAGCGCCGATTTCGAGGCAGCTGTTACCGAGGATCGGCAGCGACTGCTGCTGTTCTATCAGGCCGCGCTGAATGGCAGTGCCGGTCATCGGGAGCTGTGGGCGCGGGATCTGAACCGCGTGCTCCGGGGCGATGGCGACAACGCCTACTATCGCTGGTTCGGAGGCACGGACCGCTAGGAGAGCAACGTCTCGCTGGGCGTTCCATCCGGCGCTTGAAGCCGGATGGACTTCAACATGCGCCCCTGACATGGTTTGACCCGGCACTTTCTGCACAGGTCAGGCCACTAAAGCATACGCTTGAGCGGGGGTTTTCATGGCGAGCGCCTGATGAGGCCGCTCGGTGTTGTAGAACTGTATCCAGTCGCTGAGAGTTCGACTGGCGTGCTGTTGGCTCTCGAAGCGATGCCGATGCACGCATTGCTCCTTGATTGTACGGATGACGCGCTCGACCATGCCGTTCTGTTGCGGGCAGTACGGCGTGATGAACTCCTGCTGCAATCCATAGCTGCGAACCAGCCGGGTGTAGCTGCGACTGGTGAAGACCAGGCCGTTGTCGGAGCGAAGCAGGAACGGCGCCTTCACGCGTCCCAGTGTTCCGTAGCGAGCGATCAGGGCATGCTCCAAGGCTGCAGCTGCGGTTGTCGCCTTGCCGCTGCGCGACAGATGCCAGCCCAGCAGTTCTCGCGTGTAGCAATCGATCACCAAGGCCAGGACCAGCCAGCCGTCACGACCGCCCCACACTCGACACAGATCGGTTGACCAGCGCTGGTCCGGGCGTTCGGCCACCGACTTCTTCGCCTCAATGCGTGGTCGGCAACCAACGGCGCGCTTGCGCACCTGCCAGCCCTTGAGCTGGAAGATGCGCTGCACCGTGTTCTTGTTCATGTCGAGCAAGCCCGCCACGGTGCGATACCCGAACGCCGCGGCATTTCGAACCAGCGGCACAGACGTGCCGTCGACACCTCAACGCTCTCCTCGCGCAGTCCCTGCTGGATCGTGACCATCAGGTCTCGTCCTTGACCAACAGGGATTGCAAATTTTCTCCTGCGCGAAGCTCCAGCATCGCTTCGCCGTAGGCTTCCTGCAGATCCTTCAGTTGGCGCTCGTACTGCTCGCGCACATCCTCAGGCTTCGCACGCAGAGCGCTCTCCATTCCCGACTTGCCCTGATCGACCCATTCCTCAATCTCTGCAGGCGTCGAATCAAACTGACGACTGGCTTCGGTAACCGTCGTCTTGCCCTGGATGATCTCCAGGACCAAAGCGGATTTACGTTGTGCCGTCCAATACTTGATCTCTTCTTCCATCACTGCGCTCATCGGTGTTTCCTCCGAAGGTCGCACCTGAGCAGATATTTACTGGGTCAATACATTGCAGACTTGCCGGCTCCTGATGTCCGGGCATATCGCAGATCATGTTTCCGCCGCCCGCGAACCTTCATGTCAGGGTGACGAGGATGGCGCTTGAGGAGGGCCTATCAACGGGGTGTCCACCGGCTTGGCCAGCCCGAAAAAAACCACCGTGCTATTGGCTGCGAAGCGGGTAGACGACGCCTCATCCGGCACCTGGTGGAAACCGGCACGTGTCTGGTCCCAGCTATTGGCGACCCAGACGTTGCCGGCGGGATCAAGAGCGACGCCCGTAACGGTTTGCAGACCGCCGATGTAGCCGCCCGGGGTAGAAATCGGATCGCCTGTTTCAACGCCCGGCGGACAGGTCTCGGTGCGCACACCACACAGTTGGGTGAGGGAGTGGCTCATGGAATTCGAGACCCAGACGTTGTCATTGCCGTCGATGGAAACGCCCCAGGCCCCGTTCATGTTCTTGCCGGAATCGAAAGGACCAAGAACCGTGCCGTCTGGGCGGATCATCGAAACATCGCCGCCGGGATACCTGTCGCTGATCTCCCACAGATCGATCCACTCCTTGGCTGCGCGTACCTCGGCCGAGGTTGAATCCTCGTGACTCGCTATTTTCGCTTCAAGCTTTTCCTTGATGAATGCCAGCATCTCCATCTTGCCGGGGTGGCCGATGGAATTGGCCACCCAGGCATTGCCCTTGCTGTCGATGGCGATGGCGTGCGGGCTGTACCCGACCTCAATCTCCTCGGCCTTGCCTGGGTCCCTGGCCGGAAAGCGGGTCACGGTGTTGGAGCCACTATTGGTGACCCAAATCCGATCCTGCTGGTCTATGGCCACGCCGAACGGCTTGTTGACCAGAAGGCTGCCATCTACCGGCTTGCCGTCCACGGCTCGGCCAAAAATGCGGCCTTTGGAAGCATCGCCTTGAGGCAGATAGACGATCTGGCTGTGCTCGTTGTCCAGAGTCCATACGTCACCCTTGGGAGTGACCATGATGCCTTGCATCTGCCCCAGCTTTCCGCCGAGGTTGTAGCCGGACTCGGGCGAAAGTGGCTCACCAGTCTTGCCATCGAACTGGGAAATGGTGCTGCCGATGATGCTTGTGACCCATATCTTGTCATCTGCGGAAACCGCTAGGCCCCATCCGGCAGCGTCAACACCACCACCGCGAAAGCCCGTGATCATCGGCGAAAGTGGTTTCCCGTTCGGCGCGAATTTCGATATGCCGCCACCAACCCAGGAAAATATCGTGGTTTGCCCCCCGGCCAGGAAGTTGTTGGCCGACCACATGTTGCCCTCAGCATCGATCGCAATGCCACCCACTCCGTTGTAGCCACCCCCGGAGTAAACCAGCGACAGCGTCCACGCGCTGGGCGCGAAGTTGAGGTACGGGATGTTGGCCACGTCGCGCCAGCGTTTTCCTGCCGGGACGGGATGGAATTCGTCCAGCAATCCGAATAGTTTCTCCGCATTGTGAGACGGATGGCGGGCGATATTCTGCGCTGCGGAAAGCGTATTGGTTGGCGCGATCCCGCCCGGCGGCGTGGCCACTTCGAAGAGTTTGCTGCAGGCGTCCGGTATAGCGGTGACACAACCCGACAGCAGAATGCCCAGCGTATTGAATTTGGCCAACGTGGTGGTCTGCGAACTGTTCAGCGAATCCATGATCACCGAGCCCAGGCCTCCTGTTTCAAGATCGACCAGATTCGGCACGTTTCCGGCAGCGATCCTGAGCCCCAGTGCATTGCCGCTCAATGCAGTGTCGTCAAGAAACTGAGCGCCCGTCCATGCGGAGGCAACGGTGGTGAGCTCGTTGATCGTCACGCGCTGCAGAGGCCTGGCCCCCAACGTCGCCATCAAGGTGATTGCGGGATTCGGTCCCTTGCCAGGTCGAAGCGTCGATTCGCCGCTCGCAGCGATCAGGTAGTACACGCCGCTGCTGTCGCGCCCCTTGGCAATCGCCAAATCATAACGGCCTTCATTGTTCGTCGTCGTCTCGCTGATCTTCTCGGGCGAGCCCTGGCCCGCCAGCCAAAGAGTCACGCCTGCCCCGGAAACCGGCGAACCGGCCGCCTCTACTCGCCCTTCGACACGGTTAGTGGCGAAAGCAGACACGGGCAGGAGTGCGGCCAAGATGGCGAGAGCGGCGCCTTTCGTGGATTGAATCGTCGGCTTTTTCACGCTCTCATCTCTCTTGTCTGTTCTTGCATGGGTGGTCGGTGTCGGCGCCCATTCACGCAGCTTCCGACAGCCTGAAGAGTAGGCCTACACCCCTACAAGGGCAACGAGAGCCTAGCGTCGCACACACTCAAGGGCTTTCTTCAGACTATCCTGGCACGCCTGACAACTTCCTGGGAATCGGCACCAGCCAAAACTGGACGATTTCGGCGAAACGACCCGAGTTGAGGGGCACGTTTTTCATGAAGAAGTCGACGTACTCCGAAGAACGGATTGCGTTCGCCATGCGTCAGGCAGAGCGCAAGCCGACCGTGGCCGAGGCATACGGGAACATGGGCTTCTCCAATGGCAGTTGGCGATACTGGAAGAAGAGAATCGCAAGCCGAATCAACTGGTCTTTGACCTGATTCCGGACAAGGCCATGCTGCACCATGTCATCCAAAGAATGCTCTGAGGCCAGCGGAGTTCAAGACACTGGTCGGCCATTTGCATGAGGTAAATCGCGTGAATCTCGGGGTTGTGTCGGCTGCTCAAGCAATCGCGTACGACCGCGACCAGTACGCGCCGCAAACCCCGCGGCTGGATGCACCCTTGACCCAACGCATCCAGGAAATTGCCCCAGTCCGCGTGCGCCAAGGAGCACGCCGATTCCGTGACTTTCTTCGCCGGGAGATCAAGCACAAATGCGTGCATCGCTTGCAAGTGCTGGCATGATTGAATCTCTGGACCAGACTCTCGCGCCGCCGCAAGACAGCGACCGATCGACTGCAGCGGCCAGAACTGACGGCGCCCCAACAAGGTTGGAGCATTGATTTTGATTCTTCGCACTCTTCGATGGTCGGCACCGTCGAGGATTGACGGTGGCTGACAACTTCGACTGGTTGCACCTGGCCATTGAGGTCGGTCAATCCTTCAAGGCGAGGACGTGACGGACAAATTGGAACGCAACCGAATCAAGACCGGAGGACCGAGTCGAATACCAGCTGACAATTGTTCGGAGTCCATCAGCAAAGCGCTGGATCAGAGGGCGTACGACCCCGGGATCACGATCGACTCCTCGCGCCCAGACAAGTCAACGGACAACTCGTTCAGCGAACCCTTCAATGAATCCTTCAGACCCGAGCGCCTGAATGCGCACTGATTCCACTCGCTCGAAAACGCCCGGGAAAAGAGCGGAAAACTGGAAAATGGGTGCAACCATTTCCGTCCGAATTTGGCGCCGGGCGATGCTGCACCAACGAAATTCGCGAAGGCGTTTCGGGCATTCAAAAATTGTCGGAATCTCCAACATCAACCGGCGCTAGAACTGGGAAGTTTCGCCAGTTCTCGTCGTCGCGGACGCGGTTCCAACGAAATCCGCAACTTGAGTTGATCGCTCGGCTATTTCTTTGGATAGAGCAATGTCACGACGAAGCGCAGGCCCCACTGTGAATCGCTTTGTGGCTGCTCCACGTAGTAGCGAACGCCACCTTGCAAGCTGACCAGTTGCTTGCCCCAACGTGTGACCTTGCTGTACGCAAGGTTCAAGGGAACCGTCGCCTTGTCGGTCTCCCAATTGTATGACGATTCGAAATTGACACTGATCGTACGTCCCTTGCCCAGCCCCTTGGCGAGGAACGGCTGGAAGTAGGTGCCATTTACATCGGCGCGATTGTCGTCACCTGCGAATGACCAGATCTGGTTGATCAGGGCGCCATAGGTCCAGCCGCTGGAGGTCTGCTTGAGCACAACCGCCGTTGGGCCGGCACCCCACTTGCCGGTACCCAACAGGTCATCGGTACCAGTCGGAATCAGCAGGACCGGACCCACGCCCCAGACCCAGCCGCTGGCGGTTGGCGCCTTGGGCGAGAAGAACAGGCTCTGGGTGGTGTCACCCAACCCGAACTGGCTGCCGGCGCCGGGAAAGATGTCGCCCTGACTGATTATCGGCACGATGGTGCGCGAAATCATGTTCCAGTCTTCGCTGATGGAGACCGGAATGACCGGCTGGACGTTCAGCGTGGTCTTGGTGCCTTCCTCAGCCGGACCAACGTTGTCATCCCAGTTGAGCTGCAATGGAACACTGGTCAGGCTCGCAATCGGGTTCGACAATTGCTTGGCAAGTTCATCCTCGGAGGTTTGCCCCAGCGCGACAGCGGAGTATCCGCAGATGATGGCGCAAGCAGTGGCGGTCAGTGTGTTGCGAAGTGAAAGACCCATATTCATTTCCATTCTTGAAAGCACGCCGCCATGGCAGCTGTTGTCCTGGTCAAGCCGGCATTCCAGCTCGACCAGGAAGTGACCGTCAGCAGGTCTCGAATCAGAAATTGAAACCGTAACCGAACTGCGGACCGTGCAGGGTCAAATCCGTGTTGCTGACATCGGTTGGAAGATCGGCATTCATGTAACGGTAACCAAACAACCACTCGCCATTTTTCATCGCATAGCTAAGCGTGGCTGCGGTGTTGAAAGTGCCATCGGTATCGCCCCAGGAGCCATCGGCACGCACTGTCATGCCCCAGCGATTTCCGAAATCCCACTTGTAGCGGAAGCCAAGCAGGAAGTCGCTGTACGATTCGCCCGGGTTGACGCTGAGGGTCGGAAATTCTGGATTGGTCGGCTCGAACTTGATCTTGAGATCAACATCGATGTAGCGCAGGCCACCGAATACTTCGAATCCGTTGAAGCGCTCACCGCTCGGGCTCCAGACCATGGCGAGGTCAAACAGCGTGGCATCGAGATCCGAATCGGTGCGCAGCAGGTTGAAGCTCCTGCTATCGCCGAGACTCAGGTAGAGGTAGTCGGCAAACACGCCAACATGGTCACCCTGACCCTCCACGTGAAGCATGAATGCTCCATCCAGCTTGTCGAGAATGTTCTTGAAGCTTGAATCAGAGCTTGATTCGGAAGGAGGGACATCGCGCGAGTGGTCCGTGCTGATGCTGGCGCCCCAGATGTAGGGAGCCACTACCCAGCTCCAGGCATCGCCTTCTGCCGCAACGGCATGGGATGAAACAGACG
>NZ_JBAWHJ010000024.1:0-9490 GCF_049593775.1 Dokdonella sp. | reverse complement strand
AACAACCATCGTGCAGTCCCCAGCCGAGCTCGAGCTCGCCGAACTCCTGATCAGCAGCCTCAATATCGAAGGCGTGAATGCCGATGCCATCGACCCTGATGCGCCGCTTTTCGGCGAAGGGGAGCTTGGCCTCGATTCAATCGATGCGCTCGAGCTGGCACTTGCGGTCTCCAAGCATTATGGATTCCAGCTGCGTTCCGACAACCCCGACAACCGCCAGATCTTTGGCAGCCTGCGCGCACTCTCTGCACATATCGAGAAAGAGCGCGGCTGAACAAATCCGTGCGGCTGCATTCGCGGCAAGGTTCCTGAAACAGAGCCGATCCGGCGCGCGGGTTCCGATTACTGCTCCTGCGTTACTGCTACGTTGTTGGCATCGTCCAGATGGAATCCGCGAATACGCAGGGCGGGACCTCGCCAGGCCAGCGCTGCAGCGTGTCCGGGTGCGGGCTCGAAGCGGTGCAGTTGCCAGTCACGTGTCGAACCGTCTGCAACATCGAGGGCCTGCAACGCGCCGGCCTGGCCATCGGGTCCGAGATCAAAGCGCAACCGATGCAGGCCGAACGACAGGCCCAGCCCGAGTGCCTTGAGCACCGCTTCCTTGCCGATCCACAGGCGCATGAAAGCGGGTCCCTGGATTTCAGTGTCGAGTCGCTCCAGCGCCCGGGTTTCTTCCACGGCATAGAATCGCCGGGCAAGCTCCAGCGGCGCATGCCGGCGTGCCAGGGCATCAACATCGACGCCAAGTTCCTGCTCTTTCGAGAAAGCGAACAGCATGCAACGGCCGCCGTGGCTCAGGTTGAAATGCGGGAATCCAGCCTCCGGCAAGTAGGGCTTGCCGTGCTCGCCACGCTGCAGAGGAGGCGGCACGGCACCGCCGTAGCGGCCAAGCAGGCGCAGCAGGTGCGCACGCGCACGACTCGAAATGTCGCGTGGCGCAATGGCTTCATCAACGCGCCAGAGCCACAGGTGTACTTCATCTGCCGACAATTCAAGATTTTCCGGCGCCTGCGCGAAATCGAGCGCCGTGAATCCGGGGGAATCGACTGCCACCTGATCTGGCTTCGTGCGGTCCACGTGAATCAGGCCTGATCCACGGGAGTGGTCCCGCCGCTGAATTCGACCCGCGCCTGATGCCGCCGCGCAGCACGCTCCTTGCGCCCGCGCGACCACGAAAACAGGCTGCTTACCGCGTAAATCAGCTTGAAAACATGGAATCGCCGCAGGACCGGCGCACTGTCGAAGACGTCTCCGGCCAGCATCGAAACCATTCCTTCTTCTACGCGCCAGTAGTTGCGGGGATTCGCAAACAGGGAGCGCATGGTCGGTGAATTGAAGCGCAGGATGAACCAGGAAAAGAACCTAACGCCGCGTCGGATGCGCCGAACGTAGGCACGCTGCAGGGGTTTTTCCGCCGCGGCATCCTGCAGGCAGGCGTCCACCAGGCTCGCCGCAGCCATCCCGCTTTGCATGGCCAGATACACACCGGAAGAAAACACCGGATCGACAAATGCCCAGGCATCGCCGGCCATGATCCAGCCCGGTCCGCACATGCGCGAGCACGCATAGGAGTAGTTGCCGGTCACACGCACCTCGCCGTCAATGCGGGCCCCCGACATGCGCTCCCATGCTTCCGGCATGCGCTCCAGAGTCTGCATCAGGAAAGCCTCGCTGCTGCCCTTGCGCTGCTTGAGGTACTCCGGCCAGCACACGCAACCTATGCTCATGATCCCGTTGCGAAGCGGGATGAACCAGCACCAGCCCTGATCGAAATGGTAGATGCTGATATTTCCGGCATCCTCGTCTGGCCGCCGTTCCACCGCCTTGAAATGCGCGAAAATGGCTGCGCTCTGATGTGCAGCATTCTTTCGCTTGAGCTGGAATTTCTTGCCGAGCACGGTATCGCGGCCGCTGGCATCGACCACATAGCGCGCCCTGATCGACCGTTCATTTCCTTCGGCGTCACGCGCGACAGCCCGAACCGAGCCAAGTGCCTCCACTTCGACCGACTCCACGCACACCTGCTCGCGGGCGTCGACTCCCTTTGCGCGCGCATTCTCGAACAGGATCTGATCGAACTCTTCGCGCTTGACCTGATAGGCGTGATCCGGCGAATGTCCCAGGGCGCGCCGGAAATGGAAAGTCTGGTAGCGCCCTTTGGCAGCAGGAAAGTCTGCCCCGAGCTTGAGCACGCCGATAGCCTTGATCTCCTCGAGAACACCGAGCGTTTCGAGGATCGGCAGGTTGCACGGCAGCAGCGATTCGCCGATGTGGAAGCGTGGGTGCTGTTCCTTCTCCAGTTGCAGCACCTGCCAGCCCTTGCGCGCCAGCATCGTCGACGCGGAAGACCCGGCCGGCCCGCCACCAATCACCAGCACATCGCATTGAAGTGGTTCTTGCATTCGGTGTGTCCAAGTAGCCGCTGACCCTGGCCAGCGTGGTACCGAACTTTTCGGTACTGCAACCAGATCTGTCCATCATGTTACATTTCCGCCCCATTCCCTTGGCGATCGCCTCTTTTTACGCGCTTGAATCGCCCTGCAGACATGCGTTGCCAGTCCGCTCACGCGTTGCCGACCCCGGCATGGCGTCGCCTTGTCGTGGTCGCGCTTGTCGCAGCGTATCTCGCAGTTGCCCTGACTGCGTGGTCCAGTGGAAACGATCTGCTTGTGGCGTTTTGCGTATTTGCCCTGATCACTGCCGTACTCGCGCGCAGCCTGGTCGCACGCAAGCCCTGGGCCTGGCTGAGCTGGACAATCCTGAGTGCGGGCCTTCTGGCACTGACCTTGAATGGACACGGGCGCATTGCCCTGGATCTGGTGCCGGTGGCCATCAACCTGGCCCTGGCGGCCCTGTTCGGAGTGTCGTTGCGCCCAGGGCGCACGCCGCTGATTGCGCGCGCCATCAGTGCGATAGAAGGCCCTGAAAGACTGGTGCTCCCACGCGTTGCAGGCTATGCGCGCATGCTGACGGGAGCCTGGATGGGCCTGTTCCTGACCCAGGCTGCCGTGTTCAGCATCATGCTCGCATGGTGGCTACCCCGCGTCGCCGCGGATACGAAGCTGCATGCCTGGGGCACCACTTATCTGCACGTCGGAGGTCTCCTTTTGCCCGCCTTGTTCATGGCCATCGAGTTCGGATTCCGCCGCTGGTATCTGCGCCACATCCCGCATCTCTCCCTGCTTGATTTCATGCAGCGCCTGGTGACCAACTGGCCTGGCCTGCTGCGTGAATCGGCAACAAGCGACGACAAGGAGCATTGAGCCATGCAACAGGAAGGCATCGAGTTCACCGAATCGGTGAGCATTGCCGCCACGCATCCGTGTCTGCCGGGCCATTTCCCGGGCCAGCCCGTCGTTCCTGGTGTGGTCTTGCTGGACAGGGTCGCCGCTCGACTTGATCGCGAGGGCATGGGTCCGATCCAGCGCATCGCTTCGGTCAAGTTTCGCGCGCCCCTGTTGCCAGAGCAGGAAGCGCAGATGCACATCAGCGTCACCGAAGGACGACTGCGCTTCCGCTTCGTGCGCGAGAATCACATCCTGGTCTCGGGCGAGGGAGAACTAGTTTGAGCGAACACTGGAGTGAGCATCGCGAGGGCGGCGGGCGCTTCGCACTGTGGCTGATCCGAACCATAGGCCTGACCATGGGGCGCAGGGTGGGGCGCTTCTTGCTGTATCCGATCACGCTCTACTTCTTCCTCAGGCGACGCGGCGAGAGGAGAGCTTCCTACGAATATCTCGAGCGCATTTTCGGCCGTCCTGCATCAGCCTGGATGGTGATGCGCCATATCCATTGCTTTGCCGCGACCATTCTTGATCGCCTCTATCTGCTTACCGACGATCTGCGCAAGTTCGATGTTCGAGTGTCTGGCCTGGACGAACTGCACGCAAACATGCGGCCGGATCGCGGCATGCTCCTGTTGGGCGCGCACGTCGGCAGTTTCGAAGTCTTGCGCGTAATGTCGCTGCAGCGCCCAGACGTGAAGATGCGCGTTGTGCTGAATACCCAGCAGACCCCGGCCATGACCGAGTTGCTGCACGCGCTCAACCCGCAGATAGCAAACAACGTGATCGACGCGTCAAGGCCCGGGCACGAAGTCGTATTTGCCCTGCATGATGCAATGCTGGAAGGTGCACTGGCGACCCTGCTGGGTGATCGTGCGCGGCCTGGGGAGAAAACCATCGTGGTTGATTTCCTGGGGTCGCCGGCCCACTTTCCTGTAGCGCCGTTCCTGATCGCAAGCATGCTCAAGGTGCCGGTCGTCCTGTGCCTGGGCATGTATCGCGGCGGACGCTGCTACGATCTGGTCTTCGAGCAGCTGGCTGAACAGCTCGACCTGCCACGACGCGGCAGGGAGCCGGAACTGCGTGCATTCGTGCAACGCTATGCTGAGCGGCTTGAACATCACGTCCGCGCCCACCCTTACAACTGGTTCAACTTCTATGACTTCTGGAATCTGGAATCGCCTCGTGACACGCAGCCTGCCGTGGCTGATGCTGCCTTGTCTGGCGAGCGCGGCTGAGATTGATCCGCTCGCCCTGGTCGCGGGTCTCCAGCGCGAACTCCCTGCACGCACCGCCTACACTGAAGTCCGCTTCTCGCGCATGTACGATCGCGCGGTGATAGCGCGTGGCGAACTCGAGTATCTCGGCCCGGGACAACTCGGCAAGCGCGTCGACACGCCCTACGAGGAAACGACCACCATCGCAGACGGTCAGGTGACCCTGCAGCGCGGCGACCGCAAGCCGCGCCAGATCTCGTTGAAGCGCGTTCCCGAGCTGGAAGGATTCTTGCGTGGGTTCAGCGCACTGCTCGGCGGCGATGCAGAATCACTGCAGCGTGATTTCGAATTGAGCGGCAGCGGTGATTCGGAACAATGGCAGTTGCGTCTGGCACCCAGCGACAAGCGTCTGCGCAAGCGCATAGACGCCATCGTGGTCGATGGCAGCGGTGACAATGCCAACTGCTTCAGCATCCTCGATGCCGACGACGATGTCAGCGTCATGATGGTCGAAGAGTTGGCTTCGGCGGCGTTGCCCGAACCACTGACCCTGGCGAATATCGAGCTCGCCTGTCGCGGTGGAGTCGCCGCGCAGTGACTGACAGGCTGCGGCGCTTCGCACTGCTGGGGGCGTGGATAGTCACGCTGGTTGCCGTTGCCGCCTACACCGCGCACACGCTCAAGATCAGCACCGATCTGCGCAGCTTCATGCCTCCGGCGCAGAGTGCAGACCAGAAGCTGTTGATGGAGCAAATCGGCGAAGGCCCCGGTTCTCGATTGTTGCTGCTCGCGATCAGCGGCGCGGAGGAATCACGACTTGCCGAATTGAGCCGCGCCTTCAGTGCCGAATTGCGCGAGGATTCGAAATTCACCCAGGTCATCAACGGCGAATTCGATGCCGGCATGCTCGATGAGGCACTGCTGCCGTACCGCTATCTGCTGACGTCCAGCTTTGATGACGAGGCGCTCGATGCGAACCTGCTCGCTGACGAACTGAACCAGCGTGTCGAGGATCTTGGATCGCCGGCCGCAACCCTGCTCAAGCCGATCCTGGCGCGCGATCCGACCCTGGAAATCATGAAGCTGGCCGAAAGCTGGTCGCCTCCCAGGCAGCCATTGGTTCGCGACGGCGTCTGGTTTTCACCCGAGAACGAAGCCTTGTTGCTTGCCCAGACCCGCGCACCCGGTTTTGATCCCGAAGCCCAGGGCGTGGCCATCGACGCGATCCAGTCAGTCTTCGATTCCATAAAGGACGACGATGAGGCCGCGCAGCTTGTCATCAGTGGTCCGGGCTATTTCACCGTGCTGGTCAACGCGAGCACGCGTGGCGAATCGGAATGGCTGGGCCGAATCAGCACAGTGGGTTTCATTCTCCTGCTGCTTTTCGCCTATCGCAGCGTCGCCGTTCTGGGACTGGCCGCATTGCCAATTGCCTCGGGCGCTCTTGCAGGCGTCGGCGCGATCGCCCTGGTATTCACCGAGATGCACGGCATTACCCTTGCCTTCGGCTTTACCCTGCTCGGGGTCGCGCAGGAGTACCCGATTCGCCTGCTCAGTCATCGCCGCGCCGGGGAATCCGCACTCGAAAGCGTGCGTCGCCTGTGGCCGTTGCTCCTGACAGCGATTGCCTCGGCCTGTATTGCCTATCTTGCATTCTTCGCATCCGGCGTGACTGGACTCATGCAGCTTGCCGTATTCACGATCAGCGGATTGCTCGTGGCCGGGTTCAGTACACGCTACCTGCTGCCGCGTGTGCTGCCCTTGAGGTTCCGCGATGCAGCCGACACACCCGGGCTCGGCGCAATCTGGAACTGGCTTGAGGCACTGCCGCGCCCGCGCTGGTTGCCCGCGTTGCTATGCGTGGTCGCGGCGATCATGTTGTGGGCCGCTCCAACGCCGTTCTGGCAGAACGACCTCGCAGCATTGACGCCGGTGCCACAGGATCTGATGCAGCGCGAAGGGCGATTGCGTGCAGCACTCGGTGCGCCGGATGTCCGCTACCTGCTGATCGTCGAAGCCGAAGATGCCGAAGGCGTGCTCGAACTGTCCGAGCAGGTCGCGCCTCGCATTGATGCTCTGGTTCAACAGGGTGCATTGGCTGCCGCAGAACTGCCGAGCCGCTACCTGCCCAGCCTGGCCACCCAGCGTGCACGCCAGCAGAGGCTTCCGCAGCCTGCCGAACTGGATGCCATGCTCGATACGGCCAGCGCAGACCTGCCATTTCGTGCTGGACTGTTCGCTCCTTTCCTCGCCGATGTCGAGACGGCCCGCGGACTTGATCCATTGACGCCCGCCGTGTTTTCCAGCTCGCCGATCGGCGCACGCATGGAAGCGATGTTGATCCAGCGCGAGGGGCACTGGCTGGGCCTCGGCACGATCATCGGCATGCAGGATCCGCAAGCGTTCGAAGCGCTCGCATTGGAAACCGGTGGGGCGGTTCGACTGCTCGACCTCAAGGGCGCTTCCGAATCCCTGGTGATTTCCTATCGTGAGCGCATTCTGCAGGCATTCGTGATTGCCATCGTGCTGCTGGTCATCACGGTGTTCATCGCGTTCCGTGATGTTCGCCGTGCCTGGCATGTGCTCGCGCCCATGACGCTGGCCACGATTCTCGTGCTGGCGGTATTACGGATCAGCGGATTTTCATTGTCCCTGTTCCACCTTGTCGCCCTGACCCTCGCCGCCGGACTCGGTCTGCACTACGCATTGTTCTTCGAGCGCACTACACCTGATGCCGCTGAAGCCAGGCGCACCTTGCACGCGACCCTGGTCTGCGTCATTTCCGCCTTGCTCGTGTTCGCCCTGCTGGCTTGGTCTTCGTTGCCGGTGCTGCGCGCCATTGGCCTCACGGTCAGTCTCGGTGTCGGCTTCCACTTCTGCCTTTCGATCCTGATGGCGCGCAAGGGAAAATCCGCTGGTGCTGGATAAATCCGACTGGGGCCATCTGATCCCACATCAGGGCACAATGTGCCTGCTGGATACCGTTGTTGCGTGGACAGCCGAATCCATCCACGCCCGCACCGACTCGCATCGGCGCGCCGAGAATCCTCTGCGCAGCGATGGAACGTTGCGTGCCGTGCATCTGTGCGAATACGGTGCACAATCGATGGCCGTGCATGGCGCCTTGCTCGCGCGGGATGCCGGAACCGGCGCGGCACCCGGTTTCCTCGTATCACTGCGTGCAGTGAACCTGGCTCTGGCTCGAATCGATGAATTGGCCGGGCCGCTCGACGTGTTCGGCGAACGCCTGCTGGGCAGCGAGGCGAGCTGGCAGTACGCTTTCCGCATCGAACATGCCGGCGCCGAGATCGCATCGGGCCGCGCTGCGGTGATGTTGGTGCAGGAATAGGGAATAGGGAATATTCAAGAGACGGCCGTAGGAGGCGGCCTCAGCCGCCCCCCCCAAGAAAAGCAAGGCCGCGCCACAAACCCGCAGGTTGGTGGTGAGGGCAGCGAACCCCAACGCTGTTGGGTCAGATCGCAGATACGAACCAGAGACCATCTGGCTGTTGGGCATCGCTCCGCTCAGCGCAACCAACGAGACACCCAATCGCGCCACAAACCCGTAGGTTGGAGGTGAGCGCAGCGAACCCCAACGTTGCCACGGCGCAGGCACGATCGCGACGTCTTGCTATCCTGCTCCATTCACATGAACCTCTGCAGCATCAATGCACGGAGCCCAGGCATGAACACGACCCCACTTCGCGCACTGGTCACTGGTGGCAGCGGCGATATCGGCAGCGCGATCGCGCGTGGTCTCGCTCGCGATGGCCACTTCGTCATCGTGCACGCCAACAGCAATCTCGATCGCGCCGAAACAATAGCCACGGAGATTCGCGAAGCAGGCGGGCAGGCCTCTGCAATTTCATTCGACGTCACCGATGCGACGGCCTGCAAAGCTGAGGTCGAAACCCTGCTCGCCGACGGACCGATCCCGATTGTCATCAACAATGCCGGCATCCACGATGATGCGCCGATGGCCGGCATGAGCGAGGAACAGTGGCGGCGCGTGATCGATGTGTCCTTGAACGGATTCTTCAACGTGACCCAGCCGCTGCTGCTGCCGATGGCGCGTGGACGCTACGGTCGCATCGTCAGCGTGTCCTCGGTTGCCGGCGTACTTGGCAATCGCGGACAGACCAACTATGCCGCCGCCAAGGCAGGCTTGCATGGTGCTTCGAAGTCACTGGCCCGGGAGATGGCATCGCGTGGCATCACGGTCAACGTTGTCGCGCCCGGAATGATTGAAGGCAGCATGCTCGGCGAACTGTATGACCGCGCCCAGATCAAGGCCATGGTACCCGCAGGACGCCCCGGAACTCCCGAAGAAGTGGCTGCCTTGGTGTGCTTTCTTTGCAGTCAGCCAGCCGCCTACGTCAACGGCCAGGTCATCGGCGTCAACGGCGGCATGGGCTGAATCCCGCCGCACGAGCACGTCGGCGGCGTGGCGGGAAGGCCAGAACTATTCGATGTCGAACGTCTGCAGAGTCACCGGCGTCGTACCGGCGAACGTGACTTCGTAATCGAACGCCGCATTGTTGTCGAACGTCGACAGCACATAGACGCGAGTCGCTCCACTGGGAATGCTGATGCCGGTGAATGATGGACAACGGTCGGTGGAGCCATTTGTGTCGTCGTTGAACAACAGGCAGTTCGTCAGCGGTGCAGCCGGGTTGAAGCTGCCAGCGTACTCGACGAGGACAGGGTCAATCACCGTACCGCAGGCAGCCGAGGGATTGCCCTGCTGGGCAAGCCGGATATTGAGCGTGGCCGCACTCGCACCGCTGTTGGTCAAGGTAATCGTGTCATACGAAACAGCCGTGCCAACGCCCGACAAGCCCGCACAGGAAACTGGCCGGTTGAATGTCGAATCCTGCGCATCAAACGAACCGACGATGTTGGCAGGGGGGGTGCCACCCGGATAGTCGACCACGGTATTCGTGCTGACACGGATGACGGGATCAACCGGCGCGCCGGCGCGTACGGAAT
>NZ_JBAWHJ010000023.1:0-24377 GCF_049593775.1 Dokdonella sp. | reverse complement strand
TTCTCGTTCCTGGCGATTCACGGCGACGACTGCGAAGTGCCGCAAACATGTCGAAGGTCTGCGACAATGCTGAAGAAGCGACCAGGGGTTCCAGGAAATGGAAACATCTGCAACGCGCCGGAAGTATTCGGCCGGTGAGATCATTTTTGCCGAAGACGACGAACCCACGACAGCATTCCTGATCGAATCGGGTCGGGTCGCAGTCAGTACCATCCAGCACGGGAAAGTTCGCGAGCTAGGAGAACTTGGCCCAGGAGCCTTGCTCGGCGAGATGGCCGTGATCGACTCGGCGCCACGCTCAGCGACTGCCCAGGCAATTACCAACTGTGAGCTGACTCCAATAGATCGCAGTCAGTTTGCCGAACGCCTGGCCTCGGCGGATCCCGTGGTGCGCGCCCTGCTCATGAGTCAGCTGACGCGCTACCGGTCCGCACTGGCCCGTCTGACCGGTGATGCGCAGGAGGAAGGCATGCCGTCTGCGCATGACGATTCCGGCGCTCTCGACAAAATCCGTCTGGAAAGTGAGCTGCGCACAGCCTTGCAGAGCGACCAGCTCGAGGTCCTTTTGCAGCCGATCCAGCATATTGCCTCGGGCAGGATCGCCGGTTTCGAAGCGCTGATCCGTTGGCAGCATCCCCAGCGAGGACAGGTTTCACCAAACGAGTTCATTCGACTGGCCGAAGAGACTTCCCTGATTCTGCCCATAGGTGACTATGTCCTGGCCCGCGTCTGCGACATGCTGGTCGAGCTGCGCGGTCTGGGCCGTGAATCACTCCCCTTTATTGCGCTCAACATTTCTGCGAGGCAAATAGATGATCCGCAGCTGATAGATCGCATGTTGGCCCACCTGGAAGAGCGCGGTTTGCCGCCAGGACGCCTCGAGGTCGAGATCACTGAAAGCCTTGTTTTCAATCAGTCGCAGATTGCTGCACTGATTGCACGCTGCCACGCTGCAGGAATGCAGGTGGCGCTCGATGATTTCGGCACCGGCTACTCCAATCTTGGTCCCGTACTGACACTCGAATTTGACCGTATCAAGCTAGACCAGAGCTTCACCAGGGCTCTCGATGGGCCGCGCGGGACCGGGCTGGTGCGTGCCATCGTTGCCATGACCAAGGCCCTGAATTGCGAAATGATTGCGGAGGGCGTTGAAACCCAGGATCAACTGGACGCGCTGCGGGAGATGGGTTGTGACTACGCCCAAGGTTGGCTGGTAGGCAAGCCCATTTCGCTGCAGGAGGTCCTTGCATGCGGTTAGCCGCTTGCCGGGATCAGCCTGACAGATCTGCCAATTCTGCCCCGCTCCGATGCGTCGACAAGCGCAATTCTCTGCCCGCAGAAATCAACGGTTGTCGGCAAATTGTGACGAATCGGGTCATGCCGGGTCGAGGTCGCGCCCCATGCGGTAAAATACGAGAGTCTGTGCCTCCATTCGAAGCCCCGATCCGGAATGACCGGGCGAGGCAACTTTTTCGAATTGATGTGGTCACAGGCAGCGCGCTGAAACAACGCGCAATTCCTTTTACTCCCAATCCCTGAAGTCATGGATATGCCCGAATCAATCTCGGCCCGCACCGCGTTCGTCCAGCTTGGCGACGAACTTGCGCGTTGCATTATCGGCCAGAAAGCCCTCGTTGATCGCCTGTTGATCGCTCTGCTCGCTGATGGCCATCTTCTCGTGGAAGGGGCGCCAGGCTTGGCAAAGACCACCGCGATCAAGGAACTGGCCCAACGCATCGAAGCGGACTTTCATCGCGTCCAGTTCACCCCCGATCTGTTGCCAGCGGACCTTACCGGCACCGAGATCTACCGTCCACAGACCGGACAATTCGAGTTCCAGCGCGGACCGCTGTTTCATAACGTGATTCTCGCCGACGAAGTCAACCGGGCTCCCGCAAAGGTGCAGTCGGCCCTGCTTGAGGCCATGGGTGAGCGACAGATTACAGTTGGAAGCAATACGTTTCCGCTGCCGCCGTTGTTCCTCGTAATGGCAACCCAGAATCCCATCGAGCAGGAAGGAACCTATCCACTGCCCGAGGCGCAGCTCGATCGGTTCCTGTTGCATGTTCGCATTGGCTATCCGGATGCGGCAGCAGAAGCAGAGATCCTCGAGTTGGCGAGAGGGCGGGCACGCGAAGGCTTGTCAACCAGCAAGACTCCCGCTCGAGTCCTGAGCCAGTCTCAGGTATTCGCCGCACGATCCGAAGTTCTGGACATGCACCTGGCCCCGGCGTTGGAGAACTATATCGTCCAGCTCGTGCTCGCAACGCGGTCCCCAAAATCATACGGAGCCGAGCTCGAACGCTGGATCGCCTTCGGTGCCAGTCCGCGCGGGACCATCGCACTCGATCGCTGTGCCCGCGCCCATGCCTGGTTGGCCGGACGCGACTACGTATCGCCAGAAGACGTTCATGCGATGGCGGCGGATGTGTTGCGCCACAGAGTCCTGCTTACCTACGAGGCTGAAGCCGAAGGAATCAGCAGCGATCACGCCATCAACCTGCTACTGGAACGGGTGCCATTGCCTTAGGCGAACGCACCCCTGGACCGGCACTGCAAACAATGGCCGCCAGGCTGCCAACCTGCAGCCAACCAGGCGAACTTGGATTCTTGACTCTCAGGCTGGAATGGACAAGAGCACCGACAATCTGGATGCCGGCGTCAAGGTGACGCTAGAGGAACTGCTCGCGCTATCAGCACAGGCGCGCGGAACCAGTCTTGCCGAAGTCAGGCGCAGCAGCGCCGCCCGCACCGGTTTGCACACATCGCGCTGGAGAGGGCGGGGTGTTGATTTTCGTGAATCTCGCATCTACCAGGCGGGCGACGACATCCGCCACATGGATTGGCGTGTGACCGCACGTAGCGGCAACCCACATACCAAGCTGTTCGAGGAAGAGCGCGAGCATGGCTTGTTGCTGATGATGGACTTCAATCCTGGCATGCGTTTCGGCACACGGGTGCGATTCAAGAGCGTGCAGGCAGCGCGCGCTGCAAGTCTGCTGGCCTGGATGGCGACCGCGTCGGGCGACCGCGTGGGCGTGATCGGATTCGGTGGAGGCATCAACAGCGAAGTAAAGCCAGCAAGTGGCCGCCGCGGCGTACTCCAGGTATTGCGCGCCTTGCGCGACTGGGATCATGCCGCGACATCCGAAAAGGAGTCATTGGGTAGCGCTCTTGAGCGCGCTCGGCGCTTGTTGCGCCCAGGCACGCGTCTGATCCTTGTCAGCGATGGATTCTGCGCCGATGCCGAATCCTGGCCTGCGCTCGCCCGTTGTGCCGGGCGCCATGAGCTTGGCTGCATCCTTGTTTCCGATGCGCTTGAACACGAGCCGCCACCGCCGGGGCGCTATATGCTGAGCCTGGCCGGTACGAGGCGAACCCTGGACTTCAACAACCGGACCCTTCGTTCCACCTGGGCGCAGCCTTTTGCTGCAATCCGAGAGAGCGTTCGAAACGAGTTCATTCGCCTGGGAGCGCGCGTGATTGAACTGACGACGGATTCCGACGTGCGTCGGGCCATTCTTCCGTTCACCGAACGTGCGCAAGGTCCGCGGGATTCGTCGGCATGAATGAGACCGGACCCGAACTGCGCGATATCCACCTGCCGGCAGATCCTTCATGGTGGCCACCCGCACCGGGGTGGTGGTTGCTTGCCCTGCTTTTCCTGATCTTGCTGGCGATGGCAGCCCTATGGCTGCGCCGTCGCATGGCGCACCGACGCTGGCAGCGACGGGTTTACCTGGAACTTGACAGAATTGCGATCGAGCACGCCTCCGTACCTGATGCATCGCGCCTTTCGGTCGAGATTTCGCAACTCTTGCGACGTGTCAGCCGTCTGCTGGATCCGGCAGCCCCCACCTTGCGAGGCGAGGCCTGGCTAGGATTCCTGGATTCGACGCTGGGCGGCGAGGAATTCTCCAAGGGCGCAGGTCGAGTCATTCTGGAAGGCCCCTTCCAACGCGTGACGACTCTTGATGCAGATGCCTTGCTCGACCTGACGCGTCGATGGTTGCATGGCGTGCTGGAGCGGGACGACATCCATGTTTGAGCTGGCATGGCCATGGTTGCTGATCGCGCTGCCGTTACCGTTTCTTGCGGCATGGCTTCTTCCCAGGGCCCGGGATGCGGGCAGTGCAGCGCTGAGATTGCCCCACGCCGGCCTCGCCTTGCCACAAGCGGGAGAGTCCTCACCCATTTCGAATATGCGCCGGATACTCGCATTGCTTGCCTGGGCGTTGCTGGTACTCGCCGCGGCCAGACCGCAATGGCTGGGTGAACCCGAGGACGTCCCGCGCAGCGGGCGGGACCTGTTGCTGGCCGTTGATACGTCCGGAAGCATGAGCATCGAGGACATGCAGATCGGCAACTACGCCGCTGACCGCTTTTCGACCGTGCAGATGATCGCGTCAGATTTTGTCGAGCGGCGAGTCGGTGATCGTGTTGGCCTGATCCTGTTTGGTTCGCGCGCCTACCTGCTTACGCCACTGACATTCGATCTTAAAACCGTTGCAAAGCAGCTCGACGATTCAACGATCGGGCTGGCCGGACGTGAAACGGCCATTGGCGACGCTGTCGGGCTTTCGGTGAAGCGACTGCTCGAACGACCGCAAGACCAGCGCGTACTGGTCTTGCTGACCGACGGCGTCAACAATGCCGGCGAACTGGACCCGAAGAAGGCCATCGAGCTCGCGGTGGCCAACAAGGTTCGCATCTACACGGTGGGCATCGGTGCCGAGTCGGTCAGTGTGAACAGCCTGTTTGGCAGCCGCACGGTCAATCCTTCTGCAGACCTCGATGTCGCCATGCTGACCGACATGGCGGAAAGGACCGGCGGAAAATTCTTCCGCGCACGCGACACGGCTGAGCTCGCCGGCATCTATCGCGAAATCGACGAGCTTGAGCCGGTCGCCGACAAGGAAGAAACCTTGCGTCCGGTTGACGAAATCTACTACCAGCCACTCGCACTAGCCATGTTGTTGGCTCTCGCAGCGTGTGCGCTTCCGTGGCTGCGCTCGCGACGCCTTGCCGGGCAGGTATTTCGATGAGCGCTTTCACCGAATTCCACTTCCTGCGACCTTGGTGGTTGCTCGCCCTGACCGTCTTGCCGTTGGCCTGGTTCACCTGGCGACATGTGCGCAGCGAGGCCGGCAATTGGAGCCGTGTGGTTGACGCACATCTTCTGCGACATCTGGTCGAGACCTCGCTCGAGCGTTCAAGTCGGGGAGGCTTGTGGCTGGCTGCCGCCATCTGGATGCTGGCCTGCGTGACCATGGCGGGCCCCGCCTGGGAGCGCGAATCCATGCCCCTCTTGCGCAACGAGGCAGCCCGCGTACTCGCAATAGAATTGGCGCCAACCATGCTGGCTGCCGACATCAAGCCAACCCGACTCGAGCGCGCACGCTTCAAGCTCAATGACATCCTCAAGCTGAGTCGCGACCAACAGACTGCATTGATCGGCTACTCCGGTGACGCCTTCGTCGCGGCCCCGTTGACGGATGATGCAAACACCGTACGCAATCTGGTTGATGCGCTGGATCCAGGCGTCATGCCGGTTGTCGGCAACGCGACCGAACGCGCCATCGAGGAAGCCCAACGTCTGGTCGAACAGGCCGGGCTCGACCAGGGCGAGTTGGTCCTGCTTGCCGACAGCAGCAGCGAGCGTGCACTCGCGGCAGCCAGGGCGGCCCACGCCAAGGGATTGACCATCTCGGTACTCGGTATCGGCAGCAACGCTGGTGCGCCGGTACCTTTGCCCCAAGGCGGATTTCTCCAGGACGCAGCCGGGAACATCGTGCTGCCCAGACTCGACGAAGCAGGATTGCGCGCACTTGCCGAAGCGGGCGGAGGCCGCTACGCAACCCTGACCACGGATGGCGCTGATCTCGATTCCCTGCTTGATTTGAAACGTGACAGTGCCGGCGCAAGGAAAGTGGAAGGAGAGCGCGCTCTCAGCGAACACTTCCTCGATCGCGGTCCCTGGTTCGTGGTGTTCCTGCTGCCGTTGGCATTGCTGGCATTCCGACGCGGCTGGATGATGGTCTTCGCCTTGATCCTGATCACCCCTGCGCGCCATGCCGAAGCATTCGAATGGGCCGATCTCTGGCAGCGCCCGGACCAGCGCGCCGCCACGGCATTGGCCAAGGGCGACGCCACGGCTGCCCAGGAATTGGCGAAAGATCCAGGCTGGCGCGGTAGCGCGGCATATCGAGCTGAAGACTATGCAACGGCGAGCGAAGCGTTTGCCGAGGTCGCCAGCGCCGATGCTCACTACAATCGTGGCAATGCCCTGGCCCGGGAAGCCAAATACGATGAAGCCATCGCAGCCTTCGAGCAGGCCTTGGAGATCGATCCGCAAAGCGAGGATGCGCAAGCCAACAAACAGGCAGTAGAGGAATGGCTCGATCGCCAGCAGTCCGAACAACAGAAGAATCAGCAAGATTCGTCCGATCAGCAAGGTGACAAGGACAAGCAGGACAAGGGCGAGCAGCAATCCTCCGGTCAGCAGCAGGATGGCGAGGGTCAGGATTCCGAACAACAGGATTCCGGGCAACAGGACGGAGAGCAGGACGGACAGCAGGATGGACAGCAGGATGGACAGCAGGACGGGGAGGGGCAGGACGCCGAGGAGAAGGACGGTCAGGATGCCCAGGACTCCGAGCAGTCCGGCGAGAGCAAGTCCAGTCCGGAGAATCAGGATGCCAATCCGGAGCAACAAAAATCCGCATCCGAAGCGGCTGAGGACAAGGTCAGGCAGGACCAACAAAAGCAACAATTGACCGAAGCGATCGATGAGGCCATCGATGCCGAACAGCAGGACGATCAGAAGCCAGTCCCGGTGATGAGTCCTGAACAGGAAGCGGCGCGAGAACAGGAACAGGCGCTCAATCAATGGTTGCAACGAGTGCCCGACGATCCGGGCGGGCTGCTGCGGCGCAAGTTCCAGCTCGAACATGAACGTCGCCAGCGCGATGGAGGTGGTAGGTGATGAAACGCGGTCTTGAAGCTCTACTCTTGCTATTTGCCTTGCTGCCAATGGCTGTGTCGGCTGCAGGGGGGGCGCGCGCTTGGCTTGATCGCGACAGCATGCAGCTTGGTGAAACCGTGACTCTCAATGTCGAGGTAGAGGATGGCATGGCCGGTGAGCCGGACTTCAGCGCATTGCTGGACAAGTTCACGTCATTGGGTACCCAATCCAGTCGACAGATCAGCATGGTCAATGGTTCGACATCCGCCAAAACGTTATGGGCGATCGGCCTCGAGCCCAAGCAGGCGGGCGCAATAACGATCCCTGCTTTTACATTCGGCTCGGCCAGCACGGAGCCGCTGACGCTCACAGTATTGCCCGGGGCTGCCGGTGGCACGGCCGCGCCGGGCGACAACGTCTTCGTCGAGGTAGCGGCTGACCCGCTGTCACCCTATGTCCAGCAGCAGGTGCGCTATACAGTAAAATTGTACTTTGCGGTGAACCTCAGCGAGGGGACGCTCGACGAGCCCGCCGCGAGCGGCGCGGTCGTGCAGAAGCTGGGACGCGACAAGCAGTATGTAGCCACGCTCGGCGAGCGACGCTACCAGGTGCTTGAGCGCAACTATGCGGTGACGCCAGAGCAGAGCGGAAGCCTGAATTTGCCCATGTTGCGCTTCCGCGGCAATGCCGTAGACAACTCGGATCCGACCGGTTTCTTCAGACGCGGTCGAACTGTCAACGCAAGCTCGAAATCCATCGATCTCAATGTTCGCCCGAAGCCGGCCAGTTGGGGAAGTGCGCCCTGGATACCCGCCGCATCGCTGAGTATCAGCGATGAGACCGAGCTGCCTGATGAGGTCAAGGTCGGTGACCCGCTTACACGAACGATCAAGCTGCGCGCGCAAGGATTGGGCTTCGAGCAGTTGCCCGAACTTGAACTCAAGGCGCCGCCAGGAGCCGAGATCTACCCTGACAAGCCTGACACGCGTACCCGTGACGACGGAACTTGGTTGTATGGCGAGCGCACACGCAAGTTCGCCATCGTTCCGACCCGACCCGGCAAGCTGATCTTGCCCGAGGTCGAAATCCAGTGGTGGAACACGGCGTTGGACAAGCTTGAGAAATCGGTGCTCCCGGCAAGGGAAATCAATGTAGTGGCGGGCAGTGCAACGGGCATCCTGCCGTCAGCACCTTCTGTTTCGACAGAGGATGGCGCCGATGTGAAGCGTGGTACCGACGCGCCGATCATCTATCCCTCCGCAAATGGTGGCCCGGACGTTCGTTTCTGGCGCATCCTGGCCCTCGTGCTGGGTGCCTTCTGGCTGATCACGCTCGCCATGTGGTGGCGTGCGCGGCAGCCTCGGGCAGGCGGGATGGTGAAATCCCCGGCTGCAGCGAGCGCCCCCGGGCGTAGTGCATTCCTGCGTGCCAGCGCGATGGGTGATCTGGTCGGTGCCGAGCGCGCGCTGGTTTCGTGGGCACGCACGGAGAGAGCCGCAGTGCGCAATATCGGCGAGCTGAAGGCGTCCCTCGACGATGATTGTCAATCCACCGTGCTGGAGGAATTGCAACGCGCCCGCTACGCCGGGGCAGCTACGGACGGATTGAGTACGCGACTGGTGACGGCGTTCCGCGGCGGGTTCAGCTGGAAGGGCAACACGGCTGCAAGTGAGGAGACGGCGGCACTGCCGCCACTGTATCCAGACTAGTTCCAGTTCGCCTCGCCTGGCCCTGTGGTTTCGCCACAAGGCACCATGCGGCACACTACGCATCCATAGTGCGAAGCAGGGGTATGCCAGTGCGCAGCGAGAATTTCGACTTGATCGGCCTGATGTCCGGTAATTCTCGCGCATGTATCCGGAGCATTCAGGCATGAGCGGCTCCAGGTCGATGGCCCTGCATACCAAGATGCTGATCGGATTCGTTGTCGGTCTGGGCAGCGGATTGTTTGTTCACTGGTTGAACGGCGGGAATGCCGAATGGGTGCAGTGGCTGACCACCTGGATCACCCAGCCCATCGGCAGCGTGTTCCTGCGCTTGCTGTTCATGCTCGTGATTCCTCTGCTGTTCTCGGCGCTGGTCGTGGGTATCGCCGAAATGGGCGACATTCGTTCGCTAGGTCGGGTGGGTTGGAAGACGCTGGCCTACACGGTTGTCGTCTCGTCCATCGCCGTAGTCATCGGCATTACCCTGGTCAATCTCTTCAAGCCTGGAGCTGGTGTGGACCCGGCAGTCGCTCAGCAGCTGCTTAGTGATGCCAGCGAAAAAGCGCAGACGATAGTTGCCAGCAGTGCCATGCAAGGCAGCGGTATCGACATGATCCTCAATATCGTGCCGACCAACATCATCCGCGCAGCGGCCGACAACGACATCCTGGCGGTCATGTTCTTCGCTTTGTTCTTCGGCATTGGCATCGTCCTGACCCGGTCGCCCATGGCAATGAAGACCAAGGAAGTCATCGAGGGTGTCTTCGAGATTTCGATGACCCTGATCCACCTGGTCATCCGCTTCGCGCCGTACGCGGTCGCGTGTCTGGTATTCAACCTCTCTGCGGTGTTCGGATGGGAGTTGTTGCAGAAACTGGCGGGTTACGTCGGCGTTGCCCTGCTGGCCATGGCCATCCATTTCTTCATCGTCTACTCGGTCAGCGTGCGCTGGCTTGGCGGGATGTCGCCGCTGAAGTTCTTCCGAGGTTCGCAGGAAGCGATCGTGATGGCGTTCTCGACCGCGTCAAGCAACGCCACTTTGCCGACTGCGCTGATGGTTGCCGAGGAGGAGCTCAAGCTGCCCAAGCGCATCTCGCGCTTCGTGTTGACCATTGGTGCCACCGCCAACCAGAACGGCACAGCACTGTTTGAAGGCGTCACCGTCCTGTTCCTCGCCCAGTTCTTCAATATCGATCTGAGCCTGACCCAGCAGGTCGTGGTCATGCTGGTGTGCATCCTCGGCGGCATCGGCACGGCAGGCGTGCCGGCTGGGTCATTGCCCGTGATCGCACTGATCTGCGGCATGGTTGGCGTGCCTCCCGAAGGCATTGGCCTGATTCTCGGTGTCGATCGCTTCCTCGACATGTGTCGGACCACGCTCAATGTAACCGGAGATCTTGCCGCGGCAGTCGTAGTCTCCAATGGTGCCGAAGATCCGGACAACCCGCCGAAGACCGGCTGAGGTGGAATGGCCGGGCATGGCGCTCCGGGTGTCTGACAATCCTGCATGGCGGCACAGCCGGCTGACAACCGGGCGGCCATTTCCCAGGGTGCCAGGGGTGTTCCAGATACTTTCGATGATTCAATGAAGAGGGTGTCGATGCAATGAGTGACAGCGCGCACAGCGCCACGATCCGCCGCTTGCTCGAGGCCGCGCGAGAGCTTCCGGAATCGTTGCGTCACTCGCGCATGCTCGAGCTGGGTGCCGACCCGGTGCAAATCGCCGAAGTTGATTCCCTGCTGCTTGCCGATGCCCCGACATCGGCTTGGGCAGATGGGCGAGCAAGGCATACTGATGCAACTGAAACCGGCTCGGCCGAACTGAGGGCTGGCGACAGCCTGGGCTCCTGGCGCCTGCTCGAGGAAATCGGCACCGGTGGTATGGGCGCGGTGTATCTCGCTGAACGCAGCGACGGGCATTTCGACCAGCGGGTTGCCATCAAGCTTATTCGCGGTATTCCCGATTCCGAGACCTTCGTCCATTTTGCCCGCGAGCGGCAGATTCTGGCCAAGTTGCAGCATCCAAACATTGCGCGCCTGCTCGATGGCGGTGCCACGCCCGGTGGCCAGCCATATCTGGTCATGGAACATATCGAAGGTGTTCCGATCGAACGCTTCTGTGCCGGGCAGGACTTGGACCTGCGCGCACGCCTGAAGCTGTTCCAGCAAGTTTGTGAAGCAGTCCATTTCGCGCATCAGCGACTGGTCGTTCACTGTGACTTGAAGCCTTCCAATGTGCTGGTGCGCGCTGATGGCATGCCCGTGCTGCTCGACTTCGGCATCGCGCGAGCCCTGGATCAGCAGCCCGGCCGTCGCGAAGAGATGTCAGCCAGCGCGTGGGTCACGCCCCTGTATGCGAGTCCCGAACAATTGCGCGGTGAAGGCGTAACCACGGCAAGCGATGTGTTCTCGCTGGGATTGATCCTGTTTGAACTGCTGGCCGGCCGCCGCGCTCGCGTAAACGCGGAAGATCACACAATCACCTTGCTCGGCCAGGCCGCTGTGCGTCCCAGCGATCTCGCCGAGGCCATGCCGTGGCGTTCGCGCCTGCGCGGTGATCTCGATGCCATCGTGCAACGTGCGACCGCAGCCGATCCGGCGAAGCGCTACGATTCGGCCGAATCCCTGGCCCAAGACCTCCAGCGGTATCTCGAGTTGCGGACAGTCACGGCTCGCCGAGCAACACCGGGATATCGATTGAGTCGACTGCTGCGCCGTCGCTGGCCTGTGTTCGCCGCGTTCGGTGTCGTCCTCGCGCTGGCTGTTGCATTCACCTGGCAACTTGCCATTGAACGCAACCGTGCACTCAAGGCGGAGAGCGAGGCGATCACCCAGGCAAGGACGGCCGAACAGGTCAGTGAATTCCTGGTTTCGGTTTTTGATGTTTCCAATCCCAGGTCAAAGCAGGATCGCACCATCAGTGCCCGAGAAGTTCTTGACCAGGGTGCAGAGCGTATCGATGCCGAACTTGCCGACGCACCCAAGGTCAAGGCGAGAATGATGGAAGTGCTGGGCACGGCATATCGCTACATCGGCGAATCCATTCGTGCCGCCGAGTTGCTCGAGCAAGCGTCCGCACTCTATCTGGATCCACGGGTCGACCAACCAATGTCCGCAGCGAATGCCCTCAGCTCGCTGGCCGTCGTCTACAGCAACAACGATTATCCAGTGAGCAAGGCCGAGGGTGCCGCACTGGAAGCATTGCGCTTGCGCGAACAGTTCGCCGAGCCCGACTCCCTGCCGGTTGCCGACGCGCTGAACAGTCTGGCGATCGTGCGTCAGAACCAGGATCGGCTCGATGAAGCAGAGGCGTTGCTGTTGCGCTCTTTGGCCATTCGCGAACGCCTGACTGGCAAAGAATCCAGGCAAGTGGCCGCCAACCTGCACAACCTGGCTCGCAACGAATACCTGAGTGGCGAGGACATGGACAAGTCGATCGCCTACTTCGAGCGCGCGCTTGAACTCAAGCGCCGGCTGGGCGGGGAGCTCGATCCCGATTTCGAAACAACCCAGAGTGATCTTGGCAAGGCATTGCGCGACTCGGGAAAGCGCGAGCGGGCCTACGATGTTCTCAGCAAGAATCTCGCGTTGGCCAGGGAGATTCATGGCGAAGAAAGCGAATATGTAGCGGGGGCTCACAACGAGTACGCCTACCTCCTGCATGACATGGGTCGATTCAAGGAAGCTGCAGACGAGTACCGTGCATCGATAGCCATCCGTACCCGGCTAGGCAACGATGATTCCGCGTCGTTTGCCATTCCACTGAACAACCTCGCCTCAGCGCTGGAGGATCGCGGCGACTATGCTGCCGCAGAGCCGCTTTTCAGGCAGTCGCTCGAGCTGCGCCGGAAAGGACAGGATGCTGGCAGCTTGATGATTGCGCATGCCGAGTACAACCTTGCCCGCCTGTTGATCAAGTCGGACCGCCTCGAAGAGGCTGGCGAGCTCGATGCTTCGGCATTGTCGATCTATCGCAAGCATTACGACGAGAGCAACCGCAATGTGATCAAGGTCAAGTTGCAGGAAATTCATCGTCTGCTGGACATGAAGAAGTCCGCAGAGGCAAACGCATTGATGGAAGAGGTGCTTGCCTCCGAGGCCTCGCTGGGCGATGCCTATCTGGCGCGACAGCATTCGCTGTCCGCGCGCATCGTGTTGGCGTCTGGCGACATCAAGATGGCGGTGGCCGAAAGTGAGCTGGCCCTGGGTGCCATACGCAAGGCCTGGGGTGATCATCATCCGCTGATGGTCGCCTATGCACTGAATCATGCGCGTCTGCTCGCACAAGACGGGCAGGATACCGAGGCACGGGAACTGGTTGCCAGCGTGGCTGACCTCGCTGAGTCATTCGCCGAAACGGCGTGGGAGCGCAAGGAGCTCGCACGCTGGGGCTTTTGAGCGAGCGCGGCCGACCGGATCATCCGCGCCGCGAACAACGACGGTCACTTCGTAAGAGGGTTCCAGTCAGCAGGGCGAATGACGAGGTTCCCGACGGCAAGCACCTGCGCGGTCATGCCCTGATCAACATGTTTCGGTGGCGGATATGGCCAGCAGAGTCATTTCTGCGCATGTGGTTGCGAGAGCGGCGCGTTCTTGAAAGCGCCGACCCGTTTCCGGGTCGGCCTGGAGTGGCATCCCTGCCCTGTGGTCCTTGTCGAGACAGATTGCCATGATCGTGTTTCGACTCTGTTGCGCGATCACGAAAGTTGCGCTGTGCCGGATTCACGATTCGCCAGGCGAGCCAGAGTGGACGTTCCCGTCCTTCAACATCGATCAGGCATGACTGTTTCTAGAAGCGTATTTCTCCGCTCACCGAGACGAGTCCCGTATCGAGATTCAGGTCGTTCTTGCCGGCCTTGTAGTAGTCGTAGTTCAGGCCAACGCTGAAGTTGTTGCTGAAGTCATAGCCGAAACCTGCGCCTGCGTACCAGTCGTTGCTGCTGCCATCGACCCGGAAAGGAGGGCTGGCATCCAGGGCATAACCCTTGGCGTCGGCGCTGAACAGTCCGGTGCGGCCACTGACATACCAGGAATCGCTCAGGTTCCAGTGCGCGTTGACGCCAAGCGTCCAGCCACTGAGTTCGGCGTTGCCAAGAGGATAGTCTACGGGCACCCCCGGGGGCTGGCCAACACCCCCGATCGAAGTGACGGTGACCAAGTCGGCCTTGGGTGAGAACTTGCCAAGATCTGTGTAGCCGCCCTCGATGCCGAACGCGAAGGCGGGTGCCAGGGCCCAGCGATAGCCGGCATTGATCTGGTAGCCGGTGTCGCTGTCGTCATAGATCCCCTTGTTCAAAGTGGCCTGGCCGACGCTTCCGTTTACGAAGAAGCCGCCCTTGTCCTCTGCGGCATGACTCAGGGTCGTAACGGCGAACAATCCTGCCGTGGCGATGGCTACTACGAGCAATGTGTTTTTCATGGGATGTTTCCAGTGTTCTCAGAGTGGGGAAGAGCCCGCTCCCGCAATGCGGAATGGGGCGCCCGGAGTTGGATGCGGAAGGCCAGATTGCGTTCCGCCCACTCTCCAGACTCGTTAACTGGGGTTCAGTTCGGTAAATACAATACCCGTAGGTACACTAAATTAGTTGCGAGATTTTCAATAATAGGATCAATGCGTTAAGGGCCATGTGCCTGTCTGGTCCCGGACCGCACCAGACCAGCCTTGAGCGAATTCGTTGGCCGTCGGGCATGCCCCATTGAACAGTTGGCCGCCTCACCCGTCACCCGGCCGAAAAGACAATTCGCTGCTGATCGGCGACAATGCGCACCCTTTGCGGTCACCTGTCGGTCCGGCCGCGTCATTCAGTCGAGGCCGAATAATGTCGAGTCGCAAGAATCTCGCCAACGCCATCCGCGCGCTGGCCATGGACGCAGTTGAATCCGCCAAATCCGGTCATCCCGGCATGCCGATGGGCATGGCCGATATTGCCGAAGTGCTGTGGAATGATTTCCTCAAGCACAATCCCGCGAATCCAAAATGGGCCAATCGAGATCGCTTCGTGTTGTCGAATGGCCACGGATCGATGTTGATCTATGCCTTGCTGCATCTGACCGGCTACGACCTGCCGCTGTCAGAATTGAAAAACTTTCGCCAGTTGCATTCGAAGACCGCGGGTCATCCGGAAGCCAGTGAAACTCCTGGAGTGGAAACGACCACCGGCCCGCTGGGTCAGGGTCTCGCCAATGCAGTCGGCATGGCGCTGGCGGAGAAAGTCCTTGCTGCGCGATTCAATCGCAAGGGTTTCGATATTGTCGACCACAACACCTTCGTGTTTCTTGGCGATGGCTGCCTGATGGAAGGCATTTCCCACGAAGTCGCGTCACTCGCCGGCACGCTGGGACTTGGCAAGCTGGTAGCCGTCTGGGACGACAACGGCATCTCGATCGACGGCGAAGTCGAAGGCTGGTTTACCGACGATACCCCTGCGCGTTTCGAGTCGTACGGCTGGAACGTGATACGCGGCGTCGATGGCCATGACCCCGACGCCATCAGCAACGCGATTGGCTCAGCGCTTAGAAGTGCCACGAAGCCCACTCTGATTTGTGCGAAGACCGTGATCGGCTTTGGCGCACCCAACAAGCAGGGCAAGGAATCCTCGCATGGTGCACCGTTGGGCAAGGACGAAGTTGCCGCTGCGCGAGCCCAATTGGGCTGGGAGCATGCGCCGTTCGTCGTGCCGGAAGACATCTATGCGGAATGGAACGCACGCGATCATGGCGCCACGCGCGAAGCGCAGTGGAACGAACTGTTTGCCGGCTACAAGGCCTCGCATGCGGAGCTTGCTGCAGAATTCGAACGTCGCCAGAACGCAGAGCTTCCCGCCGGATTCAGCGAATCCGTCGATACCTGGATCGAAAGATTGCAGATCGAAGGGCCCGCGGTCGCATCACGCAAGGCCTCGCAGATGGCGCTCGATGCCATCGGCCCCCTGCTGCCGGAATTGATTGGCGGTTCGGCAGATCTTGCAGGTTCCAACCTGACTATCTGGAAGGGATCCAGGAACGTAATCGGTGACGACGCTTCGGCCAACTACATCCACTATGGCGTGCGCGAGTTTGGCATGAGTGCGATTGCCAACGGCCTGGCCCTTCACGGTGGTTTCATCCCCTACGACGCAACCTTCCTCGTATTTTCCGACTACGCACGCAATGCATTGAGGATGAGTGCGCTGATCCCGACCCGTGCGATCCATGTCTATACGCACGATTCGATCGGACTCGGCGAGGATGGCCCGACACACCAGCCGGTCGAGCATCTGGCCAGCTTGCGCTACATTCCGAACAACCATGTCTGGCGACCCTGTGACGCAGTGGAGTCGGCAGTGTCATGGAAGCGCGCGATCGAGCGCGTGAACGGCCCATCTTGCCTCGTATTCTCGCGACAGACGCTGGTGCATCAGCCGCGCGACAAGAAACAGCTTGCCGATATCGCACGTGGCGGCTACGTGCTTTCCGATCCGCCTGCTGCAAAGTTCGACGCGATCCTTGTCGCCACGGGATCCGAGGTCGAAATTGCCATGCAAGCCATGCGCATTCTTGCCGACCAGGGTATCGGCGTGCGCGTTGTATCGATGCCTTGCACCAACGTGTTCGACACCCAGCCCCTCGAGTATCGGGAAGGCGTGTTGCCATCCTGGTGTCGTCGACGCGTTGCCGTGGAAGCAGGTGTCACCGATTTCTGGCGCAAGTACGTCGGCCTGGACGGCGATGTGGTCGGGATCGACACCTTTGGCGCATCGGCGCCTGCAGATGCCCTTTATCAGCACTTCGGCATTACCGCAGAAGAAACGGTCGAAAGGGTCAAGGCGCTGGGCTGAGCGGGTCCGCTGTACATCTGGTGCGCTGAGCGGCTTCGGCTATCGGCGCTCGGGTGGTCAGTGTAGATCAGGGTTCGCATCGCTGAATCGGAATCGCATCCGGGCCGCTTGACTCCAGTCAAGTCCGGGCACAGGCGTGTGCGCGATCATTGTCTCCGTCGATCAGCGCATTGGTTTTCGCTGTAGCAAACTCATGGGTGAATGTGTGGCAGCCTTCAATACCGAACGTGTGCTCAGTGTTCGTCACTGGAACGAGTATCTATTCAGTTTCACGACGACGCGTGATGCAGGCCTGCGTTTCGAGAACGGTCAATTCATCATGATTGGCTTGCTGGTCGATGGCCGCCCCCTGCTGCGCGCATACAGTATCGCCAGTGCCAACTACGAAGAGCATCTCGAATTCTTCAGCATCAAGGTGCCGGACGGTCCGCTCACGTCCCGGCTGCAGCACTTGAAGGTCGGTGATGAAATCCTGATTGGCAGCAAGCCGACCGGCACCCTGCTGCTGAACGACCTCAAGGCCGGAAGGAATCTGTTTCTGCTGTCGACCGGCACCGGACTTGCACCTTTCCTTGGCATTCTCGGCGACCCCGAAACCTGGGAACGCTTCGACAGGATCGTACTCGCCCACGGCGTGCGTCATGTCGATGATCTCGCCTATCAGGACTTTTTCGAGAAGGGCTTGCCGGCCCACGAATATTTCGGCGATGCCGTGCGCGAAAAATTCGTCTACTACCCGACGGTGACCCGGGAAGCATTCCGCAATCAGGGCCGCATCGATGAACTGCTCGCCAATGGCAGGCTGTGCGCAGACATCGGTCTGCCACCGCTGGATGCAGAGAACGATCGGGTAATGATTTGCGGCAGCCCGGCCATGCTCAAGTCGATCAGTGACCTGCTCGATTCGCGAGGATTCCAGATTTCTCCGCGAATCGGTACGCCCGGCGACTACGTGATCGAACGCGCCTTCGTTGATCGCTGAAGACATGTATGCAGATAGATAACTTGCTCTTGACAAGAATGATTACGCGTGTAATCGTAAGGCATCGATTACGGGCGTAAACGCAATGCAGATCAGTGAGGCCGAAAGCATCGTCATGGAAGAACTCTGGCGTGCGCATCCGCTCAGCGCCGAGGACATCGTGCAGGCCACGGCAGCCGGCCAGAACTGGCAGGTTGCAACCGTGAAAACCTTGCTCAATCGTCTTCTCACCAAGAAAGCCATTGCCGCCGAGCAGGATGGCCGTCGCTATCTCTATAGCCCCCTTCTGCAGCGCGCCGACTATATTCATGCAACCAGCAAGAATCTGCTCGACAGGTTGTTTGACGGTCGAGTCGCGCCCCTCGTTGCCCACTTTTCCGAGCAGCGAAAGCTGAGCAGAAAGGATATCGCCGAGCTTCGCAGCCTGATCGAGGATATCGACAATGACAACTGATGCATTGGCGCTGCTTGCGAAACTCGTGCTGGTTTCATCCATCGCAATCCTGGTCGTGCTGTCCCTGCGCCATTTTGTCAGGCGGGCATTCGGGGCAAACCTCACTTATGCGCTTTGGCTGCTCGTGCCGATTTCACTGCTGGTAGGCGTCATTCCACGCCCGAAGGCGATGACGATCCTGACGCCGGTAGCTGCCAGTCAACCCCTGTTGAGCACCGTTGTCGATGGCATCGTGGAGACGCCATCAGGCATGGACGTCGGTGGATGGATGATGCTGGTCTGGGCAAGTGGTGTATTGCTGTCGCTCGCAACGACATTGATCTTGCAGAGACGCTTCCTGCGTGGTCTCGGCGCTCTGAGCATGCGCGATGATGGTTGCTGGCAAGCGCGGCATGACGAAATCGGGCCGATGCTGTTGGGAGTCGTGCAACCGCGCATCATCGTGCCTGCCGGTTTTGATCAACGCTATACCGCGAATGAGCGCGATCTGATTGTTGCCCACGAGCGCATCCACCTTCAGCGTGGTGACGCGCAGTTCAATGCGCTCGTCGTACTGATCCGCAGCCTGCAATGGTTCAACCCCCTTGTGCATCTGGCAGTGAGCTGTTTCCGGTTTGACCAGGAGCTGTCATGCGACGCACGAGTCATCCGAATATTCCCGAATGCGCGTCGGTCGTACGCCGACGCCATGTTGAAGACGCAACTGATCGATTTCGGACTGCCGATCGGTTGCTACTGGCAGTCCAGCCATCCCATCAAGGAAAGAATCGCCATGTTCAAGAAACCGCTACCAAGCCGGTCGAGAAAGGCCCTGGGCTCGAGTGTACTTCTGGCCTCGGCATTGGCAACCAGTTGCATCGTCTGGGCCGCGCAGGCATCCGAAGTCCCGGCCAGCTACGCGAGATTGAGTCCGCCAGCCTATCCCGTGGATATAGCTGGTGTCGTCGTGCAAGGCACGGTCTATCTCAAGGTGAGCGTCACCTCCGATGGCGTACCCGCCGAGGTCGTGCTTGACCATGTCCAGCCTGAATCAATGGCGGCTGAAGTGGCCGATAGTCTTGCCGCAAGCGCCATTGACGCAGTCAGGACCTGGACCTTCAATGCGGCAAGGAGGGACGGAAAACTCGCGCCGGGCGTCGTGATCGTGCCAGTCACATTTTCAGCCACGGGTGAGCCGTCAGTCACCACCGCCGCTTCAGGCGAGCTGACCCAGCTCGATTCAATCAACGTGAGAAAGCAGTAACCAACCGATTCGGGGGTGGGCGAAAGCCGTCCACTCCCGACTCAATTGGTGATGAGAAGCGGTCGGGTTACCTGTCTCGGCGCATATGCGCCCGCATAGACGCTGCACTTTCGCCGAACACCTGGTTATCGGGTCGACTGGTTCAACAGCAATGCCAGGCGGGCTGCCGCACGCTGTAGTTGCTGGTCAACCGTGTCGAGCTGATTTGCAAGGTAGGAAGCGCTGATGGTCCTGTTCGCCGGATAGAAATCACTCCGGGTGATACTGCAAGATTGCTCCGCCCACTCGCGAGCACTGCCCTTCGCGGCAACCGCTGAATTCTGTTTCAGCAGGTCGGTGTATTGTGGCCAGTCGATGTGACGGCTGCTGATGATTTTCGAGTCCCAGATTCTGTGCAGATTGCTGCCTTCGCCATCAATCTGGACCTGAAACGTATTGCCGCCCTTGTCGGCGCGATATCCAGCGTGCAGCGGTTGGTGTACGTCAGCAACAAAATGGACAAGAAAGCGCAGGGCCTCGGCCCGCTCGGCGTCTGACAGTTCCCTGTCGCCGAGGGCATTGGCGTAGTGGTCGATCGCAGCCACCACGCATTGTCCGTTGGCGCAAATCGATTCCGCCTCGAATTGGCAGCCTGCATCGTCGAAATTGACATAGTGCATGCGTGAAGTCTGGCGCGAGAGCTCCTGTTGTGTCGGATCTTCGCGCACGTCATCTGCCCAGTTGGAAACATCGGCGAGGCTGCTGTCACCGCTGGCAGCGAGCAGGCGCATGACTTCAGCACGGGACGAATCATCGAGTTGTGCTTGAGCCAGGGAAGCGACGATGCGGTGTCCGTCCGGGCCCCAGGCAAGTGCCGGTATCGTGACGAAAAGCAGCGACACGAACAGCGCTCCCGACATCCGCTTCAGTGTGATCCGGGAAAGGTTCTTGCTCAGTCCCTTGCAAGCGAAATGGTCGGCAGTCATGTAGAAAAAGTCTCCGCGTCGACAGGCAGTTTGAAGTAGGCGCGATCGCCGGTTTCAGGGGGCGGCAGGTGCCCACCACGTATGTTCATTTGCAGCGAAGGCCAGAGTAACGTGGGCACGGGAAGGGTGGCATCACGCCTTTCCCGCAATGCCACGAACTCGGCTTCGCTGGTGTCTGCGCGCAGGTGGATATTCGAAGCTTTTTGCTGGGCGATCGTGGTCTGCGACATTGCCTCTTCGCCTTCGGGTGGATAGTCATGAGCGAGGTACACACGGGTCGAGTCGGGCAGGGAATAAAGGCGCTGGATCGTGCGGTACAGGGTCGCGGCGTCGGCTCCCGGAAAGTCGCAGCGTGCAGTGCCACCACGCGGGGCAAACAGGGTGTCGCCGACGAATGCCGCGTCATCGAAGACATAGGTCACGCCATCCGCCGTGTGTCCTGGCGTGGCGATGACGTGGGCTTCGAGATCGCCGATGCACAAGGTGTCGGCATCGTGGAACAAGGTGTCGAACTGGCGTCCGTCCGCCACGAACTGATCATCAAGATTGAGCTTTTTCTTGAATGTGGCCTGCACCGACAGAATGCCGTGTCCGATTCCGATCGCGGGCGTGGTGCCCTTGGCACTCAATTGGCGCTTGAGCCAGGCCGCAGCCGTGAGGTGGTCGGCATGCGCATGGGTTTCCAGGATCCATTCGATCTCGAGTCCGGTCGTCGCGATGTATTCGAGCAGGCGCCGGGCGCTGCCGGTAGCGACTTTTCCGGAAGGCAGGTCGAAATCAAGGACTGGATCGATGATAGCCGCACGTCGGGTTTGCGGGTCGACAACGATGTGCGTCCAGGTGCCCGTGGCAAGGTGGTGGAAGCTGCGAACTTGCGGTTTCATGGCCCAGGTGCTCGAGGCAATGGATGGAACCGGAATTTAGCAGCTTCGCTGCCAGCAGCGGATGGCTGGCAGGGATCTGCGACATTTTCGCCGTAGCAGGGAGGTTTTCGATTCAGTTCGGGTACTCGATTGTTCTGGCCTCGAACGGGACTGGGACCCCCCAGCTCTCCATCCTCGATTGGTTCCACATCAATGGCGCTGTGCGCCTGGTTGGTGGGACCGTTAGAATAGGCGCCCCTTTCGTATCCATCTGTCTCGAGGAGTGTGTTCATGTCAGTCAAGGTCGCCATCAATGGCTATGGTCGTATCGGTCGCAATGTCCTGCGCGCGCTGTATGAGGCAAAGCGCAACGGTGAGATCCAGATCGTCGCAGTCAATGATCTTGGTGATGCCGCGACCAATGCGCACCTGACCCAGTACGACACCGCACACGGCCGCTTTCCCGGCGAAGTCGGTGTCGACGGTGGGGATCTGATCGTCAATGGTGATCGCATCAAGGTGCTGGCCGAACGCGATCCGTCCAAGCTGCCCTGGGGTGATCTCGGTGTCGACGTCGTGCTTGAGTCGACAGGATTCTTCACGACCAAGGAAAAGGCTGGCGCGCACATCGCCGGTGGCGCGAAAAAGGTCATCATTTCCGCTCCTGGAGGCAAGGATGTCGACGGTACTTTTGTCTACGGCGTGAACCATGATCAGCTCAAGGCGAGCCACCAGGTCATTTCAAACGCATCCTGCACGACGAACTGCCTGGCGCCGCTGGCCAAGGTATTGAATGACAGGATCGGCCTCGTACATGGCCTGATGACGACGATCCATGCCTATACCAATGATCAGGTGCTGACCGACGTCTACCACTCCGATCTGCGGCGCGCGCGTTCGGCGACGCATTCGCAGATCCCGACCAATACCGGCGCGGCCAAGGCAGTCGGTCTGGTGTTGCCGGAACTCAACGGCAAGCTGGATGGCTTCGCCATGCGCGTTCCGACGATCAACGTGTCGGTGGTCGACCTCACGTTCGTGGCGGCTCGCGAAACCAGTGTCGAGGAGGTCAACGCGACCGTGCAGGCAGCTGCCGATGGTGCGCTGAAGGGCGTGCTGGGTGTCAATACGCAGCCACTGGTCTCGGTCGACTTCAATCACAATCCGCTGTCATCGATCTTTGATGCCACCCAGACTCGCGTCATGGGCGGCACCCTGGTCAAGGTGCTTTCCTGGTACGACAACGAGTGGGGTTTCTCGAACCGCATGCTCGACATGACGCTGGCGCTGATGAAGGCCAAGTAGCTGGAAGCGGCGGGATTCGGGATTCGGGACTCGGCTACAGCTGCGTGGCGATGCAGCGACCTGGTTGACCAACCGAATCCCGATTCTCAACAGCGGAAAGGCTGGTCATCCCGAATCCCGAATTTCAAATCCCGGCTCCTCAATGTGCAACCAGCAGCGGCAGGTTGCTCTGCTGGAACAGATATCGGGTTACGCCTCCCAGTACCAGTTCTGTAATGCGTGACTGGCCCCAGGCTCCTAGTACGATCAGGCCGGCATCGGCCTTGTTGGCGGCTTCGAGCACGGCCGGGCCGTGATCCTTGCCCGGATTGAATGGCTGGAATTCGGCGTTGATGCCGCGTCGCTGCAACCAGGCGCGCAAATCCAGTTTGGGCAGGTTGTCCAGTCCCAGCGGGCTCGGCGTCGGCTCGCCCTCGAGCACCGTGACCTTGTCCGCCAGTCTGAGCAGCGGCATGGCGCCGTGAATGGCAAGCGCAGCTTCGCGGCTGGCGTTCCAGGCCACGAGGATGTGTTCACCGACCTTGTCCACCTGCGCAGCTTCTGGAACGACGACTACGGGCGTCGATGTTCCGAAAACGGTACGCGAGGCAATACCCCAGCCGGTTGGCGCATCGGGATTCGATATTGGCCGTTCGGTCACGACCAGATCGGACCAGCGTGCAGCATGGCAGAGTGCATCTACGGGATCGCCCTGGACGACTTCGAAGCTGCCTTCCAGTCCTGCCTGATCGAGTTGCTGCTGCCACCAGGGAGCACGCTGGCGGGCTTCCTCAAGCAAATGACTGGTTTCGTTGACCTGGACGGCTACCGCTTCGGGCGAAACAAATGCTGCCGTCGACATGGCAACCACGTGCAGGCCAAGAACGTGCGCGCGCAGCCGCCCGGCCAGGGCCAGACCGGCACGCGTGGCCGGCACGTTTCCTTCGCAGCGGCGCAAGTGGATGACGACATCATGATCTGACATGGCGAGGTCCTCGCTCAGAATGGATGTCTCGAGTTTACGCCGGGAATCATTGGCACGTGCATTCGCCCGTGCGTCGAAATGTGTGTCGATTTGCCTCGCGTTGTGATTGAGCGTCCGCCGACGCAGAATGAACCTTTCCGGACGAGGATCACCCCATGCCCAGAATGACGAGCGACTTCATCGTCAGCGCGTGCCTGATTCTCCTGTTCGCATTGGCGGCATCGCCGGCGCACGCAGCGGGAGCGATCGACTGCGAATTGCATTTCTCGATGTCGGGCTGGTCGATTTTCTATCAGCAGGCAACCGGCATCGGCACGATTACTTGCGACAACGGCCAGAGAATGGATGTAAAAATTTCAGCCAGGGGTGGTGGGCTGACCGTCGGCAAGTCCACGATTGACGACGGACTCGGAAAATTCACCGAGGTGTACGCGATGGACGACATTATCGGCGGCTACGCCGCAGCCGAGGCACAGGCCGGAGCCGACAAGGCTGCCAGTGCGCGCGTGGTCACCAAGGGAGCCATATCCCTGGCCCTGTCCGGAACCGGGCGCGGTTGGGGTGTGGGCATCGCGTTCGGCAATTTCTACATCAGCAAGCGCTGAGCAACTCACGTATCACGTAGCCAGACAACTGAAGCGTCATTGACCATGCCCAACGCCGCCATGCATCCACAGTATTCGACTTCCGAGGAGCTGGCATCCAGCCTGAGTCATGCGCTGGGTATCGTGCTCAGCATTGCAGGACTTGCCGTGCTCGCGGCTTTTTCCGCGCTGCACGGCGGCGCATGGCGAATTGCCAGCGTGTGCGTATACGGGACGACGCTGGTCCTGCTTTATACCGCATCGACGCTCTACCACGCGGTTCCGAATCCGCGAGCCAAGCCCATTCTTCGGCTGCTCGATCATTCGGCGATTTACCTGTTGATCGCTGGCACCTACACCCCTTTCGCACTGATCAGTCTGCGCGGCAGTTGGGGCTGGGCCCTTTTCGCGATCGTCTGGACATTGGCGATCATCGGGATTGCTCTGGAGCTGCGCCATATTCGCAACCGTATTATCGCTGCGTTGCTCTACGTCGGAATGGGCTGGGTAGGCATCATTGCGATCAAGCC
>NZ_JBAWHJ010000022.1:0-8713 GCF_049593775.1 Dokdonella sp. | reverse complement strand
GATGCATTCGCCGACACCTGCACAACTCGGAGATGCGAACGGGTCGGAGTAGCGGGGATCACTCAGAAACGCACTGTCCGTCAGTGTATTCATGAAGGCCACCAAGGCATTCTTCTGAGCTTGTGTGAGATTCAGGCGTATCGGACTTCCGTTGGGCAGACGCAGGCGCCGGTCCAGGTTTTGATGTGGCATGACGCCACTGTTGTAGTGTTCGACGACCTGAGCCAGAGTCGAGAACCGCCCATCGTGCATGAATGGCGCGCGCACGCCGATATTGCGCAGTGACGGCGCCTTGAACGAACCGAGGAAGTTTGGTGTTCCGAACGTCTCGAAGGCACCCTGGTCCGTGCTGCTATTGGCATCGAGGCCGTTGTTGATCGGGCCATTCTGGTCGTTGACGAAAGCTTCAGTGGCGTGGCAACCGCCGCAGCCTGCACCGCCGGCTTGCGGGGCGGTCAGAAAGAGAGTCTTGCCCTGGTTTTCCAGAGTGCTGAAGTTTGGGAAAGGCTGATTGAAATTGGCGACCATGGCGCGACCTTGATCGTAGCGGCTGGTAATCGAAACCAGGCTTCGCACGAACTGGGCTAGTGCCTTGCCAATACGGTCGGCAGAGATGCCTGGATCACCAAATGCGGCATCGAACAGAGCGGGATAGTAGCTGACCGTGGCCAGTCGATTCTCGAGCTCGGGCAGGCTCATCCCCATTTCGACAGCGTCCTGGATTGGCATCAGCGCCTGGGCTTCCAGGGATACGGCGCGCTCGTCCCAGAACGCCCGGCCGCGCTGGTAGAAGCGCGCATTGGTCAGGCCCATGGAATGGCGCCGGGTGCGGCCGCCGTCAAAGCCGACACTCAATGCCCGAGGGTCGGAAAATCCTCGAGCCTGCTCATGGCAGGACGCGCAGGAAACGGTTTGATTCAAGCTCAGATTCGGGTCATGAAACAGCACCCTTCCCAAAGCAGCTCCGGCATTCGTGGTCGGATTGCTTCCCGGCGTGTTGTCGTGGTCGACAACCGCGATCTGGGTCGGTGAGCCGGGTACGGCCGGTACAAAAAAGTAGGCTGGCAGTGGAACAAAGTAGTCGTAGGGTGGCGAGGGCAGGGCTGGATCGACTTGCTGTGCGTGGACGGTTCCGAACAGCAGGCATCCCAGAAGCACGCTTGCGCCGTGCCTGATCAACACCTTCAACTTCATTGCGCTTTTCCCTCCCGAGCTGGATTCCCGGAGCTGACGGCTCTGGAAGCGGCAGTCCCTCGACCATCGTAGTCTCTTCCGTATTGGCAATGATGTAGAAACCATGGAGAGAACCTGCGGCCCACGACCCACCTTCACGGCGTTGGACGGGCGAAGGATTCAGGAGCGCCAGGCAGTCAGCCAGTCGATCTCTCCGGCCATCTCGCTCCGGCGCGGCAAGCCAGATCCCCGGACTTCATGGGCGGAGAAACCTGGCTGATTCCTGTCGAGGGGCTACGCAAATTTCTGCATTGCCGAAGGCGCGATCTAGGCGTAGCGTGACGACTTCTTATAGGGGCATCAGGGGTCTTCTGCATGAAAGTCACGTCGCTGGTCGTGTTTGTCGGACTGTGCCTGGCGTTTGGCCCCGACTTGGGGTTGGCTCAGGACCCTGTGCCGATCGATACGCTGCCATTGACCCCTGCAACCGTATTCCATGGTGAGTCGCCGAGCCTGCTGGAGATCTCTCGCAATCCTGTCGAAGTCTTGCCAGGCAACGGCCAGCTATTCGAGTTCGAACTCGATGAAATCCTCCTCGCGCCCGAACTCGCGGCACCCTCGTCTCCCGGTGCCTCCTCTGTCTTGCAGCAGTTCGCTCCCAAGCCGCTAGCAGCCGTTGCTGGGGTCAGTTTCGAAGGTCCTGGCTTGGGGCTTCCGGGATTTACGCTGACCGGCGCGCCGCCGGACATGACTCTCGCCGTCGGTCCAAACCACATCGTAGCCTGGGTCAATTCCCAGTTCGCCGTCTACAACAAGTCAGGCACGGTTCTGGTCGGGCCACTCAACGGCAATTCCCTGTTCGTCGGTGTCGGCGGGGTCTGTGAAACAACCAATCGTGGTGACCCGATCCTCCAGTACGACAGGCTCGCTGATCGCTGGATCCTGAGCCAGTTTGCGTTCTCTGTCAGCGGCTCGAATGCTGCCGCACCGTACTTCCAGTGTTTCGCTGTTTCCACTACAGGCGATCCAACCGGCAGCTATGTCCGCTACACGGTGCAATTCAGCTCGACCTCGCCGGGTGGGTTGAATGACTACGGCAAGCTGGGTGTCTGGCCGGATGGCTATTACACGGCATACAACATGTTCGGTGGGTCACCGGCGGGCAGCTTCACCGGAGTCGCCCTGTGCGCATCGGATCGGACCAAGATGCTGGTCGGCGACCCCACGGCCACGACATTGTGCGCACCAATCGCTTCCCACGCCAATCTTGGATCATTCCTTCCGGCAGATCTGGATGGCACAACCCTGCCAAGCGACCTGACCCAGGGCGGGATTTTCATGAGCGTGACCGCGGCCGGTAGCAGTCTTCGCTATCTGAAGCTGAAACCGAATTTCGTTGCCGGCACGATCAGCTTGGGCAACGGGGTCGGCGGAGCCTCCGGTTCGTACATCAGCATTCCGATCGGGGCCACTACCTACGCCTGCAATGGGGGAGGGGGTGCGTGCATTTCGCAGCCTGGCACAACCAACCGGCTCGACACGTTGGGAACACGATTGATGTACCGACTCGCATATCGCAATCGCGATGGCATCGAAAGCATGATGGTCACGCATTCGGTTGACCCGGATGGTTCTGGATCGCGTGGAGCCGCGCTACGCTGGTACGAGATCCGCAACCCGCTTGGGAACCCATCGGATCCCGTGGTCGCCAACCGACCCGTCCTGTTCCAGAACGGCACCTATGATCCTGGTGCCACTGGCGACCGCTGGATGGGATCGATTGCCATGGATCGCTGGGGCAACATGTTGATGGGCTACACCATAGCCAATGCAGGAGCAGGCGTCTTCCCATCCATGGCCGTGGCCGGTCGTGAAGTGGGCGATGCACCCGGTACGCTGCAAGCCGAAGTCACGGCCGTTGCGGGCGGTGGTTCACAGACCGGAAACCTGACTCGATGGGGTGACTATTCAACGATCCAGGTGGATCCGGTCGACGACAGGACCTTCTGGTACATCGGTCAGTACCTGTCGGCAGACGGCTCGTTCAACTGGCGCAGTCGTGTTGTCAGCTACACGATGCCGGTGCCGCCAGCGAGCCTCGGCATCGATGACGCAAGCGTCGGCGAAAACGCTGGTGTGGCGCAGTTCACGATCACACGCTCACATACGGAACAGGATGTTGACGTGAGAGTCGACACGTCCAATGGGACTGCGACGGCGGGCACCGACTACCTCGGCATCTCCAACCTTGTCGTTCAATTCAGTGCTGGAGGATCTGCCACCGCAACAGTCAACGTGACGATCCTGGACGACAGTGAGCTCGAGGCCGGCGAGACTTTCAACGTCAATCTTTCAAATGCAGTCAACGCAACGATTGCCGATGGCACCGGCCTGGGTACGATCCTCAACGACGACAGTGCCTCGATCGCAATCAACGACGTGACCCAGGCTGAAGGCAATGCTGGCACGACCAACTTCGTTTTCACGGTGAGCCTGTCCGGTGCTGTGCAAGGAGGCTTCAGCGTACCCTTCAGTACTGCAAGCGGCACGGCCACCCAGCCGGGTGACTACGCCAGCAACAGCGGCACGTTGAGTTTCACTGGCAGTCCCGGTGAGACGCGGACAATCACCGTCGCCGTGGTCGGCGATACCGTACTCGAGCCGAATGAAACCTTCGTGGTCAATCTGGGTGCGCCGAGCAATGCAGGTGTCACGGTCAGCGATGACACAGGACAAGGCACGATCAACAACGACGACGCGGCTTCAGTCGCGGTAAACAACGTCAGCCAGGTTGAGGGCGACAGCGGCACCAGCAACTTCGTTTTCACGGTGAGCCTGAGCGGGTCGGTTCAGGGAGGCTTCTCTGTGCCGTTCAGTACGGCCAACGGCACGGCTACGCAGCCGGGAGACTACGCAAGCAATATCGGCACACTGAACTTCACCGGTACGACCAGTGAGACGCGTAGCATCACCGTGGCCGTTGTCGGGGATCTGGTGCCGGAAATTGACGAGACCTTCTTCGTCAATCTGGGCGCTGCAAGTGCCGGCGTCACTGTAGGCCAGGCCCAGGGAGCCGGTCTGGTCCTCAATGACGACCTGTTCGCCGATGTATCGGTCAGCAACAGCGATGGCGTGAACTGGGTTGCTCCGCTGGACACGACCACCTATACGATTGTAGTCACCAACAACAGTACGATCATGGATGTCCCTGGCGTCGCGATTGTCCAGACACTCCCCGCGCTGTTGAGCAACGTCAGCTGGACATGTGCCGGGACCGGCGGGGCGACCTGCGCGACGACCGGCACAGGTGCGATCAGCCAGACGCGTGCAATGCCGAAGTCCAGCAGCCTGACCTACCTGGTGACTGCATCGGTTGCCGCACCGGCAGGCACTCCACCGTCATCGATCAACACCTCGGTCACGGCAACGGTGCAGCCACCCGTCTCGGACACCATTCCGGGCAACAACACGGCCAGCGACAACAACACCCTGATTACGGACATCATCTTCCGGGATGGCTTCCAGTAGCTCTGTTCGAACATGGCAGGCTCGTCCCCTTGAACACCGGGAGATGAGCTTGCCGAGCGCAAGCGGTATGCCTGTCGGCAGCAAGCCGTGCGTGGCTTCAATCGGAATGCAAGACACCATTGATCGAGCAGCTTGCATTGCCGCAATGATGGTCGGGAAGAAAGCTTTGAATATCGACAGCTGAACTTGCATGAACGGGAGGAGAGACATGCGCAGGTTATTCAAGTGGACAGGCCGCTTGTTGATGGGATTGATCGTGTTGGTCGTGGTTGCGTTCGCCGCGGTCTACGGGCTCAGCGAGCAGCGCATGGCCAGGCAGTACGCATTTGCACCAGAGGTTCCTCCGGTACCGAATGATATCGGAGCTATTGAACGGGGTGCCCACGTTGCAGCGATTCGCGGGTGCATGGACTGTCATGGGAGTGACCTGGGCGGGGCAAGCGTGATTGACGATCCAATGTTCGCCCGGCTTTCAGGACCCAATCTCACATCGGGTTCCAGCGTCGGGATCCTTGACGATATCGACCTCGTTCGCGCCATACGGCACGGCGTGGCGCGGAATGGTCGCTCGCTCTTGCTCATGCCTTCCGGGGAGCTCGTTGGCCTCAGTGACCAGGACATGGGCGACTTGCTTGCCTACTTGCATGCCATGCCTGCAGTGGAACGCACGCTGCCCGAAAACCGATTGGGTCCAGTTGCCCGACTCCTGCTCGTTGCCGGGAAAGTGCCCTTGTTGTCGGCCGAGCATGTTCCCCATGATTCGAAGCCGGCGCAGCCGATTCCCGGCCGTACGCCGGAATATGGAGCCTATCTTGCGACCGCCTGCCAGGGCTGCCATGGCAAGTCATTCTCCGGCGGTCATATTCCAGGTACTCCGCCAAATTGGCCCGATGCCTCCAGCCTGACGCCTGGTCCCGAGGGGCTGGCAAACTGGAGTGAGGCGGACCTGAAGAAGGCGTTGCGTGAGGGAGTCGCCAGAGATGGTCGCTTGCTGCAGGCCGACTACATGCCCATATCGGTCACCAAACATCTCACTGACGAAGAGATTGCTGCAATCCACGCCTTTCTTCGCAGCGTGCCTGCAAGAGAAACGGGGAATCACTGATGGATGAAATCAAGGTTGATCTCAAAGACCTCTCCAGCGTGATCGATGCCATGTACGCCATGGTATCCGGGCCCGCCGGGCCACGCGACTGGTCGCTGCAAGCGAAAGTATTCCATCCGGACGCACGCCAGATGCGTACCGGCGTCGATGACCAGGGCGCATCGTGGATGAAGATCATGACCATGGATGAATACTCTGCAGATACCGGCGAATTCTTCGCCACGCACGATTTTTTCGAAGTCGAGGTGGCGCGCCGTGTGCACGTGTTCGGGAACATGGCGCATGCCTGGAGCGTCTACGAAGCACGCAACGCGCCGGATGATGCCACGCCGGAGCGGCGTGGCATCAACTCGATTCAACTGTTCCGCAACAAGGCGGGCGAATGGCAGATCACCTCAATGATCTGGGACAACGAACGCAGCGGCGTCGAGGTTGACTGGTCGTTTTGATTCGCAGGCGCAAGACGCCGCGTTGCGTGCGATCAGTCCTCGGCAACCTTGAGCACCAGTTTTCCCGTATTTTCGCCCTTGAACAGTTTCAGCAGGGTCTCCGGAAAGGTCTCTAGACCATCTACGATATCTTCGCGGGTCTTGAGTTTTCCCTGCTGCATCCAGCCAGCCATCTCGCTGGCAGCTTCGCCATAACGTGCCACGTAGTCGAATACGATCATGCCTGTCATCGAGGCGCGGTTGACCAGCAGCGACAGGTAATTGGCCGGGCCGGCAACGGGCTCGGTACTGTTGTACTGTGAAATTGCGCCGCAGATCACGATGCGTGCATTCATCGCCAGGCGTGAAAGCGCCGCGTCAAGAATTTCTCCACCGACGTTGTCGAAGTAGACATCGATGCCCTTCGGGCAATGCTTCTTGAGACCTTCCTTGACGTCCTCCGACTTGTAGTCGATGGCCGCGTCGAATCCGAGGTCTTCCGTCACGTACCGGCACTTGTCAGCACCGCCGGCGATGCCGACAACGGTACAACCCTTGATCTTCGCGATTTGCCCGACAACCTGGCCGACGGCACCGGCTGCTCCGGATACCACGACAGTGTCGCCGGACTTCAACTTGCCGACTTCGAGGATGCCAAAGTAGGCTGTCATGCCGGGCATGCCCAGGGTGCTGAGGTAAACAGGCAAGGGCGCAAGCGACGTGTCGACCTTGGTCAGGCCCTTGCCATTGGAGATGGCAAAATCCTGTACGCCCATGGCGCCGGTCACGTGGTCGCCGACGGAGAAGGCGGGATTGTTTGATTTGACGACCACACCAGCCGCGCCTGCGCGCATGACTTCGCCGATGCCCACCGGTGCGATGTACGACTTGCCTTCATTCATCCAGCCGCGCATCGCCGGGTCCAGGGAAATGAACTTGATCCTGACCAGAATTTCGCCTTCGCCCGGTTCCGGGATCGACGATTCAACGAAGTCGAAATCACTGCGCTTGACCATGCCTACTGGACGCTGGGCCAACTTGAACTGACGGTTCTTGCTTGGGGGCATGAGTTTCTCTTTGCTTGGGGAGGGGAGTGCACGTGCTGCAGGTTCCAGAGTGACCCTGCGCAACGACAGATACACCTTAGTCCGAATGGGTGCTCGAAGAATAGTGCGCGCGGACGGACTTCCGTTGCGAAACTCCGGATCGGGAGAGTGAATCTCCTCAGCAGGTTTCGCTCAGTGAAACTTGCCTGATGAATCGCGTGAATTTCCGGCAATCTGCCGCCATTCGAGACCGTCAGGCAATTACTCGAACGCGGCCTTGAAAATGAGGTCCGGCGGATGAAGCACCAGAGTCTGGTTGGCGGACACATTGCTGACTTCGGTGACCAGGCCATTGGTCCAATCGACACGAACGAGATCCACGGTCGCTGCACCGCCCAATCCGAAATGGGCTGAAGCCTCGTTCTGGCTAAGGTAGTTGCTGCCGCCTTCTATTCGGCTGATCAGTGTGCGTCCGCCAAGCTGAATGCTGACTTTTGCGCCAAAGCCGTGAGGTGTCGCGCTGCCAACGCCGTCGTTTTCGAGGAAGATCCTCAACCAGTTGGTGTTGGGTCCACTCAAGTCGTTGCGCATCAGGACGATCGGCGATCCCCCGGGAAGGAAGAGCAGGTCCTGATCGCCATCGTTGTCGTAGTCGACGCGAATCAGGCCGCGGCCATCGCCATTGAAACCAAGTCCTATGGATGTGGCAACTTCCTCGAAGGTCAACACACCTTCATCGAGTCTGTTCATGAACACGGTATTGCGACCGATTTCAGCGACATTGACCAGATCGAAGTGGGAGTCGTGATCGATGTCGAAGCTGACGGTCGCCCAACCGAAACCACCATTGGTCACGCCTACCTGATCCGACTGGTTCTGGAAGACGTGGTTCCCCTGGTTCACATAGAAGTTGTTGGTGCCGATGGTCGAAACGTAGAAATCGAAGAGGCCATCTTCGTTCCAGTCGCCCACGGCCATGCCCATCTCACTGAAATCCAAGCTCGTGTTGGACGCGGTTGTTCCGTTGCTGAAACTTCCGTTGCCATTGTTGATGTAGTACAGGCTCGTCGAGAAATCACCGATCCAGATCAGTTCCGGATAGCGATCATCGTTCATGTCGACGAAGTGGGGGGTGTATCCGGCGAGTCCCTGTATGGAGGGTCGCAATCCGCTGCTGGCGGTGACATCCGTGAACGTGCCGTTGCCGTTGTTGCGCATCAGGCAGTTGCCGGTGGCGCGATCACGAAAACCGGAAATCGCCAGGTCGAGATCGCCGTCAAGATCGTAGTCTCCCCACGACCCACCCCAGCCGTCTGCTTCTACGGTGCTGCAGCGATTCACGCCTGCAGCAACGCCTTCATCCACGAATCCGGCACCGGTGTTCCGGTACAAATGATGATGGCCCATCTGCGGGGTTGTAGTGGGACCAAAGC
>NZ_JBAWHJ010000021.1:0-3984 GCF_049593775.1 Dokdonella sp. | reverse complement strand
AGGCTAGTCAAAGATGGCGCGTATCACTGTAGAAGATTGTCTTGCGGTCGTGGACAACCGATTCGAACTCGTGTTGATGGCGACCAAGCGCGCACGTCAGTTGGCCAAGGGAGCCGATCCCACGGTGGATGCCCTGAATGACAAGCCGACCGTAGTCTCGTTGCGCGAAATCGCGGCACGCAAGGTCGATCAGGGCATGATTGACGAAATCGACCGCCAAACCCGTGAGCGGGCCGAGCGCGAGGCGCTGGAATGGGCGGCGGCCGAAGTTGACGATGATCTGGGCAAGGCTGGCGACGACATTTGATTTGATCGTGCCCGGCTGCCGTACCGGCCATCACGCGGCGGTTTGAACCGCCGCGACATCGAGGTGGCTATGAAGGCGACGGCAGATTCGCAAGCAAACAGGCGCGACAGCTCGCCGCCCTACCTGCTTGCCCTTGAAGACAAACTTGCCACTTATCTCCCCGCAGAACAGATCGGGCGCGTGCGTCGCGCCTACGAGGTTGGCGCACTGGCCCACGAAGGCCAGACCCGCAAGAGCGGCGAACCCTACATCACCCATCCGGTCGCCGTGGCCAGCATCCTGGCCGAGCTCGGCATGGATGCCGAGACCATCATCGCGGCAATCCTGCATGACACGCTTGAGGACACCCACCTCAGCGCCGAGGAGCTGACCGGCGAATTCGGCAGCACAGTCAGCGAACTGGTCGATGGCGTGACCAAGCTGGACCAGCTGCAATTCAAGAGTCGCCAGGAAGCCGCCGCGGAAAGCTTCCGCAAGATGCTGCTGGCCATGGCGCGGGATCTCCGTGTCATCCTGATCAAGCTCGCCGATCGCCTGCACAACATGCGTACGCTGGGCTCCATGGTGCCGGCTTCACGTCGGCGTATTGCGCTTGAAACCCTCGAAATCTATGCGCCGATCGCCCAGCGCCTGGGCATGAACCGGTTCAAGTCGGAATTGCAGGATCTCGGCTTTCGCGCCATGTACCCGGATCGGCACCGGGTCATAGCCTCGCGGATCAGGACCGCCATCGGCAACCGGCGCGAGGCGATGGCCAAGATCGAGGCCGCCCTCGATGCCCGGCTGGACGCCGAGGGCGTCCCCCATCGCACGATCAGCCGGATCAAGTCGCCCTACAGCATCTACCGCAAGATGCGCGCAGAGCAGAAATCCTTTGCCCAGGTGATGGATGTCTACGGTTTCAGGGTGGTGGTGGATTCGGTCATGAACTGCTATCTGGCGCTGGGTGCCGTGCATTCGCTGTTCAAGCCGCTGGATGGTCGCTTTCGCGACTTTATTGCCATTCCCAAGGCGAACGGCTACCAGTCACTGCATACCGTCCTGTTCGGTCCGTTCAGTGAGCCAATCGAGATCCAGATCCGTACCGAGGACATGGACGCGGTAGCGGATCGTGGCGTGGCTGCCCATTGGGCATACAAGAACGACTCGGCTCCGGCCAATAGCGCGCAGAGCCGGGCTCGAGAATGGCTCTCGGGACTGGTCGACGAGCAAAACCGGACGCCGTCCTCGCTGGAATTCATCGAGAGCGTCAAGGTCGACCTGTTCCCCGACGAGGTTTATCTGTTCACGCCGCGAGGCCAGATTCTGGCGCTGCCGCGAAATGCCACCGCGCTCGATTTCGCCTATGCCGTGCATACCGACGTTGGCAGCCACGCCGTCGCCGCACGCGTGGACAAGAAGCTGGCGCCATTGCGCACGCGTCTGAGTAGCGGACAATCGGTCGAGATCATCACCGCGCCTTCGGCGGTGCCAAGCACTCAATGGCTGGAATGGGTCGTCAGCGCCAAGGCGCGGACGGCGATCCGGCATTTCCTCAAGCGCCTGCAGCACGAAGATGCGATTGAACTCGGTCACCGCATGCTCGATCGAGCCATGGACACGCTGGGCGCGTCGCTGGAAGTATTGCCACCCGACCAGCTTGCGCGCTACCTGGAAGACAACAAGCTGCGTGCGCTCGAAGACCTGCTCGCCGATATCGCATTAGGCAACCGCACGGCCGGACAGGTGGCCCGATCCCTCCTGCAGCTTCACGACGAGGCGTCAGCTGGCCAGAGTCTGCATCCGGTCGAGAAGATCCTGATCACCGGGGCGGAGCGCGGCGTGCTGAGCTTCGGCAACTGCTGCCATCCGGTTCCTGGTGACGAGATCATGGGCTATCTGTCGGCAGGCAAGGGCATCGTCGTGCATCGGCTGGAATGCCCGAACATGCCGGAGTTCCGCAAGTCTCCCGAACGCTGCGTCGAGATCGCCTGGGATACCAGCGTCAGTGGCGACTATCGCGTCGAGCTGCGCATCATCGTGGCCAACAAGCCTGGCGTACTGGCCCAGGTTGCCGCCGCCGTCGCCAAGGCCAATTCGAATATCGAAAACGTCGAATACAAGGAGCGCGACCTGATGTCTGCAACCTTGCTGTTCACGATCGAGGTGGCCAATCGCAAACATCTTGCCGATGTCATGCGCGGCGTACGTCGCCTGGCCGTCGTCAATACCGTCTACCGTCATCCTGTCTGAGCCGAGGAATCCAACATGTCGCAGCGCCGAATCATCCATTCCGACCATGCGCCCAAGGCCATCGGTCCCTACTCCCAGGCCGTCCAGGTGGGCAACACCGTTTACCTGTCCGGCCAGACGCCGATAGATCCAGGCACCGGTGAACTTGTCCAGGGCGACATCAGTGTTCAGGCCCGCCAGGTTTTCGAGAACCTGAAGGCGGTGCTGGCTGCGGCGCAGCTTTCATTCGACGACGTTGCGCGCGTCGGCATCTATCTCACGGATCTGGGCAACTTCACCGCAGTCAACGAGGTGATGAAGCAGTACTTCAAGGAGCCGTATCCGGCTCGCTCGACGATTGGCGTGGCTGCCTTGCCCAAGGCTTCGCAGGTCGAAATCGATCTCGTCGCCGTCATCGGCTAGGCACCCGCGCCGGCATTGCTTGGGTATGCTTGGGCGATGCCTCGCTCACATCCTGCCGCCAATGCTGTTTCCGTCGATGATCCGGGACTTGTTCCGGTCAGTTCATTGGCCGGCGTGGGGCCGGTGCTTGAAGCGTCGCTGCATCGGCTGGGGCTCAGGAAGATCCAGGACCTCTGGTTTCATTTGCCGCTGCGTTACGAGGATCGTACCCGCCTGACCCCGATTCGTGATTTGAATATCGGCGAGTCGGCGCAGGTCGAGGGCACGATCGAGGCAGTCGAGCGCGGGTTTCGATTCCGCCCTCAGCTGCGGGTCGTCATCAGCGACGACTCTCGCTCGATGCTGAGCCTGCGTTTTTTCAGTTTCCGCCGTGCCCAGATCGACCAGCTTACTCCTGGCACGCGATTGCGCTGTTTCGGTCAGGTGCGGCACGGTGCGCATGGCCCCGAGATCGTACATCCGCAATACCAGCGCCTTTCATCGGCGAACGTGAGCGTCGAGGATTGCCTGACGCCGATCTATCCGACCACCGAAGGGCTCGGCCAGCGGCGCATGGCCACCTTGATTTCGCTTGCCCTGGAAAAACTTCCCGGCGAAGCCGAGCTGGAACTGGTCCCGGAGGCGCTGCGCAAGCCACTGGACATGCTGTCTCTGCGTGATGCCCTGCTCACCGTGCATCGTCCGCCCGCCGATGCCGACGTTTCTGCACTGACCCTCGGTACCCACGAAGCGCAACGACGTCTGGCATTCGAAGAGTTGCTCACCCATCACTTGAGCCTCAAGCAGATGCGCGCTCAGGTCCGCGAGCATGGAGCGCCGCCCCTGAACGGAGATGGCGCGTTGCGCAAGGCTTTACTGACGGCTTTGCCGTTCGCGCTGACCGGAGCGCAGGAACGAGTCAGCGCCGAAATCGCCGTCGACCTCGCCAGACCCGAACCCATGCTTCGCCTTGTCCAGGGCGACGTCGGCTCGGGCAAGACCATCGTCGCGGCATGGGCCGCATTGGCAGCCATCGAATCCGGCTATCAGGTTGCACTGATGGC
>NZ_JBAWHJ010000020.1:0-3504 GCF_049593775.1 Dokdonella sp. | reverse complement strand
TCGCTGGACAGGTCCTGGAAGACGACCGGCTTGTACTTGGGATGGATATCAGGCTTCATTTGGACAGTACCGTTTGCCGGCCACGGCCGGGAGAAAAGAGCGCGATTGTAGCGAGCCGGCAATCATGACGCAAGCGGGCAACATTCGCAATGAGGCCGAGGCGTTACCCCGGACCGCCAGCCATACAGGCTACCGGGGCACCCCAGGGTTTTCCACCGAATTAGCCGCCATGGCTGGCATGGCTGGCATCAGGATGCTCCCAGAGCCGACGCAACCATGGCCTCGAAACGCTCCTGATTTACCTCAAGCACGATATCGGCATTGGCTTGTTTACGCTGCCGGTTCTCCCAATCCACTACCGTAGCGCCGCGGGTCAGGGCACCTCCCAGCTCTACCGCAGCATGCAAGCTCCGCGACGAAGTGACGATGGCGGGATCCAGGGCAACCGCCATGGCCAAGGCATCGGCCGCCAGCATGCGCTCGCGTTCGCGGCTGCGCGCCCAACTGCGGGTCTTCCTGGAAATGGCCGCATAGAAGCTCGCCCGAGGGGAATCTGCTGCCAGCCAACGCTCGAAGTCGTCGTAGCCAAGCCCGTGACGCATGGTGGCCTCCCAGTCGACCAGCTCGAAACGGGTCCAACTGCCAAAAACGATATGGGCCGCTTCGGGATCGAAGCCGATATTGAATTCAGCAGGGACGCGCGCGGTATTGCCTCGGCCATTGACCGCGCCGCCCATGATCACCAGACGCTGGATGCGTTCGGGCAACGACGGATCCAGGCGCAAGGCCAGGGCCAGGTTGGTCAGTGGGCCCAGGGCAACCAGCACCAGTTCTCCGGCGTGCTCCTGGCTCAGGCGGATGATGGCCAGGGCCGCATGCTCATTCGATGGCTGCCGCATCGATCGCGTGTAACCCGTGTCACCGAACCCATCCGCACCATGCACGAAGGCCGCGTCGGCTTCGGGCAGGACCAGAGGGCCGGCACAACCTGCGAATACCGGTGTTTCGGCGCCAACCAGATCGACCAGACGCAAGGCGTTGGCCAAGGTATGCGCCTGCCCGACATTGCCGGCAGCTATCGTCAGCCCGACGACCTCCGCGCAGTCAAAAGCCATGAGGATTGCCAGCGCATCGTCAACGCCCGGGTCGGTGTCTATCAGAAGTTTCATGCTCAGGACCCGGGAGTGCGGGCAGGATCAAGGGAGCGCAATTGTTTCAGACGCAGGGAGGGTTGTTCCACCCAATGCCAGGACGCGATTGCAAGAATCAGACTTGATGGGACTGCGTGAGCAAACAACGCGAGCGGAGAAATCGATGGAAACGTGGCCACGATCATCTGCTGTACCGGAAATCCATACAGGAATAGTCCGTAGGAATAGTCGCCGCGCCACGGCAATTTCCAGGCGGGAAGACGCCAACTGAACCACAAGCTGAAATACCCGAGCGCGAGCATGGTCATTGGAACAAACAGAAAGGATTCGCCGGACGCCACCGCCAGCAAAACGAGCACCAGAAGGAAACGTGTCGACAACGGTATTCGCGATGCAAACAATGCCGCCAGAGACGCCATCATGAACAACATCGCCAGGGCGGCCTTGTCCTGATGCTGAGGTGCAGTCTCGATCCAGCCGGACAGGCTGTAGATCGTGAAGAACAGCACGATGACGACAAACACGCGTGGCCAGGTCAGGACTCGAAGCACACCAAGTATCGCGATGGCGAGGTACATGCGCACCTCCAGGGCAAGGGACCACAACGATCCGTTGGCAACGTAAGGGAACGGATTGGACGCAAATAGCCCCGGAAGCATGTACGTCAAACCAACGAGATCGACATTGCGTGCGAAGTATTTTCCAGTCTGTGCATGTTCGAAGTAGTTTATTGGCGCAAGTTCATTGAAGAGCGGGCCGATCAGTCCAACGGTCAGGAGCAGGCAGACCAGATAGGCAGGATAGATGCGCAGAATGCGGGCGCGAATGAACCGGAAGATGCGGGGGTTGCGCAGCCAGCTACGCGTTATCAGGCAGCCACTCAGCGCGAAGAACACGCACACGCCAATACTTCCCGAATAGAACTGCGGGATCAATCGCGCGAACAGATCCCCCCGCGCGAAATTCGCAGGATTGACCAACGCATAGGCGTGACCATAGATGACCAGCAAAGCTGCCAGATGCCGTAGCAGCAGGGAGTTGTCCGGTCCATGACCCAACCGATCATCCAATACGGGTGGGCGAGCCAGAAGTGCGTCGCGAACCGCGATCATGGTCATCGTTCAGGCTCCGGCAAACTCGGAAGCACTGCCTATCCAGCGGGCAATCAGACGCTCGCAGGAATCCGGATATTGCTCGAGCAGGATTTGACCGATCTCATGTACAACCGGCAGCAACGAGGCATCGCGTGCGAGGTCGGCAACGCGAAACTCGAGTCGGCCAGTCTGCCGGGTGCCAAGCATTTCGCCGGGGCCTCGCAACTCCAGATCCTTCTCGGCAATCACGAAACCGTCGCTGGTCTCGCGCATGGCGGTCAACCGTTCGCGGGCGAGTTGTGACAATGGCGACTGATACAGGAGCACGCATGTCGATGCCTCGCTGCCGCGACCCACCCGACCGCGCAACTGGTGCAACTGGGCGAGGCCCAGACGCTCGGCATTCTCGATCACCATCAAGCTGGCGTTGGGCACGTCGACACCCACCTCGATGACCGTGGTTGCGACCAGCAAGGTGATCTTTCCGTTGCGGAATGCATCCATCACGGCCTGTTTCTCGCTGGCCTTGAGGCGCCCATGGACCAGACCGATAGGCAAGCCTTCCAGCTGGCCAACCAGCTCCGCGTAGGCCACCTCGGCGGCCTGCGCCTCCAGTTGTTCGGTTTCCTCGATCAGGGTGCAAACCCAGTAGACCTGGCGCCCTTCCGCGCAGGCCAGACGGATGCGCTCGACCACCTCGTTGCGCCGCGAAACCGACAAGGCCACCGTCGTTACCGGCGTGCGTCCCGGCGGCAGCTCATCGATCACTGAAACATCGAGGTCGGCGTAGGCCGTCATCGCCAGCGTTCGGGGTATCGGTGTTGCCGTGAGTACAAGCTGGTGCGGAACATTACCGCCTTCCCTGCCCTTGTCGCGCAAGGCCAGGCGCTGGTGCACGCCGAATCGATGCTGCTCGTCGATGATGACCAGGCCCAGGTTGCGGAAGCCCACTGCCTGCTGCATCAAGGCATGCGTGCCCACGACAATTTGTGCATCCGCTGCCAACGCCGCCAATGCCGCCGCACGCGCCTTGCCCTGCACCTTGCCCGCCAACCAGACCGGCGTGATGCCCAGTGGTTTCAGCCAGGCCGTCAGGTTGCGCAGATGTTGTTCGGCGAGCAATTCGGTGGGTGCCATCAGTGCAACCTGATAGCCGGATTCGATGGCTGCCAATGCGGCCCATGCCGCGACGATGGTCTTGCCCGAGCCGACGTCGCCCTGGACAAGGCGAAGCATGGGTTCGGGTCTGGCGAGGTCGA
>NZ_JBAWHJ010000019.1:0-6368 GCF_049593775.1 Dokdonella sp. | reverse complement strand
ATCAGTACGAGGTAGCGTCCGGCCAGGCTGATGAACGTGGTCAGGGCAGCGCCCTTGTTGCCGCGTTCTTCCTTGTCGACCTGGACGACGACAGTCTGACCTTCCTTGATCAGCTCGCGAATACCGGCCTTGTTGGAATCGACGCCGGAAGCAAAGTACTGCTTGGAGATTTCCTTCATCGGCAGGAAGCCGTGACGCTCGCCGCCATATTCGACGAAGCAGGCTTCCAGCGAGGGCTCGACCCGCGTGATGCGGCCAAGATAGATGTTGGATTTCTTTTGTTCGCGGGAGGGGATCTCGACATCGAGATCAAACAGGGTCTGGCCATCGACGATAGCCACACGCAACTCTTCACGCTGAGTTGCGTTGATCAACATACGCTTCATTGTCTTGTTTCCTTGCAAGCGCTCGAACCGCTGCCGCGCGTTGCGCGCTGTCCGAAGACGTCGCGCCGCGCGATCCGCTTGGACCGGAGTACCGGCCGCGGGAGCGCTTGTTTGTTAAATTGCCGACGCTTTCCGGGCGCCAGCGCTCATTTGGTGCATGCGATTCCGGAAACCCTTTGCACCCTCAAGGGCTGCAAGCAATCTCCGATTCGAACCGTTACGATGTCCGGGCTTTGCAGACCTGTGAGCCCCTCAAACTTGAGTTCAGGCACCAGGGCTCGGACAGGTATAACGACTGAATGCGCCTATGTAATGTCTCGGGCTCCCCGAAATCGGGGTCCGATGACGACGCGATACGCGGGCGGAGTGTAGCAGTCAGATCCGGATTTTTTCAATGAAGACACACACTTCGGCCAATAATGCAGACGGCGTCTCTGGTGGCGTGCAACTCGTCAAGATTGACGATGACCGTATTGGCCAGCGAATTGACAACTTCCTTTCGGGTCGTCTGAAAGGAGTTCCGCGCAGCCTTGTCTACCGAATCCTGCGCACTGGACAGGTGCGAATCAACGGACGCAGGGCCAAGCCGGACACTCGCCTGAGTGCTGGCGATGAGGTGCGGATTCCGCCGGTTCGGGTGGCCGATCGTGAAGATCCGGGCCGACCTGCCGACGGCCAGTTGAACCGGATTGAAGAGGCTGTTGTCCATGAGGACCGTGATTTTCTTGTTCTGGACAAGCCCAGTGGCGTAGCCAGCCATGGCGGTAGTGGCATCAGCTTCGGCGCCATTGAATTGCTGCGGGCCGCACGGCCCAGGGATACTCTGGAGCTCGTGCACCGCCTCGACCGCGATACCAGTGGCATCCTCGTCTTCTCGCGCCGACGTTCGGCATTGACCGCCTTGCAGGCAGTCATACGTGAAGGACGGGCAAGCAAGCACTATCTGGCGCTGTTGCAGGGCCGGTTGCCGCGTGCACGAATCACGGTCAATGAACCGTTGCGCAAATCGATCCTGCAAGGGGGCGAGCGCATGGTCCGCGTCGATGCGGCTGGCAAGCCTTCGGTGTCCCATCTATCCCAGTTGCAGCAATTCGCCGAAGCGACCCTGTGCGAGATCAACATTGAAACAGGCCGCACTCACCAGATCCGCGTCCATGCTTCCCACATTGGCCATGCACTCGCCGGCGATGAGAAATATGGGGATCGGGCATTCAATCAGAGAATGAAGGAATTCCGCTTGAAACGGTTGTTCCTGCACGCGGCGCGATTCGAGTTCGAAATTGGCGATCGCAGTTTCGCATTCAGCGCGCCCTTGCCGCCCGAGCTCACTCGAGTGATCGATGCGCTGGAATCGGGGACAACCAAAACGCCGCGAAAGGGCGCCTGAAACACCGAATCCTGGTCTGAGCGGATTCGTGGAGGAGACCTTCCGTCGAGGCTTGTTGTTGGACGGATCCTTGAAGACACCTGGCGCGATTTCCCGAGGCTTCCCGTGGTTTGCTCGATGTACTCGGGGGACGGGACTGCCTCATGTCGGTCTCCGCAGGCTCGGTTCGATGGGCCGAATGAATGTCAGTGCAGGAAAAACCGCGCACTCACCTCTCCGGATCGCAGCCAGTCCGAAGGCAGGGAATTGACCAGCAATAGCGCACAGACGGCCTGAGCCAGAATGTTCGCGAGCAGTGCACGATGGCGTTGCCAGTTCCACACCCATATCAGGCCGCCAGCGAAGCTCAGCTGCATGAGCATTCCGTTTGGCGTGGTCAGCAGGGCGAAAATCATCGCTGCACCCAGCGCGGCCCACAAGGCCGAGCCGACCAGACGTTCGATGCGATCTGCGACGATGACGCAAACCACGAATTGCAGAGCCGCTGCCCACAGAAGATAGTGCAGTACTTGCGAGAAATGCGGCAGGTATTCCGGCAAATGACCGCCGGTAGCCATTACAACTCCGAATGCAAGGCCTACTGAGAACAGTGCGACCCACCATCCGCGCTTGAGCGTGCGTGCTCCCGGCTGTGCAGGCGCGCTGCCGGCAAGCAGGCTGAGTGCAAACGCCATGGTGATTGCTCCCGCGCCGAGAAGAGGCGGATTGATGTCGTTGCTGACGGCGCCACCCACGATCAACGCGAGAGGCACCGCAGCTACTCCGAGTAGTTCAAGCAATGCACGCAGTCGCGGTCCCGGGACGGGTCGAAAGCGAATCCAGAGAAGAATGGCAGCGTAGAGGCCGAGCAACCCGTATGGCCAAAGCTCGGAACCCGTGTCCCTGGACTCTGGTTCCCATTGACGCGCAAGCCGCGAAACTTCGAGAAATCCACCATGGGTGACGATGGTCGCGTCAGCGATGCTTTCCTGAATCAGGTCGCGCGCCAGCAGGGATTGCTCGACCCGAGCGTCCGTCGACAATTGCAGTACCGGCCACAGGCTGCCGTCGATGTCGGCGCTGGCCCGATCCAGCGCGCGCTCGAAGGCATGGGGCTCTTGCATGTCGGGGATCAGCGGCAGTTGCAGTTGGTCGAGTGAGGAAGGTGTCAGTTGCCGGCTCATGCGTGCCTCAACCTCGCCGAGGGTAGCGGCAGATCCCGAATCGAGTTGCAATCGCAAGCGCAGCATCTCGGCACGATCGGGAGCAGGCGAGGGAGATCCATTGCATGTCCAGGGAAGCCGATGCAGATCCAGGGTCAAGGACGATTCACCTGCCTGGAATGGAACCTGTTCGCTGCTGCAACTGGGCGAATCGAGCGACCTGCGAATGACAACGGCAATGCTGCCGGCATTTTCGCTGGCAAGCTGGACATGCAGCCTCGCAAAGCGTTTGAGATCGATGGCGCCCGAGAGTGTCAGCCCGGCCTCGATGGCTTCGCCCTGCGAGCGCATGCGCAGCCCCTGCGAGTCGAACGAATACTCGGTTGTTCCGAATGCCCGGCCGGCGACAAGGTTCGATGGCTCGCGAGCCGACCAGTGGTAAGGCGTGTCCGCGTGGATGAGCGCGCCAAGTACGGCACTGGCGGAATGGTCCAGGTGGTTATTGAGCTGGTAGCGTGCCAATTGCTGCAGTGCCAGCACTGCGATGACGACACACGCGGCGAAGGTCAGCCAGGTTGCGTAGGTTCGCCAGGCAGGAACACTCGCCCAGCCGCGATCAATCGTGTTCAAGCAGGGCGTCCACGCGGGCAGCGCAGATGAAATCGTTCAAGGATAGCCCACCGACGTCATGAGTCGAATAGTGGAGGGCGCAACTGGGATAGCTGACCTCGAAATCAGGGTGGTGATCTTCGACGTGGGCGATCCAGGCAACTGCATTGACGAATGCCATCGTCCGGTGGAAGTCGTCGAATCGATATTCCCTCGCAATGCCCTTGCCATCGTCGGTCAACGACCAACCGGGAAGCGCTGCGAGGTACGCGCGAACCTGGGCTGAGTCGAGGGCATTTTCGGGTCCCTTGCGTGGCGTGCAGTGGGATGTGGCGAGTTGATCCGCATTCATGGACAGTTCCAGTGATTCGTAAGGTAGTGAGGGCAACTCTGCTCAAGCGGAGCTTTCGGAGGATCTCCCAAGCGTGCCTCGAGATGAACCGAGGGCTGCATGCCGGGCCAAGTCATGCGGTGTATCTGGCGGTCCTTCCGAATGCCATCTGATTCAATAAACCACAACACCATCGATTAGGCGACCCCTGTCTGCGCATCCCATGTTTGCTTCGCCTTGAGCCAATCGCATGGGTGGGCCGGACGCGACTCCAATGGTCAGGCCGCCGGGGTAGCGTCTGCAACGGCTACCGAGGATGCGCCCCCTGCGCTCGCGACATTTGTGCAGCCATGTGCAGCACAACCCACGTATCCGCTACCGAGTCCGACAGTCCATCCGCGCCAGTGCGCCACGATCTACAGCTCGAGAGGCATCGTGATGGCTCCGCCATGTAGTCATCGTTGCATCAAGTATAAGTGCCGATGCACTTGACGCAATAAAGGACTAGAATGGTGCTGATTAGTTCTTTGTGGTGATGCCATGATCGAAGTGAATGAATCGGCAGCGGAATATTTTCGTGGCCTGCTCCAGAGCCAGAACACCCCCGGACTCGGAATCCGGTTGCGCGCGGTGGATGCGGGAACCCCGAAGGGCGACTGCCAACTGGAGTTCTGCGAACCGGCTGACCTGCTCGGCGATGAGTGGGAAATCGAGTGCGAAGGCTTCATCCTCTATGTGACCGCCGACAGCGTTGCCTGGCTTGACGGTGCGGTCATCGATTTCGAGCGCGATACGACGGGTGGGCAATTGTCGATCAAGGCGCCGGGGTTGCGGGGCGCACCACCGACGGGTGACGCCAGTCTCATAGAGCGGGTGCGCTACCTGATCGAGAGCGAGATCAATCCGCAGCTTGCCTCGCATGGCGGTCGCGTGACCCTTCGGGAAGTCACCGCTGATGGCATCGTTCTCCTTCAGTTCGGCGGCGGATGTCACGGTTGCGGAATGGTTGACGTCACTCTTCGCAATGGAATCGAAAAGACCCTGTGCGAGAAAATTCCGGAAGTTACCGGAGTGCGCGACATTACCGATCACGAGAAGGGTGACAAGCCCTACTACGAGCGCAAGGCCGGGTAGCCATTGCACAAATCCCGGCTTTCGCCGGGATCTGGATTGCCGCGCACAGCCTGGCTATCGCCAGGCTATTTCGTTTTCATGCGTCCGTCGAGGTCATCGAGCTGACCTGGCATCGCTGCGTAGTAGGCAGCGAGATCCTGGATATCCTGGTCCGAAAGCTTTTCGACGAATGCCGCCATGATCGGATTGACCCGGCCGCCATCGCGATACTCGGTCAATGAGCGGGCGAGATAATCTGCGTACTGGCCGGCGAGCTTCGGATAGATCGGCGCGGTGGCGTTTCCATCGGCGCCATGACAGGCCTGGCATGGCGGTGCGAGCTTTTTCCCCGATTCAAGGTTTCCCGGCGCAGCAAAGGCAGATGCCGCCGGTATGGCCAGAACGAGCAGGGCTAGCCGCGCAAGCGTCTTGATTTTGAAAGTCAGGTTCATCGGTCGGCTCACTCAGCACTCTTGATACTGGAAAGGAAGGAGGCGATGTCGCGAATGTCGGCCTCGCTCAGGCTTTCGCCCTGCGCACGCATGGTCGGATGCTTGCGCCCGCCATTCTTGTACTCGGTCAGGGCGGCAACCAGATAGTCGTAGTTCTGTCCGCCAATTCGCGGCACATGGTAGTTCGGGTAGGCGTTCCTCCAGCCGGTGACGCCATGGCATCCGGTGCAGGTATAGGCCTTCAGGCGCCCCTCGGCGGGATCGCCCTTGGACTCGTCGGCGAGGACGTTGGAGGCAGAGAATAGTGCAAGGGTAAACAGCAGCGCTCGGGTCATCTCGAAATTTCCGGATCCGGCTGAATGAAAAGGGGACGAATGCAAGCGTCGCAGTATAGCGAGTTGATGCGCGCAGGTCAGCGGTCGCGTCTGTGGCGCAGCGGCGCAGGCCCGAATCCGGCGACGCCGGCAAGGAGTCGGAGGCGCTGATTGGCCTGCGCCAGGGGCCTTGTGAACCTTGCCGCTCCCGGCCTGGTCGCTGTTCAAGTCCTCCTTGCACGCCTGTCCGTGGACCCGCGAGAAACCCGGCACCTCACCGACGAAACCGGTGTGACTATCGGCTCAAGACAGGCTGCGGTTGTCGGCATACGCTTTGTCGAGGTCATGTGAAGCGGCTTGCCGGTGGTACGAACCATCATCAGAAGGCTGGAAAACCATCGCGGCCGGATCTCCGATTGCGTGTAACCGTTTCACCCTTTGACGTATCCATTCAAGTGCGACCGGACCAGTAGTGCGAGGGGACGATCCCGTCTTGCTGTCATATAGTGTTATGGTCTACTATAACACCAGTTCATTCGAGGCTGCGCCATGCTTTCAGTTTCCCGCCATTTTTTATCCCGTATCGCCCTGCGCCTTGCAGTCGGCGCTTTTGCGCTGGGCTTGCTTGCCGCCT
>NZ_JBAWHJ010000018.1:0-5208 GCF_049593775.1 Dokdonella sp. | reverse complement strand
TCCTGATCGGAGCCACGCCGCCAACGGCCCTTGTTGGCTGGCACTACGTCGGCATCAGTTGCCTGGCCGGCCTGGTGACGTTCTTTCGCTGCGAGGATATTGAAAAACTGCGCAATCCGGTGCAGATTTTTGATGCGCTGGGCCTCGCCCTGTTCGCCGTCACCGGTGCGAGCAAGGCGCTCACTTTCGGGTTGGGCCCCGTCTCGGCGACCCTGCTCGGGATGCTCAGCGGGATCGGTGGCGGCATTGTGCGCGACATCCTGGTGGCACAGACGCCAGTCGTCCTGCGTTCGGAACTCTACGCTGTCGCTGCGCTCGCAGGGGCATCGGTAATCGTGATTGGAAACCGTTTCGCGCTACCCGAATTGCCGGTGCTGTGCGTCGCCGCTTCGCTCTGTTTCGGCCTGCGCTTCATGGCTATTCGCTATGGCTGGCGACTTCCGGTTGCTGCGGGGCGTGACGATCAGTAAAGCACCCGAGTGCGAAGGGTGCCTTCGATGGAAGCCAGTGCATCTTTCAGTGCGGTTGCCTGAGCTTCGGTTGTCGAAACGTCGACGACGACATAGCCGATATTCGCATTGGTCTGCAGGTACTGCCCGTCGATATTGATGTTCTCGCGCGAGAAGATATCGTTGATGCGCGAGAGCATGCCGGGCATGTTGCGATGGATGTGCAGCAGGCGGTGACTGTCCGGGTGCTCCGGCAAAGTGGCTTCCGGGAAGTTGACGGCTGACAGGGTGGAGCCATTATCGCTGTAGCGAACCAGTTTGGCCGCGACTTCGATGCCGATATTGTCCTGCGCTTCGAGCGTGCTACCGCCGATGTGTGGCGTCAGGATCACATTGTCCATGCCGACCAGTGGCGAGACAAATTGCTCACCGTTGGCTTTTGGCTCAACGGGAAAGACATCGACCGCAGCACCGGAAAGGTGTCCGCTTTTCAGCTTTTCGGCCAGGGCATCGATATCCACTACCGTGCCTCGTGATGCATTGATCAAGGCGCTGCCCTTGCGCATTTTCGCGAGCTGCGTGGCACCGAACATCAGCGCGGTTTGGGGGGTTTGCGGAACATGCAGGGTAACGATGTCCGAGCGCTGCAGAAGATCATCAAGGCTGGCAGCCGCCCTCGCATTTCCGAGCGTGAGTTTCGGCTCGATGTCGTGGAAGATCACGCGCATGCCCAAGCCTTCGGCAAGCAAACCAACCTGTGTGCCGATATGGCCGTAGCCGACGATGCCGAGGATCTTGTCGCGCACTTCAAAACTTCCGCTTGCCGATTTCGACCATCCGCCGCGATGGCATTCGGCATTTTTCTGCGGAATCCGCCGCAGCAGCAGGATGGCTTCCGCGAGAACCAGTTCGGCCACGCTGCGGGTATTCGAATAAGGTGCATTGAACACAGGCACGCCAATGGCCTGAGCGGCTTCGAGATCGACCTGGTTGGTGCCAATGCAGAAACAGCCAACGGCAATGAGGCGTTTTGCGTGCGCCAGCACCTCGGCCGTCAACTGTGTGCGTGAGCGGATACCGACCAGGTGAGCATCGGCAATGCGTTGCGCGAGCTCGTCTTCGGGCAGCGACTTGTCATGCAGCTCGATTTGCGAATAGCCGGCTGCCCTGAAGGTGTCCACGGCACTCGCGCTGACGCCTTCAAGCAACAGCACGCGTATATCCTGCTTCGGGTAAGAGGTCTTCTTCATGTTCGGCCGCGGCGGAGTGAATGGTTGCAGCGGATACCAATGGAAGCGCTGCGTGAGCACGACTATGCCAGATCTCTGACCGCTTTGCGGCAGTGCAGCAGTAGACGCAATGCCGCATCGCTGGCACGCTGGCGACTTGTGGATGTCCGTTCCATTCCGCGCATTCTCCGCTCATTGTCGACAGGAAAATCCTACTCATGCCAGATTCGCCCTTGTCGCGCCTGAGCGAGCGTCTACCGACTCTCATGCTGAAGGCCAGTCCCGAGGATCTCGAGTTCTACGGACGTGACTGGACACGACGCTGGGAGCCTGCGCCACTGGCGATTGCACTGCCCACAACCACGCAAGAGGTGCAGGCAATCGTGCGCTGGGCGGTGGAGGAGGGCATCTGCATCGTTCCGTCCGGTGGCAGAACCGGGCTTTCGGGTGGCGCAGTTGCTGCGAACGGTGAGCTCGTTGTCAGCTTTGAACGGATGAACGCGGTGCTGGATTTCGATCCGGTCGATCGCATCATGACGGTGCAGCCGGGTCTCGCCCTTGAAGCCCTGCAGCGTGCTGCCAGCGATCACGACCTGATATACCCGGTCGATTTCGCGGCAAGGGGTTCGTGCTCGATCGGTGGAAACATTGCGACCAATGCCGGTGGAATACGTGTCATCCGCTACGGCAATACTCGCGAATGGATCGCCGGCTTGAAGGTGGTGACCGGCACTGGCGAATTGCTGGATCTCAATCGAGGCCTGGTCAAGAATTCCAGCGGCTACGATCTTCGTCATCTGCTGATTGGCTCGGAAGGCACCTTGGGCCTGGTCGTCGAAGCCTCAGTTCGTCTGGCTGATCCGCCACCAGCAGCCAATGTAATGGTGCTGGCTGTCCCTGCCATGGATGCACTCATGAAGGTATTCGAAAGTTGCAGGAAGAAGTTGAATCTCAATGCGTTCGAGTTCTTTACCGATCGCGCACTTGCGCATGTCGTGGGCCAGGGTGCGCAGGATCCGTTCGAGCAGGCTTCGCCGTTCTACCTGGTTGCCGAGTTCGATGCAGAAACCGAGGTGCAACAGGCACTGGCAGGCGAGGTGTTCGAGGAATGCTTCGAACAAGGCTGGGTCAATGACGGCGTGATCAGCCAGAGTTCGGCGCAGGCGGCTTCACTGTGGCGCCTGCGTGAAGGCATCACCGAAAGCCTGGCGCCACTCAGGCCCTACAAGAACGATATTTCGGTGCGCACCAGCCTGATTCCGGCTTTCATGCAAGCCATGCACGAAATCTTCGAGCGGGAATATCCGGATTGCGAGGTGGTCTGGTTCGGCCATATCGGTGATGGCAACCTGCACATCAACGTGATCAGGTCAGTCGGCACCAGTGACGAACAGTTCGTTGCGGACTGCGAGAGGGTAACGGCGTTACTGTCGGATACGCTTTCCCGATTCGGCGGCAGCATCTCCGCCGAACACGGCATCGGCCTGGTCAAGAAGAAGTACCTGGCAGGCACTCGCAGCGAAGCAGAGATCGCCCTCATGCGAGGCATCCGAAAGGTCCTGGACCCACACGGCATCATGAACCCCGGGAAGGTTTTCGACACCGCGTGATGGACTTGCCAATCCTCTATTCATTCCGCCGATGCCCCTATGCGATCCGCGCCCGGATGGCGTTGTGGATCAGCGCCCAGCGATGCGAGTTGCGTGAAGTTGTCCTGAGCAGGAAACCTGCAGAGATGTTGGCGGTGTCACCCAAAGGCACGGTTCCGGTCCTGGTCGATGAGCATGGTCAGGTGATCGACCAGAGTCTGGATATCATGTTGTGGACCTTGCGTCGCCGTGATCCGGCGTCCTGGTTGCCCCTTGGCAGGGAGTCGCTGGCCGACACGCTGAACCTGATCGAAGACTGCGATGCCGGCTTCAAGCAGGCGCTCGACCGCTACAAATATCCCGCTCGCTATCCGGATTCGGATGCACAGTCGAGTCGTGATCGCGGAGCGGACTTTCTACGACGTTTGCAAGACGTCTTTCAGGGGCAGCGATGGATAGGGGGAGAACACGCCGGCCTCGGCGACTACGCGATCATGCCGTTCGTCAGGCAGTTCTCGACGGTTGATCCCGAGTGGTTTGCCGCGCAGTCATGGCCGGACTTGAGGGATTGGTTGAGAAGCCTCGTGGCATCGCAAGGTTTTGTCGAGGTCATGGCCAAGGTCGGTCCGTGGACACCCGACAGCCCGGTGGTGGAGTTTCCGTTCGTGCGTGTTTGAAACCACGCAAGGATATCCCTTGCGCTGGCGGCAACCGACACCATCTGTCTTTTGAGCGCCCAACTTCAACGAGGCCGTCATGGTCGATAAATCATTGCTGGTTCCCTGTCTCCACTGCGGTGCGATGAATCGCTCGCCCGAGCATCGTCTCGGCGAGAATCCGACATGTGGTCGTTGCCACGGGCCCTTGTTCATGGGCAAGCCGGCGGAACTGGGGGTAGCCGAGTTCGATGCCAGGGCCATGCGCGGAGATGTTCCGATTCTCGTGGATTTCTGGGCTCCATGGTGCGGGCCTTGCCTCAGCATGGCGCCGCAGTTCGCGGACGCAGCGAACAAGCTTGAACCCCACGTGCGACTGGCCAAGGTCGACACCGAAGCCCACCCGGAGCTGGGCGCGCGTTTCGCTATCCGCAGTATTCCGACCATTATTCTCTTGCGGGGCGGACGCGAAGTCGCGCGGCAATCTGGTGGCATGGGCAGCAAGCAGATCGTCCAGTGGACTCAACAATATCTGCCGTGATCACGCACGAAGATCCCAGGCCGCAGAAGCCGGCTGAACCGGATCCCCTGGATTGTTGCGGTTCCGGATGCACGCGCTGCGTGTTCGATATCCATGACGAGGCGGTGCAGCGCTACAAAGACGCCTTGGCGGCCTGGCGGGCTTCGCGCAGCAAGAAAGAGTCAGGCGACGCGTAGTGGTATCTGGGCGGCAGCGAACTTCTCCCGCTCGAACCGGCAATAGCCACCACCCATGGCGAACCTGCGGCACACCAGAGGTCGTTGCGCATAAATGCTGCAGCACTTGTTTGCCCGGTCCAGTGCAATGCACCAGCCGTCTTCGGCGTGCGCCATTACATTGACGCCATTCGCACCGCGCACGATCAGGTGTTCGGCAATCTCGTCCTTGGCATCAAGAACGACCGTGAGCCTGCAGCACACCGCTTCACAATCGGAACACGACACCCGCGGATCGATTTTCGTGTCATCAGGATGGATGTCGAAGGCCATGTGGAGTTCCAGGTGGGGTCAGCGTTTATAGCTGAGAAGTCGGCCACGAAATGGGGCCGCGTCACTCTCGTTGAATCGACTGCGTACTTCGGTGACGGTATATCCCTGCTTGGCCAGGGCGCGCGTGAACGGTGCGCTGTTACCACGGCCAGGATCGGTAAATATGATTTCGGCATTTTCCAGCGCGTGTCTGTGGAGCAGGGTGGCGAGCAGTTCGATGTGGTCGCGTTCATAAAGTATGTCGCTTCCAATCAAC
>NZ_JBAWHJ010000017.1:0-6035 GCF_049593775.1 Dokdonella sp. | reverse complement strand
CTCACGGTTCTCGGCCGCATGCTCGAAAAAGCGGGCCATCGAGTCCTGGAGGTCAACAGCGGCGAAGAAGTGCTCGATGCAATGGAGCGCGAGCATTTTGATCTCGCCATCGTGGATCTGCACATGCCGGGGCTCAGCGGTATCGACACGATCAAGCAGGCTCGTGTCATGCAGGTTTCCGGTGATCGCACGCCGTTCCTGGTGTTGAGCGCCGACGCCACCTCGGAAACCATGCGAGCCGCCGAGCGCGCAGGTGCCCGTGCGTTCCTTACCAAACCGGTTTCCATCACCAAGCTGCTGGATACCCTTTCGGAAGTTTCGTCCGGACCATCGCAAGCCATGGTCAAGTCGAAAGATGCCGAAGACCGGGTGTCAGATGACGTCGTGATCTCGAGGAAGGTTCTGGACGAACTCCAGGAACTGCAACTCGGCGATCAGTTCCTTCAGGTTTTCGTGGATGAGTGCGTGCGCGACTCGGTCCGGTGCATCGCGGAAATCGAAAAGTTGGCCAATGCGGAGCAGTGGGACCTGTTTCGCGATCAATGCCATGCGCTGAAGGGAGTCGCCGAGAATATGGGCGCGGTGCAGTTGGCCGAATCAGCCAGCGAATCGATGCGTCTCGGCAATTGGGAGCTGGCAAAGGATTGGCGGCTGTCCGTGGAGGACCTCAGCATCCAGCTTGATCGGGTGCAGTCTGCGCTCAAGACATTCTGGGGCAGACGGGTGAAAGAAGGCGAGCCAGAGCGCCAGTAAGTTGGCGGTGTTTCTTCCGGTCAACGGTACTTGTTCGCCACAGGGATCCTGCGGCACAGCCATGGGCATGTGCACGCAGTGCGAGCGACTCTAAATCCCCTGTTCAGGCAAGGCCTGTGGCGAATCCGTTGCTTGTTCGTTGACTCTTCGTATCGTTCAGGACGTGAGTCCCGACTGCCTCGTTCAATGTTTTCTGCCGTGGTGCCGTTTACATCGCAGCAGCCCTGGCTTCCGGCATGCTGGTTTCTGCACGCGCCGGGGCAGGGCCCGTGGGGCGCTTTTCCTGCGCACGAACAAGTCGCTCCATCGTCCGCAGGGATTTTTCACCGAGCTGAAGGGCGGTATCCACCCAGACTTCAGTGATCTGCATCAGCTCGATCAGGTTGACTGGCTGGGCAATCTCACGAACCCGGTTCATGGCGCTGCGGGCATGCGAGATTCTCTGGTTGCGGCGGATGAAATCGTGAGTCGCCTGCAATCCGTCACCGCGCGGGACCAGCACGTCGACTATTCCCATGCTGTGCAGCTCTTCGCTCGAGTAGACCGAGCCATTGAGCATCATTTCTTCGGCGACCTTGGGTGCTACGCGTTGGCACAGGAACGAGTAGGCGCCCATTCCGGGGAAGAGATCAAACAGGACTTCGGGGAAGCCCATGCCGATTCCTTCTTCGGCGATGATGGTCTGGCACGACAATGCAGCCTCGAATCCCCCGCCGAGCGCATCACCCTGGACCAGCGCAATGGTATGCGCATTGCGATTCAAGTGAGCGTGGAATGCGTAGATCCCCTCCACGCACTGACGTGCATAGGCGAGCAGATGTTCGCGATTACGTTCACGGATAAGTCTGCAAAAGAGATTCAGGTCACCGCCCAGATTGAACACATCTGTATCGGAAGCAAGAACTATATGGGCCAGACGCGAATCCGAAGTGGCGGCAATCGTGGTCAATCGGTCTGCGGTGCGCTTCTGGAACTCGCGGACTTCCCGGATGAGCTGAGTGGAGAAGCATGCTCGATAGCCGCCAGCCAGAGGGAAGCGCTGCGCGTGCATGAAACACCAGTGGGTATTGGCGGAAAAATCTTCCTGCGAACGGAGCAGGCGGCTTTCTTGGTTGTAACGAACGAGTTCTAATGCGGACATGGGGGCAATTCCTTATGGTCTGGAGCCGCCTACCGGATCGCGCGGGAAGAGCGGCAAGTGCTCATCACCAAATTTGCTTTCAAATTCAAAGTCAAAGCGATCAATTTCAGTCTAGCGGAATAATTGACAAGGCCCCTTAAACCGGCTAGCTGTGTTCTGTGACGCGTTTCACACAATTAACCTCTTGTTACAGTCCTACTCCCCTGCGCCCGCTTGATCGGGCAATCTTGGCCCGATTCGTGCTGGATGCAGTGCGGGGATTCAACCCGAATCAGGCCGGATTCAATACAGCCAGCTTGTTCGGGCCGATTGCCGCAAAGTGCGGCCAAGTCGAGGGGGTGGGATGAGTGATCAACCAGGCGAGCGGTACTCGCGTCACGCGCGAATGCCTATTCGATCCATAGTGCTTGTCAGCATGGGGCCGCTGTCATGGGTAACCGAGGTCGAAAACATCTCGGCGACCGGCCTGCTTACCCAAAGACCGGCAGAGTGGAATGCCAATCCTGGCGAGCGCTGCGTGCTCGACTTGCTGATTGGCGATGACCTGCACATCCACCTGGAAGCCAATGTCAGTCGCCTGACTCCGGATCACATCGGCTTCGCATACACCAACATTCCCGAGGACAAGGAGCATGCCCTGTGGGGATTGCTCGGTCAGTTCGCCGACTACATGGACACGCCGAAGCCGGCCGCTGATCAGGATTGAATTCGGACAAGAATCAGGGTGTCGTGGCTGGTGCGTCTCTCAGTTCACGTCGCAGGATCTTGCCTACGTTGGTCTTGGGCAATGAGTCGCGAAATTCCACGATCTTTGGCTGCTTGTAGCCAGTCAGTTCCTTGCGGCAGTGGGCACGTACCTCCGCCTCGGTGAGCGCCGGGTTCTTCCTGACGATAACCAGCTTGACCGCCTCGCCGGATTTCTCGTCGGGAATGCCGATTGCCGCAACTTCGAGGATTCCCGGCATTGATGCAACGACATCTTCTATCTCGTTGGGATACACGTTGAAGCCCGACACCAGGATCATGTCCTTCTTGCGATCGACGATATAGAAGAAGCCTTTCTCGTCCATCCTTGCAATGTCGCCGGTATGCAGCCATCCGTCCGCATCGATGATCTTTGCTGTCTCCTCCTCACGATTCCAGTAGCCCTTCATGACTTGCGGGCCACGTACGCAAAGTTCGCCGGTCTCGCCGACCGCAAGAACTTCGGCATTGTCATTCTGGATACACACCTCGGTGGACGGAATCGGCAATCCGATCGAACCGTTGTATCCGGTGATGTTCAGAGGATTGATGCACACCGCCGGTGAGGTTTCAGTCAGGCCATAGGCTTCGGCCAGAGTCGAACCGGTCACCTTCTGCCAACGCTCCGCAACCGAGCGTTGCACTGCCATGCCGCCCCCCAGCGTCATGCGCAGGCTGGAGAAATCGAGCTTGTCGAAACCCGGCGTATTGAGCAGGCCGTTGAATAGCGTATTCACGCCAGTGATGCTGGTATAGCGGGTTCTAGCAAGTTCGGCCACGAACCCGGGCATGTCGCGTGGATTGGTAATCAGGTGGTTGAGACCACCAATCTTCATGAAGGTCAGGCAGTTCGCCGTCAATGCAAAGATATGGTAGAGCGGCAATGCCGTGATGATGACCTCTTCACCCTCGGTCATGCCCCCACTGATCCATGCGCAGGATTGCTGCATATTGGCGATCATGTTGCGATGAGTCAGCATCGCGCCTTTTGCAACACCGGTGGTGCCGCCGGTGTATTGCAGGAAGGCAATGTCGGAAGCGGAAACGTCGGGGCTCGGAACCTTCTTGCCTTCGCCGCGTTGCAAGGCGTCTCTGAAGCGTATCGCGCCCTGGATCGAATACGCGGGCACCATCTTCTTGACGTGCTTGACGACGAAATTCGTGATTAGGGATTTGGGGAATCCGAGCATGTCGCCCAGCCCGGTCGTGATCACATGCTTGACCGGGGTTTCGTTCATGACCTCAGCCACAGTGTGTGCGAAATTGTCCAGAACGAGGATGGCCTTTGCCCCGGAATCCTCCAGCTGATGTTTCAGTTCGCGAGCCGTGTACATCGGATTCGTATTGACCACGATCATGCCCGCGCGAAGCGCACCGCAAATGGCGATCGGATACTGCAGCACATTCGGCAGCATCATCGCGATGCGGTCACCCTTCTCGCACTTGAGGTCATTGACCAGGAAGCTGGCAAACTGGCAACTCAATCGGTCGAGTTCACCGTAGTTGATGGTGCGGCCCATGTTGGAAAACGCCGGCCGACTTTCGAAGCGCGCAAAGCAGTTCTCCAGCAGTGCAACGATGGAAGAGAACTCCTCCAGATCGATTTCTGCGGGAACGCCTTCGGGGTAGTGGCTCAACCAGGGACGACTATTGCTGCTTGACATGTATGCTCCAGGTTAGCGCTAACGTTGCAGATCAAGGTGATGGCAGGCACGGGTTTGCGTTGCCCGCACCATACGCGGGCGGATAGAGCTTGATTGCAACACAAGGCGCGAACAGGCAGCAAGGCGCACTGCAGCGCAACACGGCCAGATTCGAACCGATCCGACATCAGGAGTCACCAGCATGCACATGCCCCGGCGCGCGCAAACATCCGAATATGCCGCATGTTTTGGCGTAAACCTGTGCAAGGCCCTGATGCTGGCCGTGCTGATGGCAAGCATTCTTGGCTGCTCACGACCTTCCGATGAAGAGCAGATCCGCGCTGCCATGGCCGAAATGCAATCAGCCATGGAGTCCGCCGATCCCGCATCTTTCATGCAGCATGTCGCAGACGACTTTGTCGGCGGCAGTGGTGAATTCGATCGCCAGGCCCTGCACAATCTGCTGCGGACCCAGGTGCTGGCGAACTCCCGAATCAGCATCAGTACCGGCCCCATCGACATCGAATTGCAGGGAGAGCGGGCGACGGCCAGCCAGTCTGTGACGATGCTGGGCGGCAGCGGCCGCTGGATTCCCGAACGCGGATCCGTTCATCGGATTTCCAGTGGCTGGCGCAAGGTTGACGGCGATTGGCTATGCATCAGCGCACAGTGGGAGCGGGCACTCTAGCCGGGCATGGCCGGCAGCCGACGAAACGCCGGGCGCAATGCGAATGCCTTTCGACACCCGCATATGAATTGGCCCGCACTCAGGCAGATGGCTGGGATCCCGCGAGCTGACGCAACACATAAGGCAGGATGCCGCCGTGACGGAAGAAGTCGCGCTCCTTCGGAGTCGCCAGCCGGACATCAACCTTGAACTCCTTCTTGCTGCCATCTTCCGCTGTAGCGATCACGCGGGCTTCGCTGGCATTTGCATCGTCCAGATCGAGGATGTCGAATTTCTCGCGCCCATTCAGGCCAAGCAATTTTGCGTTTTCCCCCGGCTTGAACTGACAGGGCAGTACACCCATGCCGACCAGGTTGGAGCGATGGATTCGTTCGTAGCTTTCGGCGATCACGGCCTTCACGCCGAGCAACAGGGTTCCTTTCGCCGCCCAGTCGCGCGATGAACCCGTTCCGTACTCCTTGCCTGCCAGCACGATCAGCGGTGTGCCTGCGGCCTTGTATTCCATGGCTGCGTCATAGATCGGCATTTCCTTGCCGGAAGGCATATGCATGGTGAAGCCGCCCTCGACACCATCAAGCAGCAGGTTCTTGATGCGGATATTGGCGAACGTGCCACGCACCATCACATCATCATTGCCGCGTCGCGATCCGTAGGAATTGAAATCCTTCGGCTTGACGCCGTGCTCGATCAGGTAGCGCCCGGCAGGCGAATCCTTCTTGATCGTGCCGGCTGGCGAGATGTGATCCGTGGTGATCGAATCACCAAACAGCCCGAGAACGCTGGCGCCGTGGATATCTTCGACCTTGGCAACGTCCATGGTCATGCCTTCGAAGTACGGCGGATTCTTGATGTAGGTCGAATCATCCCAGGCGTACTGGTTTCCGTCGGGTGACGCGATGTGATTCCAGCGCGAGTCGCCCTTGAATACATCAGCGTAATTGTCCTTGAACATCTGCGGGTTGATCGCGCCTGCAATCGTGTCGCCGACTTCCTTGTTCGAAGGCCAGATGTCTTTCAGATAGACCGGCTTGCCATCCTTGCCGACACCCAGCGGATCGGTTTCGAG
>NZ_JBAWHJ010000016.1:0-22056 GCF_049593775.1 Dokdonella sp. | reverse complement strand
TGGGACCAAAGCAGGTAACGAAGATGTCCGGCAAGTCATCACCGTTGTAATCGCCAACCGCAGCCGCACTCGAAAGGTGGACAGTATTGATGCCCCAGTCTGCAGCGCGATCGGTGAAGGTCCCGTTGCTGTTGTTGATGAAAAGCTTGTCGGCACCATTGCGGCCAGTCGGGTAGAAGATGTCTTGCCAGCCATCCCTGTTGAAGTCTGCAACGACACCACCGCCGAGAATCGGATTGACCAGGCCAATGGTTGTAAAGGTATTGCCGAGGCCGGCAGCCGTGGTCTGATCGGTGAAACTGGACACCTGGGCGAACGCCGGGGAAAGTCCCGACAAACAAGCCAGCATGATCCACGTGGTTCCTGTGCAATTGCTCCTCACCATATTTCCCCCAAGGTGATGCCGTTCCATGCCAGGGCGATCGAAGAGCGATGCGTCGTGCACGCGTCGAATGCATTCCCCTTTGGCTCAAAGTCTAGCTCTAGTGCGAAAGCACAGGCAACCGAATGCGGATTGCGCGAATCTTTGCGCATGGCTGCGCGATCATTCGTCCACCGTTCGTGACGGATCGGCCACTTCAAGCGAGCGCAGCAGCACACTGGCCTGGGTTCGATTGCGTACTTCCAGGCGCTCGAACACCGCACTCATGTGGGCTTTCACCGTGCGCTCCTGGATATCGAGACGATCTGCAATCTGCTTGTTGAGCAGACCTTCGGCGACAAGAATCAGGACCCTCAGTTGTTGCGGACTCAGTGACGCCAGACGCCTGGCCAGTTGGCGATCCTGTTCTGCCTCAGTGTCCAATATCCGGCCTTGCGGCAGTGGCAAGGGTTCCTCGCAAGCGATGATGGTGCGCAGCATGTCCTGGATAGCGGCAATGCTGCTGCGTTTGGGAATGAAGCCCGCGGCACCATAGGTCAATGCCCGGCGTACCACCTGTGGATCATCGTTTGCCGAAATCATCACGACCGCAATCGCCGGATATTCGGTGCGCAGTGCGACCAGGCCCATCAAGCCATGGTTGCCGGGCATGTGCAGGTCGAGAAGCACGATATCGATGTCGCGGTGGGTAACCAGTTCCGCACGTGCCGTGTCGAGGCTGTCGGCTTCGAACACTTCCACATCGCCTGCAAGATTTCCGACTGCCTGAACCAGAGCCAGGCGGAAAAGCGGATGATCGTCGACAATCAGGATCTGTGTCATGGGCAGAGGGTAACCCGTTCCTTGTTCAACGGGATCCGGAATCTGTTCCGGATGCCGGGTAGGCGCGCATTGTCAGGGGGTGGGCTGGATCGCATCATGCGACCACGTTCAATTGACTCAGTATGGAGCGCGCAGCCTCGCGACCGTCGAGTACGGCACGCACGACCAGGTCCGCGCCTCGAACATTGTCGCCACCCGCGAACACCTTGGGGTGGCCGGTTTGCAACGGCAGGCGCGTGTCACCTCCCACTCTCAGGCGCCCATTGTCGTCGGGTTCGATGCCGAAGCGGGCGCACCAGTCGGGTGGGCTGGCGAGGAATCCGAATGAAAGAATGACGATATCGGCTGGAATCGTCTGGCTGCTGCTCTCCACGATTTCGCAACGCGCGCGCCCATCGCCATCTTGCACAAGTCGTGTTTCCGCAATCTCGACACCGTCGACAACATCGCCGCCAACGATGGCTAGAGGCTGGGCAAGAAATCGGAAGATGACCCCTTCCTCGCGTGCGTTCTTCACTTCCTTGCGTGAGCCTGGCATGTTCGCTTCGTCGCGCCGGTAGACGCATGTGACCCGCTCGGCACCAAGCCGTACCGAGGTGCGCACGCAATCCATCGCGGTATCGCCGCCACCCAGCACGACGACGCGCTTGCCGCCGAGGTCGGGCAGGACATCGGCGGCGGTTGCCGTGCCCATCTGTTGGCGGGCATTGGCAATCAGGAAAGGCAGGGCGACGACGACGCCGGCACGTTGCTGGCCCGGCAGACGCGCATCGACTGCCGTATAGGCACCCGTTGCCATGAATACCGCGTCGTAGTCGTCGACGAGTTTTTCGAATGCAACATCCCGGCCTATTTCCGTGCCGACGTGAAATTTCACGCCCTGGTCTTCGAGCACCCGACGCCGCGTGCGCACGATGTCCTTTTCAAGCTTGAAGGCAGGAATGCCGAAGGTGAGCAGGCCGCCAATTTCTTCATGGCGATCGAAGACGTCGGCTTGTACTCCCGCGCGTGCGAGCCGATCAGCTGCCGACAGACCTGCCGGTCCAGCTCCGATGATCGCGACGCGCTTGTCGGTCGTCGCCGTGGCCTCGGGTGGACGCCAGCCGCGCTTGATCGCCTCGTCGGTGACCGAGCGCTCGATCGCGCCGATGGTGACCGCGCCGAAATCTTCCTCCAGCGTACAAATGCCCTCGCAAAGGCGATCCTGCGGACAAACCCGGCCACAAATCTCGGGCAGCGGATTGGTCTCATGCATGAGAGTTGCAGCATCTTCGATGCGATCTTCCTTGACCAGCTTGAGCCACTGAGGAATCCGGTTGCCCAGAGGACAGCCCCAGGAGCAATACGGGTTGCCGCAATCGATGCAACGCGAGGCCTGGTCTGCCGCTTCGCCGCCGACGAAATCGGCGTTGATCTCATGGAAGTCGGCCACGCGGATCGGTATCGAGATTTCAGCCGGCAAGGCGCGAGCCAGTCGGAGGAATGGAAACGTGCGCTCACTCATGCCGCTTCCCTCAGCTCGCTGTTCAGGGCTGCGAGGCTGGCGGCCTTCGGCTTGACCAGCCATACCTTGTGCAGCACATCGCGAAAGTCGCTGAACAACTGTTGCGCCCAGGCACTGCCGGTGGCCTGGATATGCGCCTGCATCAACGCTCGCAGATGCTGCAGGTGATTCTCCATGCCTTCGAGTGAGATGCGGTTGATGTCGACGAGTTCGTGGTTGTAGCGATCAAAGAAGTTGCGCTCAAGATCAAGCACGTAGGCGAAGCCGCCTGTCATGCCGGCGCCGAAGTTCAGGCCGCTGCGACCGAGCACGACGACCGTGCCTCCGGTCATGTACTCGCAGCCGTGGTCGCCGACGCCTTCAACCACGGCAACCGCTCCGGAGTTGCGTACAGCGAAGCGTTCACCGGCGCGACCGGATGCGTAGAGCTCTCCGCCGGTGGCACCGTACAGGCAGGTGTTGCCGATGATGCTGGCCTCCTGCGTTGCGTACTGCACGCCATCAACTGGACGCACGACAATTCGCCCGCCGGCCATGCCCTTGCCGACACCGTCGTTTGCTTCGCCGTTGAGAACGAGGTTCAGGCCGCCGACATTCCAGGCACCGAAACTCTGCCCGGCCGCGCCATCGAAGTTCAGCGTGATCGGAGCATCCGCCATGCCCTGGTTACCCCATGCCCGGGCGATCTCGCCGGACAAACGACCGCCGATGGCGCGATCGACATTACTGATGGGAAAGTGGAAGTTGCCGCCCTGCTTGCTGGTTACCGCATCGCGTGTATCGCGCACGGTGGCAAGGGCAAGATCGGTCGGTCCAGGCGCGAGCGCACCGGCCGCACAGAAATCCCTGATTGCTTCATTCGTTTCGGCATTGCGCAACAAGCGCGAAAGGTCCAGTTTGCCTTGCTTTTCCGTGATGCCCGGCAAGGTGCGCAGGAGGTCGGTGCGCCCAACCAGTTCATGTAGTGAACGCAGGCCCAGGTCAGCCAGGATTCCGCGAACGTCGTCGGCGATGAACTGGAAGAAATGCTGGACCATCTCGGGTGCGCCGACGAAGTGCTGGCGCCGCAGGATCTCGTTCTGGGTGGCCACGCCGGTCGCACACGAATTGAGATGACAGATGCGCAGGTACTTGCAGCCCAGCGCGACCATGGGGCCCGTGCCGAATCCGAACGAATCAGCGCCCAGGATCGCGGCCTTGATGACGTCGAGTCCGGTCTTCAGACCGCCATCGGTCTGCACGATCACGCGGTCACGCAGGCCGTTCATGACCAGGGTCTGGTGCGTTTCGGCAAGGCCGAGCTCCCAGGGCGTGCCGGCATAGCGGATCGAGGTGATCGGACTCGCGCCGGTGCCGCCGTCGTGACCGGAAATCGTCACCAGATCGGCCCCTGCCTTGACCACGCCAGCCGCGATGGTACCCACGCCGGCATGCGAGACGAGCTTCACCGAAACGAGTGCCGTCGGATTGACCTCGCGCAGGTCGTGGATCAGTTCGGTCAGGTCTTCAATGGAGTAGATGTCGTGATGCGGCGGGGGCGATATCAGGCCGATGCCAGGTTTTGCATAGCGCAGGCGCGCGATCAACTGATTGACCTTGTCGCCCGGCAACTGCCCGCCTTCGCCTGGCTTGGCGCCCTGGGCGATCTTGATCTGCAGGACCTCGGCACTGGCGAGGTAGGCAGCGGTCACTCCGAATCGGCCAGAGGCAACTTGCTTGATCTTCGAGCTGCGTTCGGTGCCGTAGCGAGCCGGGTCTTCCCCGCCTTCGCCGGAATTCGAGCGCGCGCCAAGGCGGTTCATGCCGATCGCAAGCGCTTCGTGTGCTTCCGGCGACAGGGCGCCGAGCGACATTCCCGCCGAGTCGAATCGCTTGAGTACGCTTTCACGCGCTTCAACCAGTTCAAGCGCAACGGGCGTGCAATCATCGCGCAACTCAAGCAGATCGCGCAGGGTTGAAGGCGGTCGGGAATTGACCGCGTCGGCGTATTTCCGATAGTGGCGCATTTCGCCACTGCGCACGGCGGTCTGCAGGTGTCCCACTACCGGCGGGTTGTACATGTGGTACTCGCCGTCCGGGATCGCCTTGAGCAATCCGCCGGCCGGAAGGGTGTAGTTGGGATTGCGAGATCGTGCGAGCTGGGCGCGATACTCGTTCTCGATGTCGACAAAGCCGGCACCGCTGATTCGCGAAGGCGTGCCGGGGAAGCACATGTCGACGACTTCACTGTCCAGGCCGATGATCTCGAACAATTGCGCGCCGCGGTAACCGGCAATCGTGGAGATTCCCATCTTTGAGAGAATCTTGAGCAGGCCCTTGCGGATGCCGTGCCGATAGGTGCGCCCGATTTCGTGCACGGTTTCATTTTCTCCACCCTTGATCTCACCGCGCTGGTTCATGTCGAACAATGTCTGATAGGAGAGGAACGGATAGACGGCCGTCGCACCGAATCCGATCAGGCAGGCGAAGTGATGGGAGTCACGCGCGGTTCCGGTCTCCACGATCACGTTGCAATCGCATCGCAGTTGCTTGCGATTGAGATGGGCGTGGATGGCGCCGGTGGCGAGCAGGGCATGGATCTGGGTCAGTCCAGGCTGCGGGTAACGATCGGACAGCAGGACCATCGCAGCGCCGTCGCGCACGGCATCTTCGGCCTGTGTGCAGATGGCCTCAAGCGCGCGCCTGAGACCGATCGTCTCGTCATAGTAGAGGTCAATGCGCACCTGGCGATCAACCAGATGTGGCAGGGCCAGCAGTTGTCGCAGCTTGCGTTGCGAAAGTACGGGAGAGCTCAACAAGACCTGGCGTGCGCTGTCGGCGGACAGGTCGAACAAGTTGCCTTCCAGCCCGATCTGCGAAACCAGGGACATGACAAGGCGTTCGCGCAACGGATCAATCGGCGGGTTGGTGACTTGCGCAAAGCCCTGGCGGAAGTAGTCGTACAGCGAGCGTGACTGTTGGGACATCACCGCGATTGGCGTGTCATCACCCATCGATCCGGTTGACTCCGCGCCGGTTTCGGCCAGGGTCTTGAGTACGATGTCACGCTCTTCGCAAGTCAGCGCGAACTGCTTCTGGAAGCGCGCCAGCATGTCCGGCGGCATCGGCTCTGCAGCGAGTGCCGGATCGATCAGATGCGATTCCAGATAGACAACGCCATCGCGCAGCCATTGGCGGAATGGTGCGCGCTGGGCATTGATGCGATCAATTGCAGCGCTGTCGAGCAATGAGTGTTCGACCAGATCGACAGCGACGATCTGGCCAGGGCCGAGCCGGCCCTTGGCCAGAATGCTTTTTTCGGGCACATCCCAAAGTCCGGCTTCCGAGGCAACGATGAGGTGGCCATCTTCGCTGCGCGCCCAGCGGGCAGGACGCAAGCCATTGCGATCGAGTGCACATACGGCATGGCGTGCATCGCACATGACCAGACCGGCAGGTCCGTCCCAGGGCTCGGTGTGCAGGCCGTAGTACTGATAGAAGGCTTCGAGATCCTGGTCGAGGTTTTCGTTCGCGCTCCAGGTCGGTGGCACCAGAATGCGTGTCGTTGCCAACAGGTCGATGCCGCCTTCGACCAGCAGTTCGAACATGTTGTCGAGGCTTTGCGAGTCCGAGCCGCTACTGCTGACATGATCGCCGATGTCGGACAGATCGAGCAGGGGTGAGTGCAGCTTGGGCTGGCGTGCCAATGCCCAGTTGCGATTTGCACGAATCGTGTTGATCTCGCCGTTGTGGGCGAGCATGCGAAACGGCTGGGCCAGGCGCCAGTTTGGCAAGGTGTTCGTGGAGAAGCGTTGATGGAACGTGACCGCGCTGCTTACCAGTTCTGTCCGTTGCAGATCCGGGAATACCGCGCGAAGTTGCCCCGGTGCAGCCATTGCCTTGTAGCCGATGGTGGCCGCTGAAAGGCTGACCACGTAGAAGGCGTTGTCATCGGAGAGCGCCAGTTCGGCGCGACGGCGCGCTCGAAACAGGGCGCGATCGAATACGGCCTCGTCGAGTTCCGGCGGAGCGTTGACGAAAATCTGGCGAATCAGAGGCCGGCTGGCCAGGCCCAGGGGTCCGCACGGGGTATCGTTGACCGGAATGTCGCGCCATCCTGCCGGGATGACGCCTTCCTCCCGCAATGTCTGTTCGAGTCGTGCCTGGGCTCTCTCCGATTTTTCGGAATCGTGATCCAGGAAGACAAGGCCAGCTGCAAAAAGCGGTGTCAGTTCAATGGATGATTCAGCGGCCAGTGTTCGCAGCCATGCGTCGGCACGATAGATCAGGACGCCACATCCGTCACCGGTTACGCCATCCGCGTTGACGCCGCCGCGATGGGACATTTTCGCCAATGCAGCGAATGCCTGGTCCACCAGCCATGCGCTGGCCTTGCCCTCGATGCTCGCGATCAGTCCGAAGCCACAACTGTCGTGTTCGTAGGCGGGGTCGTAGAGTCCAGTCGAGTGCGACGGTTTCATCAAAGCGTCCTGCGCGAGGAAAGAGCGCGCCATTCCTTGGCGAATGTGCTCGGTAGGGCTGCAGGGTTTCCATGACGCAGCGTCGCCGATCACGGATCGGCGTGCATCCAATCAACCACAAATGCTGCTATGCGTCAAACTGTTTGGACGTCCAAATGGTTCCAATGGAAACCAATAGGCCGGCGTTGCCCTGATTCCGGGCGCTGGATCAGTCCAGCGTTTCCAGTGATGCCAGCAGGGCATGCTTGAAGCGTGATTCCAGAACGCTGTCCTCGTCGCTGATCGGGCCGAGGCTCGACCAGGTGGCGATCAGATCACGCAGCGCATTGCCGGGTGCTGGTGCCTGTACGCCGCGCATGCGTGCCGAGAGTTTTTCGACCTGAAGGTCCATGCGTCGCTGGCGATCTTCGCTAGGGGGTTCGATTCCCGCGAGTTGCTCGATCTCAAGTACGCAGTCGCGCAGGGCGTCGACATCGCTATCGGATACCTCATCACCGGCCACTACGGGTTCAATGCGGCTATCCAGCTCCACTGCGGCCAGAGTCAACGGTGCCAGGGCCGAACGCGACGATTCGAATACGGAAGATTCAATCTCGCCGCGTTCAAGGTTTCGGCACAGGGAATAGTGGGCCAGCCAGATATCGAACTCCGCACGCCTTTGTTGGCGTGCGTGGCGCGCTCCGATGCGCGCCAGGGAGTCACGCGCCGACTCGAACCTTTGCCGCAATGCGGCATCGCGGATGCCGAGTGCCCGCCAGTCATTCTCGATGCGCTGCACGTCGCTGCGTTCGGGTATCGAGCCTGCAGCTGCCAGGGCTTCCAGTTCGGCACAAAGCGCGGCTGCCGACTCCAGTACCTGTTTCTCCTCTGCGGCGCGCGCATCTCGCTCGCTGTCGGCACGGGCGAAAACGGCATCCAGCGCGGCGCGGAATTGCTTCCATTGGGCCTGGTCGCGCGACCGTCGCCCATTGCCTGACTTCTGCCAGACTTTTTGCAGGTCACGCGCCTGCGACATCGCCGTGCGCAAATCGGACACTTCCGACAAGGCAACGGCGCGTGCGATCAGGTCCGTCTTTGCGGTCTCGACCAGTGCATGCTGCGCGTCGACGCGTCCGTCGATGGCCGTGAGTACGGCCTTGAGTTCCGCGGCGAGGTTCTTGCGTTCGCGCGGACCGACACGGTCCAGACTGCGCAGGGCATCGGCAGCCTGCTTGCGAAGGTCAGCCAGTGCGCGCGAGTCGATTTCTTCCGCGGCAACTGCAGCCCTCACTTCCGCTATCAGCGCCGCAGTTTCCCCGGTTCCCTGCTTGCGCAGCTCGTCACGTTTCTCGAAGTACGGCTTTGCCGGTTCGATTGCCTTCTGGCAGAGCGCACGGAATCGGCGGGCGATACCGTCTGCGGCTCGGGCAGGACGTGCTTCGATCTGATCCATGTGTGCCCATTCCGCCTGGATTTCCCGCACGCGCGTTGCCAGCGCGTCCGGATGCAGGCCGGTTTCAGGCAGCACTTCCAGTTCTTCGCACAATTGCTGACGCCGCTCGTTGTCGCTCCAGCGTTGCCACTCGGCGATCTTGGCGTATTCACTCTCGATATCGGCGAGGCTGTCGCGCAAGGCCGCGGGTACAACCTTCATCTGGCGACGCAGTCGACTCACCTTGGCATGACACTGGTGGGCCTCGGCACTCTTGCCGGCCTGGATGGCTTCAGATGTGGCAACGATTGCCGCATGCAAAGCCTCGGTGGCTTCCTTTTGTCTCGATGCCTGTTCGGCGCGCGTTGCTGCCAGATGTTCGGATCTCGCAGCGTTTGCCGCTTCCTGGTCCAGTCGGGCTTCTGCCTGGGCTATTGCCATGGCTTCCGACTCGATTGTCTCCGGCATCGATTGAAGCGCAGCCAGCCGGGCACCGAGTCGGGTAAATCGCACGGACACCGCTGCGCTTGCTTCATCGTTGTCGTTTGCATAGGCGGAATGCAGTTCGGCCAGCGTTCCAAATCGCTGTTGCAGCGCCTCGCAATCAGTTCGTGCGGATGCGCTGCCCAGACCCTGCTCGATTGCGGCCAGTTCCGATTCGATGTGCTGGCGATCGAGAGCGCGTTGCCGCAGTTTCGCGATCTGGTCGGGGTCGCGACTCAGGTCGTAGAGTTCACGTGCATTTTCGTAGCGGGTGACGAGCTGCGGCGTGGCCTTGTCGGCGATTCGCTGCCAGGTCGCTGCTATCCGCGTTGCTTCGTCACTGCCATCGCCCTCACGCAGCACGCGTTCCATCTGTTCGCAGAGCTGGCGCGCGCGCGCTTCGATCGTGGCGGGGTCGCCGCGCTCGACGCGCAAGGTCTCAAGGCGCTCGTTGGCAAGACGGCTGATGGTCTTGTCGGTCTTGCGCGTACGTTCGACGATGCGTGCGAGTTGGGCTTCCTCGCCAACGCGCTCGAGTGCGGCCAGACGAACGGCAGCATCCGGATCGGCGGTCACCCTGTCGAGTATCAGTGCGGCCTTGTCGACGCGCTGCAACGCCGCCAGACGCAAGTCTGCTTCAGGTGCGGTTGTGGCGATCTGTTCGATCAGGCGCTGATCATCCTGCGCGCGCAGCAGACGTATCCGGTCCACGAGTGAGGGTGCGGCTGCATGTGTTCCGGCGAGCAGTTCGATCCACAGATTTCGTGCAGTCTTGCGCACGCCTTCATCGCGATCATCCGTCGCCATGGCCTGGGCAAGGCCAGGATCAGCCAGTCGCTTCAGGGCAGCAATGCGAACGCCGGGATCGGTGTCTTCGCGAACCAGTCTTGGAAGGGAATCGATCAGTTCCGGATGCTTGTCCGTGGCCACGGCATCGCGCCGTACGGACTCATCTTTGGACTGCCAGCGCGGCTTGGAGAAAAATCGGGCAAGACTCATGGAGTTGTTCGCAAGGTGGTGTGGAGCACGGGGCTCAGAGCAGGGATTTGATGATGCGGAAACCAGCCACCCAGGTGCCAAACATCATGCCCAGGTTGGTGAAGATGAAGACGAGTAGCGTGCGTGATATGCGGTTCTTCCACCAACCGGTCCAGTGGATGACATCGTCGCGCAAGCTGTCGAAATCGGCCACGCGAGGGCGATGGATCCACACCTCGACACCTGCGCTCGCCGCGCCTACCGGGACGCCAGGGCGAAACGGTTTCAATGGCGCAACGATGAATCCGGCCAGCGCACTGAGTGGATGTCCTCCGGCGGCAAACGTCCCGATGGCTGCTCCGATTCCGGTGCACAGAATCCACATCCACAAAGCGTCCGTACCGGATTCGGCACCCTGGTAGAACAACACCGCAATGGCTACCGCGATGATCGCGAAAACTGCGAACCCAATGCGCTTTGGCCAGGGCGATCCGGGCGGCAGTTCGGCCAGGCTTGTCTGCATCGGGCCGGGCGCTTCGGTCTGCGTTTCTATGGCCTTTTCAATTCCGGCCAGGTGGCCTGCACCGATCACCGCCAGCACCCGGCGCACCGGATTTCCGGCACTCGATGCCTGTTCGGATTCCTCGCGCAAGCGCGCGGTCATGTAGCGGTCGCGCTCCGAGATCAGGGCTTCGAACAGTGGTGGCGATTCCTCGGCGAACTCGCTGAACATGCTTCCCAGCATGTCGCCTTCCTTGAGCTTCTCTATTTCGCTTTCGTCAACATCCTCGCGCGTCACCAGGCTGGTTGCGAGGCCGCCCATGATGCCGAGGCGATCGACGAAACCCACACTTCGGATGGCGCGTTTGAGGGTGATTCCGACTTCGCGATCGATCAGCCAGACCGGCAAGTCACGCGCTTCGGCACCATCGATGGCGGCCTTCATTTCCGCACCGGGTTCGATGCCGAACTGTTCAGCCAGTCGTCGCTGGAAAGCCGAAAGGGCGAGGTTGGCGGCTACGAGCCCGGCCTTGCCCTGGCGGATGATCTGGAACAGGTCCAGATTGCGGAAGGATTCCGGATCACGCATCGACTTGTAGCGTGGCTCGCACAGCTCGACGGCCACGGCATCGAACGACTCGCGCTCGAGGATTTCGCGAACGGCCTCGACACTGGCGCGTGAGACGTGGGCGGTGCCGAGCAACACGTATTCGACGCCATCGCGATGGACGCGCGCAATCGGCTGTGCTGCGAGGATCTCGCTGGAGGATAGGTCAGGTTCGGGCTGGGTCATCAGGGATCAGTCGCGATATCGCTTGAGCAGGTCGGAATAGGCTTCAATGCGTCGGTCGCGCAGGAAAGGCCAGATGCGGCGTACGGATTCGCTGCGGGCTAGGTCGATCTCGGCAATCAGCAGTTCGGGCCGGTTGATCGACGCCTGCGCGAGGAATTCACCCTGCGGCCCGGCGACAAAGCTCGATCCCCAGAAATCGATGCCGCGGCCGCCATCGGGCGAGGCTTCGAAACCGGTGCGGTTGACCGCAAGCACGGGAATGCCGTTCGCCACGGCATGACTGCGCTGGACGATTGTCCAGGCATCGCGTTGGCGGTCTTTTTCGTCCTGGGTGTCGTCAGGATCCCAGCCAATCGCAGTGGGATACAGCAGCACTTCGGCGCCAGCCAGGGCCATCAGGCGTGCGCCTTCCGGGTACCACTGGTCCCAGCACACCAGCACGCCGAGTTTGCCTACCGATGTCTGGATCGGTTCGAAACCCAAGTCGCCCGGCGTGAAGTAGAATTTTTCGTAGAAGGCAGGATCGTCCGGAATGTGCATCTTTCGATACACGCCCGCGATCGCTCGCGACCGATCGAAGACCACGGCCGTGTTGTGATACAGCCCGGCAGCACGCCGCTCGAACAACGAGCAGACGACGACCAGCTTGAGTTCTTCCGCCAGTGCGCCGATGCGCTCGGTCGACGGACCGGGAATCGATTCGGCACGGTCGAACTCTTCGACACTCTCGTGCTGGCAGAAATACGGGCCGTTGTGCAATTCCTGCAACAGGACGAGTTCGACGCCATCGGCTGCTGACCGTCGCAGTCCGGCTTCAATGGCGTCTAGGTTGGCTTCCGTACTGCCGTGGTCGACTTCCTGGAGCAGGGCGACCTTGAGGGATTTCTGGCTCATTCGATTCAAAAACGGGCAAAGGCGGAATGGTAACGCGGATTGTGTGGTTCGAGGCCGAATGCCGCTACTTTTCGTCATCCTCGCGAACGCGGGAAGCGCGTCACAATAGCCGAATGGCTGGTCATCCAGCTTTTCTGTGGCGTTGCGACCGGGTCAGTGCCACAGGATGAGTTGCCAGTCTCGTTGTTGTGAAGCGATGACCACGCATGCGGCTGTCAAGCAACGATTCCGGCCTGCGCGGGAATGACGAGTTTGGGGCAGTGCCATTCAGCTCGAGTCTCGGTTCCACGGGGACATGACGTGGCAGGCTGTTGAAATTCGCCCAGGCGACTGCGAGACAAGGCGAAACGGGCCGAATAAGCACAGTTTGCATGCAGAAAATGAGCATTTTGAGGCACGTCTTGCCGACGTATCGTGCCGACTGAGTAGAATTTCAACGGCCTGCCAGGACTATCGCGCAAGCAACCCCGCCGGCAGCTGCATTGTCACGCAATGCAGGCTGCCGTTCTGCCAGATCAGCGGTCGGCAGGGGATCTGCACGATCTCGCGCCCCGGGTGGGCGAGTCCGATGATGCGTGCAGCTTCGTCATCGGCGTTGTCGGCATAGGCGGGTACGAGCACGGCGCCATTGACGATCAGATAATTCGCATAGGACGCGGCCAGGCGTCGGCCCTCATCGAGGACGGGCTGTGGCCAGGGCAGGGCATGCAGGGTGTAGGGCTTTCCATCCGGGGTGCGCAGGGCGGCCAGCTCGTCACGCATCATGCCCAGCTCGGCATGGTGTCCGTCGTCCGGGTCGTCGCAGGCCTGGAAGACGATAGCGTCATCAGGCGCAAGCCGCGCCAGCGTATCGATATGGGCGTCGGTGTCGTCACCCTCAAGATAGCCGTGATCAAGCCAGAGCACGCGCTGCGCCGCGAGGGTATCGATCAGTACAGCGTCGATTTGTTCGCGGGTCTGGTCTGGATGGCGCAGGTGCAGGCACTTCCAGGTCGTCAGGATGGTTCCGGCGCCGTCAGATTCGATCGCGCCACCCTCAAGCGCCCAGTCGATGTGGCGGTGGGTAGAGTTCGCGAACACGTTCCGTGCGATCAGTTCGCTGACGATTTGGTCATCGAGTCGGGCGTCAAACTTGCCACCCCAGCCGGTGAAGCGGAAATCATTCAGCGTGAACGCGGATCCGAGCTTGAGCGATATCGGCCCGGAGTCGCGTAGCCAGGTGTCGTCGTAAGGGACGAGAAGGAAGCGGACCCTTGCAGGATCGACCGAATGCTCGGCGAGAAGCCCCTCCGCCCGCTGGCGAACGGCCTCATCGCCAACCAGGACAATGGCTGGCTGGAATCGGGTGATGCCGGAGATCAGCGAGACGTAGGTCGACTCGACCGACTCAAGTCGGTCTGCCCAATCGGTGCCCGCGTGCGGCCAGGCCACAAGGATTGCGTCCTGCGGCTCCCATTCAGCGGGCAGGCGCCATCTGGGGTTGGTCATGGCGAGGCTGTATCAGGCGCCGTCGCGGACGCTATGGATCACGACGTTCTTCTCGAAGTAGACCGTGAAGCCGTTGTATTGCCAGCGATTGATCACCGGATGCAGGGCGGTGTCGCCACCGGCCGGTGCGAGTTTGGCCTCCGGCGCGCCGAAGCGCTTCTCGACCTGACTCATGTTGAGGCCACGCTGGGGAACGTTGGTGGCGCGCACATTGGTCTGGCCCAGGGTGACGGTGTCCGCATGGACCATCGGAGCGGCCATGAACAGGCCTGATGCAAGCAACGCATTTGCGAGAACAAACTTCAAGTTCATCACCGAACCTCCTGATATCAATAGATGATTTTGCTATGGGTGCTGTTGTAGCAGAAGCGTGGCGCCAGTTCCATGCCGGGCAGCACATTGTAGATTGGGTGATGGTCGACTTGCCTGGTCCCGGTCGCGCTCCATTCAGCACGATCCACCACTCCCAGCCTTCGTCTGGATGACGGCGATGGAGAGCGGGTCTCCCCGTTGGGCTCATCAGGCGGTCTGAGGTCAGGCAAGAGCCGACGGGGCGCCAGCGACTCAAGCCCGCGTCACCCAGGCCCGGAAACGCAAAAGGCCGCTTGCGCGGCCTCTTGTGCTGGATCTGCAGACAGACCGCTTAGCGCTGACGCGCCTTGAAACGCGGGTTGCTCTTGCAGATCACGAAAACCTTGCCGCGGCGGCGCACGATCTTGCAATCGCGATGGCGGGACTTGGCGGATTTGAGCGAAGAAAGGACTTTCATGGGGAAACCTCGGGACGAACGGGCTTGAGCAAAGCGCGCAAGTATATCGGTGAATTCAGATTGTTGCAAAGCATTATCGGTACGCAAGACTCGGCTTGACTTGTTCATGGCCGGCCCCGAGCTTGGTTGGCATGCCAGACTCTTCGCCGATGACCCCATTTCAATTCGACAATGCCTTTGTTCGCGATCTTCCAGGAGACCCGGTCTCGGGTTCGGCGCTGCGCGAAGTGCGCGGTGCGGCATGGTCTCACGTTGGTCCGACCGCAGTTGTGGCTCCACGCCTGGTTGCGCACTCCATGGAAGCGGCGGAACTGCTGGATATCCCCGTCGATGAGGTGAGATCGCAGCAGTTTGCGGATATTTTCGGCGGAAATTCGCTGATGGACGGCATGCAGCCGTTCGCTGCGAACTACGGTGGACACCAGTTCGGACACTGGGCGGGCCAGTTGGGTGATGGTCGTGCAATCTCGCTGGGTGAGGTGATCAACACCCGGGACCAGCGCTGGGAGTTGCAGCTCAAGGGAGCGGGACCCACGCCGTATTCACGCAGTGCGGATGGCCGGGCCGTGATGCGTTCGTCGATCCGCGAGTTCCTCTGCAGCGAGGCCATGCATCATCTCGGCGTGCCGACCACGCGCGCTCTGAGTCTGGTGGCCACCGGTGAGAGTGTGGTTCGCGACATGTTCTATGACGGCAATCCGGCTGCCGAAGCGGGCGCCGTTGTCTGTCGGGTCGCGCCTTCATTCATCCGCTTTGGAACATTCGAGCTGCCCTCATCGCGCGGGGAGCTTGCACTACTGAACCAGCTGATCGATTTCACGATCCAGCGCGACTTCGCGCATCTCGAAGGCAAAGGCGAAACGCTGCGTGCCGACTGGTTTGCCGAAGTGTGCGAACGCACGGCGAGGATGATTGCGCACTGGATGCGGGTGGGGTTCGTCCACGGCGTGATGAACACCGACAACATGTCCATCCTCGGGTTGACCATCGACTACGGGCCATACGGATGGATCGACAACTTCGATCCCGACTGGACACCGAACACGACCGACCGGCAGAACCGCCGCTATCGATTCGGCCAGCAGGCAAACGTCGCCCACTGGAACCTGGCCAGCCTGGCGCAGGCACTTGCCCCGGCCTTCGGTTCGATCGAGCCGCTGCAGGATGGCCTCAAGCGCTATGCCGAAAGCTACAATCGGGCCGAGCGCTCGAATATCGCGGCCAAGCTGGGTCTGCTCGAATGCCGTGACGATGATGTGGCCATGATGCAGGACCTGTACGAGCTGATGACGGCTGCCGAAATCGACATGACGATTTTCTTCCGCAGCTTGTCGGATGCAGGGTCGACACCAATGGATCCCGACTCGTTTCGCAACGCGTTCTATGACGAGTCCAAGCGACAACAGAGTTCGCGGCATCTGCAGGAATGGCTGGGCCGCTACGCTCAGCGTCTTGGTGAGGATGCGCAGTCATCGGAACTGCGCCGCGAACGCATGCGCGCCATCAATCCGAAGTACGTCCTGCGCAACTGGCTGGCCCAGCAGGCGATCGACAAGGCAGCCAGTGGCGACGAATCGGAGATCCACGTCTTGCTCGATGTCATGCGGCGGCCGTACGAGGACCAGCCGGAACGTGAAGCGTATGCCTCGCGCCGCCCGGACTGGGCGCGCAACAAGGCGGGTTGTTCGATGCTTTCCTGCAGCTCCTGAGCGGACAGCCTGGCGGTCGTTCCGGCCTCTGTTCATTGAATGGGCACCATACTCGATCGTCTGAGCTATCAAGCTGGAGTTGACGTGATCCGAACCATAGTTCTTTGCGGGCTCGCCATGGCCGGGTTGTCTTCAGGCGCGGCATGCGCCGATGCGCAAGCCGATGTGCGCCAAGCATTCGAAAAGGTCCTTTCAGAAGGCGGATTCCGCGGTCACGTATCGGGCCAGATTTTCGGTCCTGGGACGCCGGCAGTTTCCGGCCAAATCGATGCGCTGTTCCCCGATCGCATCCACATGCAGGACCAGACTCTCGAATTCATCGTCACCACAGGTGGGGCATGGATCAGCGCACTGGGGTACTGGACGCCCGTCGATCGGTCGCTGTTGCCGGTCACTGCATTCGACATGGCTTCGATGCGCAGTGCCATCGCGTCGATCAGCAACGTGCGCGACGAAGGGAGAGCGAAGTCCGCGAGCTGCAGCAATTTGCGCGTCTATGCGTTCGAGGCATCTGGACAACTGCCGGGCACCACTGCAAACGGCAAGCTTCGGCTCTGGGTCTGTCAACGCGATGGCCGGCCCTCACGCATTCAGGCCAGTGACGCGTCCGGTCAGCAGATGATTATCGACTTTGACTGGTCACGTCGTCCTCGGGTCGAGGCGCCGGGCAACTGAGTGATCGCTCGCTGGCGATGGCGAATGTGGTTCGCAATGCCTTTCGGCAGATGACGAAATCAATCAATTCCGTCAGGATCGGAGACTTTCCTGAACTCTGCTGGCTTGGCGCGATGCCGGGCTTCGGAACCAACCGAGGGAGCCCGATATGGAGCGACGCGATTTTCTGAAGACCACCGGGGTGGGCCTTGGTGTGTTGCTCACGCCCGCCTGGGGTCGGGCCATTGCTGCTGAAGAACTGGTCCTCAAGCTGGATGTGGCCCTGAAGAAATCCCTGGCCGATGCCGCGATGTCGGCTGCCAGGGAGGGCGGGGCGAGCTATTGCGACGTGCGCATCGGACGTTACCTGCGCCAGTATCTGGTCACGCGCGAAGACCGTATAGAGAACGTGGTCAATTCGGAATCCACCGGAGTCGGTATCCGCGTCATCGCCAAGGGCACCTGGGGCTTCGCGGCGACCAGTGACCTGAGCGCCGATGGTGTGACACGCGCTGCACGTCAGGCCGTGCAGATCGCCCTGGCGAACTCCCGGCTGACTACCATTCCCGTGCAGCTGGCTTCGGTCAGCGGCGCCGGAGAAGTGTCCTGGACGACACCGATGGTGAAGAACGCGATGGAAATTCCGATCAAGGAAAAAGTCGAGCGCCTGCTTGAGGTCAATGCGGCCGCGCTCGCTGCGGGTGCCAGTTTCGTCAACTCGACCCTGTTCCAGGTCAACGAGCAGAAATATTTCGCTTCGACCGATGGCTCCTATATCGATCAGGATATCCATCGCATCTGGGCGCCGTTCACGGTCACGGCAGTGGACAAGGAAAGCGGGAAATTCCGTAGCCGCCAGGGGCTGGGTGCTCCAATGGGCATGGGCTACGAATATCTCGACGGCAAGCCATCGGACAAGGTGGAGTTGCCCTGCGGTGTCGTGGTCTACAAGGATTCCTACGACATGCTCGAGGACGCCGTGGCAGCGGCGAAACAGGCCAAAGAGAAGCTCAAGGCACCTTCAGTCAAGCCGGGCAAGTACGATCTCGTGCTCGATCCTAGCCACCTGCTGCTGACCATCCACGAAACCGTGGGCCACCCGCTGGAACTCGATCGCGTGCTGGGCTACGAGGCCAACTACGCCGGCACCAGCTTCGCGACGCTCGACAAGTGGCGCTCGAAGGATTTCCACTACGGCAGCGATCTGGTCACCCTGACCGCCGACAAGACGCAGAAACATTCGCTTGGTGCTGTGGCCTATGACGATGAAGGCGTGAAGACGCGCGCCTGGGATCTGGTCAAGGACGGTGTCCTCGTCAACTACCAGGCCATTCGCGATCAGGCTCACATCATCGGTGAAGAGGAGTCGCATGGCTGCTGCTATGCCGATTCATGGTCCAGCGTGCAATTCCAGCGCATGGCCAATGTGTCGCTGTCCGCCGGCAAGGGAGCGCTCAACCCGGCCGACATGGTCAAGGATGTCGAAAACGGCATCTATATTGTTGGCCGGGGTTCGTATTCGATCGACCAGCAGCGCTACAACGCCCAGTTCGGCGGTCAGCTGTTCTACGAGATCAAGGATGGCAAGGTCAACGGCATGATCGAGGATGTGGCCTATCAGATCCGTACGCCGGAATTCTGGAATGCCTGTTCGGCGATCTGTGACCAGGCCGACTATCGCATCGGCGGCACATTTTTCGATGGCAAGGGGCAGCCTGGGCAAGTCTCTGCCGTATCCCACGGTTCCAGCACCACGCGTTTTGATGGTGTCAATGTGATCAACACGGCGCGCAGCCTTGGCTGACAACCAGGCGGACCATGCCATTCGCCACATGACGTTCAGGGCGGCGGCGGCCATCCTTGATCGGTAAACACTTGCGTCGGGGAAGGATTTCCCCGCGCCAACCGCCGGCAGCTGACCGCTTTCAGCTTTTCCGATACCCGTTTCCTGCGGAGGAAGACGATGCAACGACGAGATTTTATCAAGGCGACCAGCCTTGGCCTTGGAGCCCTGATGATTCCGGCCTATGGGCGGGTGATTGCGGCTGAAGAACTGGTCAGCAAGCTCGATGTGGGGCTGAAGAAGCGCCTCGCCGACACGGCGTTGACTGCAGCGAAGAGCGACGGTGCGACCTACTGTGACGTTCGCATCGGGCGCTACCTGCGTCAGTTCGTGATCACGCGCGAAGACAAGGTCCAGAACGTCGTCAATACCGAATCGACCGGCATGGGTGTTCGTGTCATTGCCAATGGCACCTGGGGCTTCGCGGCAACCAACGATCTCAGCCCGGATTCCGTGGCCAGGGCCGCGCGCCAGGCGGTCCAGATCGCCAAGGCCAACTCGTCGCTGACCAGTTCAGCGGTCGAACTCGCGCCCACCAAGGGCGTCGGCGAGGTTTCGTGGTCGACTCCGATCAAGAAGAATTCTATGGAAGTGCCGATCAAGGAAAAAGTCGACCTCCTGTTGAGCGTCAATGCGGCTGCAATGAAGGCCGGTGCCGACTTCGTCAACTCGCTGTTGTTCCAGGTCAATGAGCAGAAGTATTTCGCATCGACCGATGGCTCGTATATCGATCAGGACGTGCATCGCATCTGGGCACCGTTCACCGTGAACGCCATCGACAAGGCGAGCGGCAAGTTCCGCAGCCGCGATGGTCTGTCATCTCCGATGGGCATGGGTTACGAATACATGGATGGCGCAGCCTCCGGCAAGATCCAGTTGCCCGGTGGTGTCGTTGCCTATTCCGATTCCTACGACATGGAAGAGGATGCCGTAGCCGCTGCCAAGCAGGCACGCGAGAAGCTCAAGGCCCGTTCGGTAAAACCCGGAAAATACGACCTTGTGCTTGATCCCACCCATTTGTGGCTGACCATCCACGAGTCGGTTGGCCATCCGCTGGAACTCGATCGCGTACTTGGCTACGAAGCCAATTTCGCCGGCACCAGTTTTGCCACGCTGGACAAGTGGAAGTCGAAAGACTTCAAGTACGGCAGCGACAAGGTCACCTTGTTCGCCGACAAGACCCAGAAGTATTCGCTCGGCGCCGTTGCCTACGACGACGAGGGCGTGAAGACGCGCAACTGGGATCTGGTCAAGGACGGCATCCTGGTCAACTACCAGGCGATTCGCGACCAGGCCCACATCATCAATGAAGAGGAGTCCCACGGTTGCTGCTACGCCGATTCCTGGTCCAGCGTGCAGTTCCAGCGCATGGCCAACGTGTCGCTGGCCGCTGGCGAGGGCAAGCTCAGCCCGGCCGAGATGGTCAAGGATGTCGAGAACGGCATCTACATCATTGGCGATGGTTCCTTCTCGATCGATCAGCAGCGCTACAACGCGCAGTTCGGTGGTCAGCTGTTCTATGAGATCAAGGACGGCAAGATCACCGACATGATCGAAGATGTTGCCTATCAGATCCGTACGCCGGAATTCTGGAACGCCTGTTCGGCCATCTGCGACGAAAGCGATTTCCGCATGGGCGGATCTTTCTTCGACGGCAAGGGCCAGCCGAGCCAGTCTTCGGCAGTTTCGCACGGGTCGAGCACGGCACGCTTCGACGGTATCAACGTCATCAACACCGCACGCAGCCTCGGCTGAGGACAGGAGACTTAATCGATGAGCATCTATTCCGAAAAGGACGCCAAGGCGATCCTCGACAAGGTCATCAAGCTGTCGAAAGCCGATGAATGCACGGCCAGCCTGAACGGCCAGATTGACGGCAATATCCGCTACGCGATCAACGCCGTATCGACCAGCGGCATCGTCAGCGATGCCGAGCTGGTTGTGCAGGTGGCATTCGGCAAGCGGGTGGGTACCGCGACCATCAACGAGTTCGACGACGCCTCGCTGGAAAAGGTGGTCCGGCGTGCCGAGGAACTGGCCAAGCTGGCTCCCGAGAACCCCGAGTTCGTTCCGGCAATCGGCAAGCAGACCTACAAGCCGACGAAGACCTGGTTCGAGAAGACCGCGACGATCAAGCCGGAGTACCGGGCCGAAGTCGCTGCCGACTCCATTGACCCCTGCAAGAAAGCCAAATTGATCGCTGCCGGATTTTTCTCCGACAGCAATCGCTTCTCTGCCATCGCCAACAGCAATGGCAACTTCGGCTACCAGACCAGCACGAACGTGGATTTCACCTGCACCGTGCGCACCGAAGACGGCACCGGATCGGGTTGGGTCGCGCGCAACGTGGCCGACGTTTCGCAGTTCAACGCCGACGACGAGATCAAGATCGCGATCCAGAAGGCCCAGGATTCAAAAGATGCCAAGGCACTTGAGCCCGGCAAGTACACCGTAATCCTGGAGCCTGCCGCTTCATCTGGGCTGATCTCCTACATGATGTTCGGTTTCGACGCGCGTCAGGCAGATGAAGGGCGCAGCTTCCTTTCCAAGAAGGGTGGCGGCAACAAGGTTGGCGAGAAGCTTTACGACGAGCGTGTGACGATCTTTGCCGACCCGGCTGATGCCACTGCCGCCGTATTGCCCTGGGATGACGAGGGCATGGTCCGCGAACGCACGCCGATCATCACCAAGGGCAAGGTTGAGTTCCTGCAGTATTCGCGTTACTGGGCCAAGCTCAAGGACAAGAAGGCGGTTGGCCAGCCTGGAAACCTGATCATGGTCGGTGGCGACAAGTCGACCATGGACCTGGTCAAGTCGACCAAGAAGGGCATCCTCGTCACACGCACCTGGTACATCCGCATGGTCGATCCACAGACCGTGCTGCTGACCGGTCTCACGCGTGACGGAACCTTCTACGTCGAAAATGGCGAGATCAAGTATCCGATCAAGAACTTCCGCTTCAACGAATCGCCGATCATCATGCTCAACAACATCGAGGAAATCGGCAAGCCGGTTCGTGTCGGTGATGACGAGTCGCCGTTCGTGATGATGATTCCACCGCTCAAGATCCGTGATTTCACGTTTACGTCGTTGTCGGATGCCGTATAGCCGGGAGTGGGGAACCGGGAATGGTTAGGGCAGGGCGCTTCGTTGAAATTCGAGTGTCATGCCCGACGCCATTCTCCACCCGACAACTGAGCCCAGGATAATGACGCGCGCGGAGTTTCTCAGGTTGATGGCGGGTTGTGCGTTTGCGCCCTTGCTGCCGCGTGCGGTTCGGGCCGCGGATCCGGCTTACGATTTCGTGTTCACCCGGCTCATGTATGAGTCGGGTGATTGGGATGTCGACCAGCGCATGCCCTCGA
>NZ_JBAWHJ010000015.1:0-1533 GCF_049593775.1 Dokdonella sp. | reverse complement strand
ACCATCGACCCTACGACGGTCGATTCCAACCCGTTCAACGCAGAAAATTTCACGGTCTACGCTGCGGGACGATCGGAAGGCTATCCGCTACTTGGCGGCGCGGATGGCGGCATCTACAAGAGCACGGATGCAGGCGCAAGCTGGACGACGATAGATAACGGGATTGCCACGATTTCCGGTAACCCGTACATGGGAACGGTTCGCGCCATCGTGCTCGATCCTCAATCATGTACTTCACCTCCTTGTGCGGCGGGGTCGGATCCTCTGCAAAGCGTCTATGTTGCCGGTAGTGGTGTAGCGGGTGATCCCGGGATGCCGTATCAGTCTGCCCGTGTCTACAAGAGCACAAACGCCGGGACGACATGGTCCGCTTCGGAGAACGGATTACCCTTGCCCGAGGATCTCGGGCCCGTCGGTACTTTCAACTATCTCTACTCGATCGCGATTTCCATGGTCATTGATCCGGTCACTCCTTCGACCCTCTACGTCGGCACATCAACGGGGTGGAGCGCCAGTTTTGGCGGCAGTATCCCGACCATGGAAAACGGTGTGTTCAAGTCGACCAATGGTGGCGCGACCTGGGTGCACTCGAGCAATGGCCTGCCGCGCTATGCCGGAGCGGGATCAACCCACTACGATGTTCTCGCACTCGCCATCAATCCCTTCAATACGCAGGTTCTTTACGCGGGTGCGACGAGTTTCGAGCTCAGCGGTGCAGTCGGCAGCATTTATAAATCCACCGATGGCGGCGCCAACTGGCTCGAGGCCAGTACCGGAATCGCCGGCAAGGATGTGCGCGCGCTGTTCATTGATCCAGCCGACCACACTGGCGACACCATCTATGCAGGAACCGGTGGTACCGGGGCGGATCCCGGTGGCGTTTATCGCACCACCAATGGCGGCGCAACCTGGAATTCTCTGAGTATCGGCTTGCCTGCAAATGCCGCGCTCGCGCTGACCAAGCCGCCGCGCGCACTCGGCGCTCCGGCTCGCATCATCGCCGGAACAACGGCCGGAGTCTGGGAATACACGGCGACTCCTGATGAGGATTCCGACGGATCGCCATCAGCGGTCGAACAAAGTGTGCTCGGCGGCGATGGCAATGGCGATGGTATTTCCGATGCGACGCAATCCTCGGTGGCTTCAACTTCGACAGCCGGCGGCTTTGGCGTCACCGGCACAACGTCGCCTGATGGCACGGTCGTGCGCACTACCATCGCGATCGTTGCGGGCAGTTGCACCCAGCTCAACGACAGCACGAACCAGCAAGCCAGCCTGTATCCACCCGATCCGATCGACGCGGCTGCAAGTCATGAGCCTTGGGGGCTGGTCAGTTTCGCGCTACCGGCCTGCAGTCAGGCGACAGTGCAAGTGACGTTCCACGGCGGCAACTTCGACGCGAACTGGCGCTGGCGCAACTACGGGCCGCGCATCCCCGGCGACGCAACAACATTCGGCTGGTACTCGTTCAGCGGCGCCCAACGCATTGATGCAGAGACCTGGGAGCTCGTGATCGATGCAAGTCTGCAGGGC
>NZ_JBAWHJ010000014.1:0-2577 GCF_049593775.1 Dokdonella sp. | reverse complement strand
GTTGCAACCAAATGGGCTGAAAACCTGATCGAATCCATTGAGCACAGCAAGCAGACGACTCTGGAGCGTTTCCTGTTTTCCCTTGGCATCGAACATGTGGGCGAGAGCACGGCAAAGGCCTTGTCTGCATGGTTCGGGCGACTGGAGCTGATTCGCCACCTGCCATGGCCGCTGCTCAAGCTTGTCCCCGATATTGGCGGCGAAGTGGCCAGATCGATCGACCATTTTTTTGCCCAGCAAGGCAACCAGGACGCAATCGATGAACTGCTGATGCGGGGCGTGCGCCTGAATGACGAGCACGATGTCTCACCCAAATTGTGCAATGCACTTTTGCCATCTTTTCTGCTAACGAGCCTCGAGATCCCGAAACTGACCGAAAAGCGCGCCGTACAACTGGTCAGTGCGCTGGAGGATCCTGGTCGCGTGACCAGTGTTCCAGAACACCAGTTGATCACTGCCGGATTGCCCGCGGACACGGCGGCCGCGCTACTTCGCTGGCGCGAGGAGCCTGCGCACGCCGATCTCCTGAAACGCAGCCTTCAAGCCTGGGCGTTGTTGCGTGAGCTGGCAGGTACGACCAGTGAAACCGAGCGATCGCTTCCGCTTGATGGCAAGACGGTGGTGTTGACGGGCTCGTTGACGGAAATGACCCGCGATGAAGCTGGCATCAGGCTTGAAGCTCTCGGTGCCAAGGTGGCCGGCAGTGTTTCGAAGAAAACCGATTTCATCGTCGCCGGAGCATCGGCCGGCTCAAAACTCGAAAAGGCACAAGCCCTCGGCATCGAGATCTGGGATGAGGCGCGCCTGCTCGAATTCCTCGCGGGACAACAGACTTGAACGCAGTCACGCTGCGTGAAGCGCTGGTTCTGCGTGCTGGCCTTTATGGGCTGATACGAAAATTCTTCGCCGAGCGCAAGGTGCTCGAAGTCGAGACACCCATACTTTCCGCGGCCGCCAATACCGAGCCAAACATCGAGAGCTTCAGCACGATGTTCTCCGGCCACATGGATGCCGGCACACCGGAACGCTGGCTACGTACATCGGCCGAGTTCCCGCTCAAGCGCCTGCTTGCTGCCGGGGTGGGGGATTGCTATGAACTCGGCCGCGTATTCCGCAACGGTGAATCCGGCAGGCGACACAACCCCGAATTCACCATGCTCGAATGGTATCGGGTCGGATGGGATCATCTTCGTCTGATCGAGGAGACGGTCGATCTGGTTCGTCAGGCCTTGAACCTGGTAGCTCGAAAATCCAGCCTCGCGTCGACGACATATCGAGAACTGTTCCTCGACACCCTGGGCATTGATCCATTCAGCGCATCGATCGACGCCTTGCGTGCACCTTTGAGGAACGTCGACATCAACGCCGAAAGCTTGCAGCGCGACGACTGGCTCGACCTTCTGATTACGCACTGCATTCAGCCGGACTTTCCCGCGGATCGAATCACCGTAGTCCGGGACTGGCCGGCAAGCCAATGCGCGTTGGCGAAGATACGCCACGATGAAACTCCAGTTGCAGAGCGATTCGAACTGTACCTGGGTAGCCATGAACTGGCGAACGGCTACAACGAACTCATCGATGGCGAAGAACAGCGAGCTCGCTTCGAGAACGACAATAAACGCCGCAGGTCACGCCACCAATGCGAGCTTCCACTGGACGAAAATCTGCTCATTGCGCTTGAACATGGTATGCCGAAATGTGCGGGCGTCGCGCTCGGCATCGAGCGCCTGTTGATGTGCATGACAGGGAGTGGCGACATTCGCAGCCAACTCGCGTTCGATTTCGCGAGAGCCTGATGGCTGGCGTTCAACCGGGCGCCAGCTGACGCCCGGGGCGAATCCAGACCCATGCTACGACAACGGCCAGGGCCGCAGCGGCAGAGGCGAAGAGAAAGGCAGTCTCTCCACCAGATACTCTCCACACCTGACCTGATAGCAGCGCACCAAGCACTCCCCCCACACCGGAGGAGAATCCGTAAAAAATGCCTTGCGCGTGGCCGTTCTGTTTGCCTGGGAAGAACAGAACGAGAAACTGCATGCTCGCCGCAAAAAAGCCCGCAAAGCTCAGTGCATGAAGGGTCTGCGCAAAAGCCATAAGAACCGCGTTGTCCGGCCACAGCGCGATGACAGCCCAGCGCACGCTGGCGGCAACCAGGGATACCAGCAGTACCGTCGCCGCGCTCCAGCGTCGGAAGATCCATGTCGAGAACGTGAAAACTACAATCTCGACCACTACGCCAATCGACCAGTAGATGCCCAGCGCCGAGGTGCGATAACCATGCTCGTCGAGATAGATCGAATAGAAGGTGTAGTACGGGCCGAACGAAAGCTGCATCAGCAGGGCGACAACAAAGAATGCGATTACCTGAGGTCGGCGCAATCGGCTCAGGAAACTGCTCGAGTCAGATTCAGCCAGAGCAGGGGGTGGTCTGCCGTAGTCATTGGTCATCGCAGATACCAGCAAGCCTGCGAACAACGGCAGCATCAGCCAGGGCAGGGTGGATACCGGCAGATGGTCCAGCAGAACGCCAAACAAGGCGACAATGCCGACGAATCCGATCGAGCCCCAGACGCGAAT
>NZ_JBAWHJ010000013.1:0-8457 GCF_049593775.1 Dokdonella sp. | reverse complement strand
CCTGCGCGACCTCGAACACCATTCCGCGTTTGTCGAACGCCATATCGGCCCCAACGACGCCGAAATCGAGCACATGCTCAAGCTCATCGGCCACGATTCGCTCGAGACGATGACCGATGCCATCGTGCCTGGCACGATCAGGTCGGCCTCCCCGCTGGCCTTGCCGGCAGCGATCAGCGAAGTCGACGCACTCGCCAGAATCCGAAAGATTGCCGACAGGAACAGCGTCTACCGCAGCTTCATCGGCCAGGGCTATTACGGCACGCACACGCCAAACGTCATCCTGCGCAACATCCTGGAAAATCCTGCCTGGTACACGGCGTATACGCCCTATCAGGCGGAAATCTCGCAAGGCCGCATGGAAGCGCTGATCAACTTCCAGACCATGGTCGCGGACCTGACCGGCATGGAAATCGCCAACGCCTCCCTGCTCGACGAAGCCAGCGCGGCGGCTGAAGCCATGACCCTGGCCAAGCGCTCGACCAAGTCGAAATCGAATGTGTTTTTCGTATCCAGTGCAGTCCACCCGCAAACCCTGGAAGTCGTGCGCACACGCGCTGACGGGCTCGGCATCGAACTGCAGATCGGCGACGACGCCGAGGCCGCCACGGTCGACAGTTTCGGCGTCCTGCTGCAATACCCGAATACGTTCGGCCAGATCAACGACTACGCCGCGCTTGCCGATGCCGTGCATGCACGTGGCGCACTCGTTGCAGTGGCCACCGACTTGCTCGCGCTCACCCTGATCCGCGCACCCGGTGCCTGGGGCGCCGACATCGTCATCGGCAACAGTCAGCGCTTTGGCGTGCCGTTCGGCTTTGGCGGCCCGCATGCCGCGTTCATGGCGTGCCGCGATGCGTACAAGCGCTCCATGCCTGGCCGCCTGATTGGCGTCTCCATCGACGCCGAAGGCAAGCCGGCCTATCGCCTGACCCTGCAAACCCGCGAACAGCACATTCGCCGCGAGAAGGCGACCTCCAACATCTGCACGGCGCAGGTGTTGCTGGCGGTCATGGCCAGCATGTACGCGGTCTATCACGGCCCTGACTGACTGACACGCATCGCCAGGCGCACGCACCGTCTGGCAGCGATACTTGCTGGCGTCCTGCGCAAGGCCGGCCTCACCGTCGGAACCGATTTCTTCGATACCTTGCACGTGGTCGGCATTGATGCCGACGCCCTGCATGCGAAGGCCAGTGCTGCGCGGATCAATCTACGCGCAATCGACGCGAGCAGCATCGGCATCAGCGTCGACGAAACCACCACGCGAGCAGACCTGGAAGCCCTGGCAAGCCTGTTTGGCGCGACCATCGGCGACATTGATGGCCTCGACCAGGAAACTCCGGACGCACTGCCGTCAGGCCTGCTGCGCGAGCAGCCGTTCCTCCAGCATCCGGTGTTCAACACACATCACAGCGAACACGAACTGCTGCGCTACATGCGCGCGCTCGCCGACAAGGACCTGGCCATGGATCGCACGATGATCCCGCTGGGTTCGTGCACCATGAAGTTGAACGGCACCGCCGAAATGATTCCGGTCACCTGGCCTGAATTCGCCAACATCCATCCACTGGTGCCTGCCGACCAGGCTACTGGCTACACGCAACTGATCGATGAACTCGAAGCCATGCTGGTCGAGATCACCGGCTACGACGCGGTCAGCCTGCAGCCGAATTCGGGTGCCCAGGGCGAATTCGCCGGCCTGCTTGCGATCCGTGCATGGCACCGCTCAAGAGGCGAAGGCCATCGCGATGTCTGCCTGATTCCCGAGTCGGCACATGGAACCAATCCGGCTTCCGCGCAAATGTGTGGCATGACGGTCGTGGTCACCCGCTGTGACAAGGACGGCAATGTCGATGTCGATGACATTCGCGCCCAGGCCGAGAAGTACTCGGATCGTCTCGCCGCGCTGATGATTACCTACCCATCGACCCATGGTGTATTCGAGGAGGACGTCGTTGCGATCTGCGAGACCGTGCATCGTCACGGCGGCCAGGTCTATACCGACGGCGCCAATCTCAACGCCCTGGTGGGCCTGGCCAAGCCAGGCAAGTGGGGATCGGATGTCTCGCATCTGAACCTGCACAAGACCTTCTGCATCCCCCATGGTGGCGGTGGACCGGGCGTCGGGCCCTGTGCCGTGAAATCCCATCTCGCCCCTTTCCTTCCACGCACGATGGGCGGAGAAGGTGAAGTCGGCATGGTCAGCGCCGCCAGTTTCGGCAGCGCAAGCATCCTTCCGATTTCCTGGATGTACATCACCCTGATGGGCACTGCCGGATTGCGCAAGGCGACCCAGGTGGCACTACTCAACGCAAACTACGTGGCGAAGCGTCTGGAACCGCATTTCAGGACGCTCTACACCGGACGCAATGGACTGGTCGCGCATGAGTGCATTCTTGATCTGCGCCCCCTCAAGGACGCCACTGGCATCGGGGCGGAAGATGTCACCAAGCGCCTGATCGATTTCGGCTTCCATGCGCCGACATTGAGCTTCCCGGTTGCCGGGACGCTGATGGTCGAGCCTACCGAAAGTGAATCGCTGCACGAACTGGATCGTTTCATCGATGCGATGATCGAAATACGCGCGGAGATCCGCGCTGTCGAGGAAGGCAAGCTCGACCGCGAAGACAACCCGCTCAAGCACGCGCCACACACGGCAACCATGGTGACTGACAGCGAGTGGCTACACGCGTATCCGCGTGAGCTGGCTGCGTTTCCGCTGGCATCGCTCAAACTGCAGAAGTATTGGCCACCGGTTGCTCGCGTCGACAACGTCTACGGCGACAAGAACATCATGTGCGCCTGCATTCCGATCGACGCCTACAAGGATGAAGTCGAAGCATAGGAGTTGCTTGCGACTTCTGACTTTTTGCAGGAGGCCCGTCAGGGGCGATGCTTCTCGTTCGACATCAAGTGCAGCAGAATCATGGCTGAAGCCAACGACGAAGCGGCAAGGCGGGATAGTGATCGAATTCAGCGCCGGTGACGAGATTGACCAGCCATTCGGCTGTTGAAAACCCGTAGGAAGCGGCTTCAGCCGCGATGCTCTTCGTTCGACATCAGGAGCAAAGGCATCATGGCTAAAGCCATTTCCTACGATAAGCCAGGTAGCTCGAAGCACTCTCGCGAGTCCACGACTGGCACGAGATTGACCAGCCGTTCGGCTATCGGATACCCCGTAGGAAGCGGCCTCAGCCGCGATGCATTGACCCGATCAAGACGCCGCGCTAGTGAATCTTCCCGAACGAATGCGAGAAGCCGAGGAAAACACTCGGCAATCCATTGCGGGCACTCGGATCGACCAGCGGGCTGTCGATGATATCGTCGCTCAGCCACTGGTACTGGAGTCCGCCGAAGAACAACCAGTCCTTGGGCAAGGTACGCAGGAAAGTCAGCCCGAGATTCGGCACGATGGCGGATCCCGGCTGGTAGCTCGGTACTCCGGCGGCCACTTCCTGCGGAAGCGTGCCGTAGTAGTAGTTGCTGAGGTCATCCGACCAGTAGCTGATGCCGGCGCTGGGAACGAGTGCACCACCCCACCATTCAAACGCCGCCTGATACAGGAGGGCAACTTCGTAGCCATCGCTGGCATTGGTCACGTCGCCCTTGGCAGTCAGGCTGAGCTTGCCCCAGTTCGATGATGAGTAGGACGCACCAAATCCTGCGTCGAGCTCGTTCTTCCTGTTGACCAGCAGATTGCGATCGATACCGACATCGGCCAATTCAGAGGCACTCAGGTCATCAGCGTCCCAGCCGTCCAGGCGCGCGGACAGCAAGACATCAAGCGCAAACCCGTCGTTCTTGTACAGATGAACGCCACCGCTGATACCGGTGATGAACACGCGTTCGCCTACATAGCCGATGGTCGGCACCACATAGGTTCGAGCATCCTCTCCGAGCAGGATGCCTTTGGTGACCAGCATGCCGACGCCCAGTGAAACGCCATCGGGAGTGACCTTCTTGAGGAACTCCGGCGGCCCGCCCGGGGCCGCCTCGGTCGCCGGATCATCCACGACTTCGGTCGGCGCAACAGGAGTGACGCTCTCCTCCTGTGCTTGCACCACCGCGAAATTGGCCAGAAGGCAGGATGCCGCAACGAGGACCATGAGCTGTTTCATCAGAGAAACCAGAGATTTGAGGAAAGGGAAAGGCAGGAATGCGGCGAATTGGCAGAATGAGGCCAGATGCCGGCGACATGCAAGACCGACATTGTGCGGCGTACCGGCGAGGCGACTCAACTACTCGCGCCAATCAGGCTCGATTTTCATGTCCTGCTGGCAAGGAATCGATGTCGTTCAGCAAACAACGGACCTGGTTCAGGTCAGCGCGTATAGAACCCGGCCAGCGACTGTTCCTCGACATCCGCGCGCACCACTTCCGTGACGCGGGCACCTGCGGGACCATTCTGCAACCAGGTTTCAAGCGCCGCGAGAGACTCGGCGCTTCCTTCGGCAAGGACTTCCACTCGCCCATCGCGCAGGTTGCATGCGTACCCATGAATATCCAGATGCATGGCCTGGGCACGGGTACCGGCACGAAAACCGACTCCCTGAACGCGTCCGGAAACATGGAAACGGGCGCAGGGCATGGGCGACTCAGTTCTCGCTTGCCGGCTTGGCCGCAGCCATGGCCTGCTCGAGATCCTTTTCCGTAATCGGCCCGAGAAACCGCTTGGCAACAGAGCCATCAGGCGCGATCAGGTAGGTCGTCGGCAAGCCGCGCGGCGTGGCGAAATCCGCAGGGGGATCATCCACGTCAATCTGGGCAATCGGATAGTCGACCGGACGCTTCGCGAGGAAGTCGATGATTTCCTGCCGCTCGGTATCCTCGTAGGCGAGGCCGATACCGCTGACGTCCTTGTGCCCCTTGATGAAGGCCGAGAGTTCCGGCATTTCAGCGATGCACGGAGCGCACCAGGTTGCCCAATAGTTGATGACGACCCATTCGCCCCGCTTGCTGGCAAGGTCGAAGGTCTTGCCGTCCAGAGTCTCGACCTTCAGCGTCGGCTGCACGGCCGTTTCCGCAAAGGCGCTGGCGGGAACGACCATGATGAACAAGCCGAGCAGAAGCGTCTGCCAATTCTTCATTGGGGATTTCCTTGTTTGTCAGATGACTCATCTACATGGGTCGAGTGGGGCACCGATACAATGCTGGACAGCGGCACTGCAAGGCGCTCGGACAGGGTCATGGCGAGTTCCTGAATCGGCTTGGGCCCCTTGTCGTCAGCGGATTCGCCCGGCAGGAGCTGGCTGCCCACCGGCAAACGGTAGTTCCCGGCGCGATAAAGGTCCAGCAGGGTGATACCACCAAGATCCCTCGAAAGGATCCATTCATCCAGCTCGGTGCGCCGGATGATCGAAACCTCGCTGAGGTCGCCAAGGTATCTCTGCAACAGGTCGTCGGTCAGATACGGCTCCAGCTCAAGCAATTGCGCGCTATGCAGCCCCTGCCCTTCGCGATGTGCGGCTGCCAGGCGCCCGATCACGTTGAGCAGGCCGGACAACTCCTGGTCGGGGTCGATGCGGTCGTCAGCATGCCGATAATCGAACGAACTGAGCGACGCCGTCATCGATGCGCCGAGCAGGACAATGATCCATGACAGATACATCCAGAGGAAAAAGATCGGCACGATCGAGAGCGCGCCGTAGATCTGCTGATAAGTGGCGATGCCGCCCGCATACCACGCAAAACCGTACTTCGCCGACTCGAACAGGACCGCTGCGATCAGGCCGCCAAGGGCTGCATCACGAAAGCGCACGCTGCGGTTGGGGATGACCATGTAGCCGGTGATCATGGCCACCCAGACGATCAGGAATGGCAACGCCGCAAGCACGCGCGCCTTGATTGAAAACTGGGTCGCCGCCGCATCGATGAAGGGCAGCGCGACCAGATAGGAGCTGACCGCAACAGCCGCAACCAGCAGCATCGGCCCCAGGCTCAGGGCCGTCCAGTAGATGACGAATCGCGAAGCCGCACCGCGATGCGCCTTGACCCGCCAGATCCGGTTGAATGCGTCCTCGATGCTCATCATCAGGGAAATCGCACTGAAGACCAGCACAAGCACACCGATGGCCGTCGCCTTGCTCGCGTTGGCGGCAAACTCGGTGAGATAGGTCTGCACCACATCGCCGGCAGCCGGAACGAAATTGTTGAATACCCAGATCGTCAACTGGATTCGCCATTCCTCGAATACCGGGAACGCCGAAAGGATCCCGAGGATTGCGGCGGTCAGCGGCACCATCGCGAACAAGGTCGTGAAAGCCAGGGCGCCAGCCGTCTGCAGGCAGCGATCCTCGAGGAATCGCTCCCACGTGAAGTCGAGGAAGGCAAGGCTGCGTTCGCGATCCAGTCGAGTGCGCATCGTCTATTATGGGTTCCGTGGATCTGGTGTTGCCTCAGTCCCGCGCCGCAGAATGCGGATCGGGGAAGTCGCTGCGAACCTGGCTAGCCCGGGGCAGATCATCCGCCGAGATTAGCTTAACGGCACGGTCGGGCCAATCGGCACGCGTTCCTTTCTCTGGAAACCAAGGCATATGAGTGAAGTGCTGGTTCTGTATTACAGCCGCACCGGCAAGGTCGCCCAACTTGCGCGGCTGGTTGCGCGTGGCGTCGAAGAAGTGCCGGGAATGAGTGCGCGCCTGCGTAGCGTGCCGCCCGTGGCAGCGGTTACCGAAATGGCGCAGCCACCGGTTCCTGAAGATGGCGCACCGTATGTGAGCCCCGAAGACTTGCAAACATGTACGGGGCTGATCCTTGGCAGCCCGACACGCTTCGGCAACATGGCTGCACCGCTGAAGCACTTCATCGATACGCTGGGAGCCGAATGGGCATCAGGCACGCTCGCGGGCAAGCCCGCTGGCGTATTCACTTCGACCAGCACGATGCATGGCGGGCAGGAGAGCACGCTGCTGTCGATGATGCTTCCGCTGTTTCATCACGGCATGCTGATGGTCGGCATCCCATTCACCGAGGTCGCCTTGAATCGCACGACGACGGGAGGCACGCCGTACGGTGCCAGCCATGTGGATGGCGCCAGCGGCGACAGGCCGATCAGCGAAGACGAAAAAATCCTTGCGCGCTGCCTGGGCAAGCGCGTGGCCGAAATCAGTTCGCGACTGGGTGCTGGCGCATGACTCCCATCCGCAGCGGATTTATTGCATGGGCTGCGCTGATCCTGCTGCAGTTGCTCTGGCACGCGTATCTTGCGCCACCGACCAATGGCCGCATGGGTCTCGCACTGGCACTCACCCTGACACCCCTGCTACTGCCATTGCTGGCATTGCGCCGTGGCCCCCGACGCGCCCTGCTCTGGGTGGGCATCGTCAGCCTCGGCTATTTCTGCCATGGCATCGTGGCTGCGTGGTCGATCCCCGCGCTTCGCACCCTCGCACTCATCGAGGTCGTCCTCAGCGTGGCCTTGATCGGAACGCTTGGCTGGATCGCACGATCGGGTAAATCGCCCTTTTCGAAGTAGTCCCCGTGTTGAAAACCTCGGGCGTGCCTGAGGTACGCTGGCTGACCGGCTGAACCTGCATTACCGGTCGCGGTGGATCGCGTCCCGAAAGCCACGGCCAACACGTCGCTAATTTGCCACGCGCGGTGGAAGTCCTCGAAAAAGGCATGGCAGCGACCAGGCCATGCTGCTGGTATCTATGAAACTGGAGATCCTGCCCGGTACCCCGTGCGATCCGATGCAGAGCCCTGCCCGCTCGAATGAGCGGCGACCCATCCATGCACTGGAACGGTTTATCGCCACCGGATCGAATGGCCTGCACAACCCGAATCCTGGCCGCGCAACCGACCTGCTCGATGCGTCGCCCCAATAGTCCGTATCATTGGCGGCTGCGCAAGCCGCGCTGCATCAATGCGGCCACAACCGAAATCGCGAGGATCCAGCATGCAACATCTGTCCATAGTCACCACCGGCGGAACCATCGACAAGGTCTATTTCGATGACAAGTCCACCTACGAGATCGGTGAACCGCAGATCGGCAAGATTCTGGAAACACTCGGCGTGGTATTCGAGTTCGACGTGCTTCCGGCGATGCGCAAGGACAGCCTGCACATTGATGACGCGGATCGCGACCTTCTGCGTCGCCTCATCCAGGCGCAACCGCACAAGCACGTGCTGGTGACCCACGGAACAGACACCATGGTCGAGACGGCTGCCGTGCTTAGCAGCATCAAGGACAAGGTCATCATCCTGACCGGTGCATTGAATCCGGCGCGATTCCAGGGTTCGGACGCGGTCTTCAACATCGGCTGCGCGGTCGGCGCCGTGCAGTCGCTTCCCGATGGCGTCTACATCGCCATGAACGGACGCATCTGGAATCCGGCAAACGTGCGCAAGAACCGTGATGCGAACCGCTTCGAACCGGCCTGATCACCATCGGATGGCAGGAACGCGGATTGCGCGACTTCAACTACTGACGCGCTGACTGCAGTCGACACCAG
>NZ_JBAWHJ010000012.1:0-8911 GCF_049593775.1 Dokdonella sp. | reverse complement strand
AACCAGCGGACCGTCGCCAAACGCATGGGCCGGCCCCAGATCATCGGCACGACGAAACTCGGCGTAGTCCGGCCTCAAGCCCGCAGCAGAAAGCTGACGAGCGACAGCGATCTCGATGTCTGCCAGGGTCTCAATGCCTTCACGAGCCTGGGAGCACATCGTTGTCAGGGAGGCGTGGATGATGCCGGCGATTTCCCGTTGCTGCGCATCCAGATACTGGTTTCGTGAGCTCATTGCCAGACCATTGGCTTCCCGGATGATCGGCGCGCCGACGATCTCGATCGCGAAACCCAGATCCTTGACCATTCGCCTGATCACCATGAGCTGCTGGTAGTCCTTGCGCCCGAACACGGCCATGTCGGGCTGGACCAGGTTGAACAAGCGAGCCACGACCGAGGCAACCCCGTCAAAATGACCCGGCCTCTCTCCACCTTCCAGGATGTCGCCGAGCTCCGGTACACAGACCTTCGCAGCGCCATCGATCCCGAATGGATAGATGGTTTCCGGATCCGGAAGAAACAAGACGTCGCAGCCATGCTCGAACAGTCCGCGCTCGTCCTGCTCCGGTGTCCGCGGGTATTGCGCGAAGTCCTCGCCGGCACCGAACTGGGTCGGATTGACGAAGATGCTGGCGACGATCAGGTCGGCGTCCTCGCGCGCCCTCGCCAGTAGCGAGTAGTGGCCCGCATGCAGGTTGCCCATGGTTGGAACGAATCCGATGCGCTTTCCGAGTCGGCGCTGTTCGCCAATGAGTTCACGGAGTGCGCCGATGGTTTTGATGACTTGCATGGTTTACCCGGGAGATATTGGAACTATGCCGATCAAGGCGAGAGTTTGGCTGCGTGAGCGCAGATTCTCTACGGTTTGCAGGGCATGTGGCTAGACGGGGCAAGAAGCGGTGCGAATACGAACCGCTGAGGCGTCATCGCCTGGTCTGGCAAGGTCATGCTGGCTGCTAGTAGGTGTGCTCGGCCGCTGGAAATTCCGATCTCCGCACGGCTTCGACGTAGGCGGTCAGTGCGGCGTCGATCGAATCATGGCCACGCATGAAGTCCTTGCTGAATCGGGGTCGCCTGCCCGGAGTTATTCCGAGCATGTCGTACAGCACGAGTACCTGGCCGTCGCAGTCCACGCCTGCGCCAATGCCAATCGTTGGAATCGGGATTTCTCGCGTGATTTTCGCAGCCAGTTCGGCCGGGACGCATTCCAGTACAAGCAGGTCGGCACCAGCCTCTGCGAGCGCAGCCGCCTCGCCGAGCAGACGTGCCGCATCTGCTGGCTGCTTGCCTTGCACGCGATAGCCACCCAGCTTGTGCACGGACTGCGGGGTAAGGCCAATGTGGGCACAAACGGGAACATCACGCTCGGCAAGGGCGCGGACGATCGAAGTCACCCATTCGCCACCTTCCAGCTTGACCATTGCCGCGCCGCCTTCTGCCAGCAATCGCGTAGCCGTGGCCAACGCAGTGGGCACATCCCGATAGCTCATGAACGGCATGTCCGCGATCAACAACGGCGCGCGCAAACCACGCGCGACCGCAGCGGAGTGGTAGACCATATGTTCAAGGGTTACCGGGAGTGTGCTGGAAAGCCCCTGCACGACCATGCCAAGCGAATCCCCGACCAGGACCACATCAACACCGGTGGAGTCGAGATGGACGGCAAAACTCGCGTCGTAACAGGTCAAGGCGACAATCTTGTCGCCAGCCGATTTGCGCTGTTTGAGCACGGGAACCGTGATGGCCGCGCGTTCTGGCATGTTTGCTGGATTTGCGTACATGGTCTGCCGTTCTGAATGGCTGGAAGCATCAAGCCCGACATCCTAACCCGAGCCAGAAGCCTGGGCGGTGGAAACTTCGAATCGCAATCCGGGGAATTCGCCGCTGGCAAGGTCGAGCACGGCGCAAGTGCGGCAGTTTCACGCGAATCCGGCGAACCTCGCTGTACGCCGAGGAAGTTGCAGTCGTGGCCCGAGGATTTCTCCCACGCGGAATTCCAGTTCTCGGGATCAGCCCTCGTCGAGTGCTAGCCGCAGGCAACTGCCGGAATCGACCATTGCCACTGCATCGGCGATGGGTCCGTGCCCGGGAACGATCAGATCAGGCCGCAATTCCGCCAGTGGCAAGACCACGAACGAGCGCTCGAACAATCGCGGGTGAGGCACTTCAATCCCGTCCTGGCGAATCTGCTGCATGCCATAAATCAGAAGATCGAGGTCGATGATGCGTGGCCCCCAGCGTGTCGAATCCCGCTGGCGCCCCGCCTTTCGCTCCACCGCCAACAATTCTTCCAGCAGCATGACCGGATCCAGTCGTGTCTCCAGTTCGGCAACGGCATTGAGAAAATCCGGTTGCTCGAGGATCCCCCAAGGCTTGCTGCGGTAAAAGCTTGATTGACGCAAGACGCGTGTTTCGTCGATGTCATCCAGTGCCTCAAGGGCACTCGCAAGCTGCTGGCGCGGTTCGCCCAGATTGCTGCCCAACCCGACATACGCAAGGACCGCACTCACTCGCCAGGATTCTCCGCGTCGGGCGCAGACACGACATCGGTATCCGTGCTTGATCGCTTGCGGCGGCGAGAACGCTTGCGCTTCTTGGCGGGCTCACCTTCAACTCGTCGTGGCGGAGATGTCTGCAGTTGCTCCGACAGTTGCTGCGCATCCAGTTCCTGGGCGTTGGTCCACCATTCCACCTGTTCACGCAACTCCGGCTCATCGTGGGCCCGGATAGCCAGGAAATCGTAAGCAGCGCGAAACTTGGGGTGCGCTAGCAGACGAAGCACGCGCTTCTTCTGGCGTTGCTCAAACCGCGACTGCAGCGACCATATTTCTTCCATCGCCATGACGAATCTTTTCGGAATGGCTACGCGGACCGCCTGCTGATGCACGACGCGATCAACAGCCACCTGCCAAGCCACGTTCGGATCGTTGCCATCTTCCACAAGTCGCTCGGCAAGGCTTCGAACCGGCTCCCATAGCATTGCCGCGAAAAGAAAGGCAGGCGTGACCGGCTTGTCGCTGCGTATGCGTTCGTCGGTGCTGGTGAACGTATAGCCCAGAAGTCGACCGAACTCCGCACTGCGAGGACCAGCAAGGGCCTTGGCCGTGGCCGGAAAGATTTCGCCGAGCAGGCCAAGGTTGTGAAGCCGGCGCAAACTTTCCAGGCCATGGCCGGAAAGAAACAGCTTGAGAGATTCATCAAACAGTCGAGCGGGAGCCACATCGGCGAGCAGGCCAGCAAGTCCGGCGATCGGCGCTTCGGTCTCTTCGGCCAAGCTGAAATTGAGCTTGGCTGCAAGTCGTGCGGCGCGCAGCATGCGAACCGGATCTTCCCGGTAGCGCAGCTCGGGATCTCCGATCAGTCGCATCGTCCTGTGCTGCAGATCGGCGATGCCGCCGACGTAGTCGCGGACGCTGAAATCTGCAATGTCGTAGTAGAGGGCGTTGACGGTGAAATCGCGCCGTATCGCGTCTTCCTCGATACTGCCGTAGACGTTGTCGCGGACGATTCGCCCGTCGACAACGTGACGGTCACTGTTGCCCGCTTCACCGATGCCACGAAATGTCGCAACCTCCACGATCTCTCGCCCGAACACGACATGGGCAAGTCGGAATCGACGGCCAATCAGTCGACAGTTGCGAAAAAGCGCTCGCGTCTGTTCCGGAGTCGCGTCGGTCGCAATGTCGAAATCCTTGGGATGCTCGCCGAGCAGCAGGTCTCGAACCGCACCACCCACCAGGAAAGCCTTGTATCCGGCCTCGTGCAGGCGATAGAGGACGCGCAGCGCTCCGTTGGAAATGTTCTTGCGTGAGATGCCATGTTCGGCCCGCGGAATGATGCGCGGCACAAGGTTTTTCAAGCTGGAATCTGTCTCAGCCGCAGACGATGCGATCTGGTTCATTCCGTGGTCACGTTCAAGTTCAATGGCGTCGCCGGGCAATTGTAGGTAGTTAGGAAATGGTTATACTACGCGCCCCGTGCGGTTGTCCCAAACACCGCTCCCTTCGTCTAGTGGTCCAGGACACCGCCCTCTCAAGGCGGGAACACGAGTTCGAACCTCGTAGGGAGCGCCACACCGGTCTTGCCACGGGGTACCGGAAACCAGGAAGCGGCCATACCGGACCGCGATCTCAGACCTAGCGACCTCATCCATGCCTTTCGTTGTCATCGAGAACTGCATCAAGTGCAAGTACACAGACTGTGTCGAGGTCTGTCCGGTCGATTGCTTCCACGAAGGTCCGAATTTCCTCGTCATCGATCCTGAAGAATGCATCGACTGCACGCTCTGCGAGCCGGAATGCCCGATAACGGCAATCTACCCGGAAGATGATGTTCCGGCAGGACAGGAAGCCTTCATCCAGCTCAATGCCGATCTCTCGAAGATCTGGCCGGTACTGACTGAACGCAAGGACGCCCCCGAGGACGCCAAGGAATGGGAAGGCAAACCGGACAAACTGCCCTTGCTCGAGCGCTGACGCCGAGCGGCTATCCGTTGCGGCTCGTTGCAGGCGCGAAACCGGCCTGCGTTCCTGATCAGCTCAGGCGTTGACCAAGGGTTGCCAGGATATTGCGCGCAGCGCTGGTCGCAGCTTCCGAAGTTGCACCTTCCACGGTCACCCTGCTTTCGCTGCCGGTGCCACTGACCCTGATGCGCAGACGAACCGGTGTCAGGACCTTCTTGTCATCGGCCATGCCGAGCGTGACAGTCTTTTTCAGCCAGCCGGGAGACTTTGTCGTACTTCCGTTGGTCAGGACCTCGTAGGTCCGCGTCTTTTCGTCGCGCTTTTCAATCGTGGCCACACCTGAACGCTCCAGTGCCAGACCCACCCGATTCCACGTACTGGCTGGCGTGTCGGCAACGGTCATGCCCTCCCCACCCAGGCTCGGAGCTGCCGTGATTGGCGGGGCGGCCTGATCGGAGATGGATGCGACGGGAACGCTGGTATCAGCAGCTGCCGGAGCCGCAGTGGGGCTTGGCTCCGGAATGACCAGGGTTCCGGTCCTGTTGGGCGCATCCAGATCCGGGGGAACTTCCAGCGGCTTGGACTGTGCGCCGACCTTGTAGACCTCGCTCTTGCTGCCAAATTTTGATCGCATGTAGCCGCATCCGCTCAACATGGTGAGCGCGACGAGGAGGCCAAGCAGAAAGGTCAGGTTTCGTTTCACATTCATGATTCCGTTGTCTATTTTCGGCTCATTCACGGGATGAATGAGCCATTTCCAGGCCCAGCTCGGCAAGCACGCGGCCACCCTGCGCATGATACGCCTCAGCTAGCGAAAGCAGCGGAAGACGAAGGGTATCGGATCCGAAACCCATGCGGTGCAAGCACCACTTGGCCGGAATCGGGTTGGGTTCGACTCCGAGCAGATCATACAGATCGTGGAGGCGCTTGTCGGCTTGCGTCAGTGCATCGTCGGCGCCTTCCGCAGCCAGCATGCAAAGTGCCTGCATCTGCGCCGGAGCGACGTTGGCAGCAACCGAAATGACACCGTCGGCCCCCATGCGGATCGAGCGCGCAGCGCTGGGATCATCGCCCGAAAAAATGGAGAACTCGCTTGATCCGAGGGCCAGTAGCGCCTGAATACGCTCTTGTTCAGGCCGGGCTTCCTTGATACCGACCACGCCTGATTGGGAATGAAGCCTGGCCACTGTTTCCGGCAAGAGGTCGCACGCAGTGCGCGTTGGCACGTTGTAGAGCATTACAGGCAAACCACCATGAGCAGCCACTTCACCGAAATGACGATAAAGGCCTTCCTGTGTCGGCCGCACATAGGCCGGGGCGACAACCAGGGCAATGTCGGCACCTGCACGTAACGCCAGCCTGGTTTGAGCAATGGTCTTGCGCGTCGACTGCAACCCGGTCCCGGCCAGCAATGGAACGCGACCGGCCACGGCATGTGCCGCAAATTCAACAAGTTCGAAGAACTCTTCCGGCTCGAGTGCCGCCCCTTCGCCTGTTGAACCGGCAACGACGAGGCCGCGCGTACCCGCACCGATCTGGAATTCGATGAGGCGGCCAAATGCGTCTAAATCAAGCGCCTCATTGGCCCCATGAAATGGCGTGGCCAGAGCGCAGATGCTTCCGGAAAGATTCAAGGCGTAGGGTGCAAGCGCGTGCGAATCCTCGGATGTTAGGGTCAAGCGCCATGGAAGTCCATCCGTCTTCCCGTTCAGCACTGACGGCTGCGGGCCACGTTCCTGCTTCCCTTGCTAGCCCACGAGGTGGCCAGTATGCTGCCAGTGCAGTTACCCTGATGGCGCCCACCAAGCAGTGAAGCAGGCAGGAAAGCAGATCTTGAGCGATCGCGCGCCACGTCCTACCGCGAACGACAATCACTTGTTGATCAGCGTGTTCGCCAATCTCGAGCACTCGCCGTTGTTCGCGCTGTGCAAGCGCGTCACCGACTGTGGCTGCAATGTCGCTGAATCTCGCGTCGCCGCTCTGGGATCCGAGCTCAGTATCCAGGTTCTGGCCCAGGGCTCCTGGGATGCCATCGCCAAGCTCGAGAATGCGCTCGCAAAGCTCGATCGCGATGGCGAGTTGCGCCTGACCCACTTTCGCACCAGCGCAAAGCCGCAACAAGTCACGTTCCTGCCATACGTGGTGGAAGTGATCGCCGCGGACAAACCCGGGATTCTGTTCCAGCTGGCTGAATTCTTCGCCAACCACAACATCAGCATCGAGCAGTTGCATTCGACCCGCTATCGCGCCATGCAGACCGGCGCCGACATGTTCTCCGCCCAGATCACGATTGGAATCCCCAACTCCATGCACCTGGCCGCACTGCGGGACGACTTCCTCGAATTCTGCGACGGCCTGAACCTCGATGCCATCATGGATCCCATGAAATTCTAAAAGGAGCTCATCGACCGCACATGAGTGACAAGACAGCGATCAAGATGGACAAGAAAGTCCCCGCCCTCAAGGGCCTGACCGACGAGGGCGACAAGCTCGAACTGAAATCATTGCGCGGGAAATGGCTGGTGGTCTATTTCTATCCGCGCGATGCGACGCCCGGCTGCACGACCGAGGCACGCGACTTCGCAGCCCTGCACAAGAAATTCTCGAAACTGAACTGCGAAATCCTGGGTGTCTCGCGCGACTCCATTGCATCGCACGCACGTTTCCGTGAAAAACAGGAGCTTCCATTTCAATTGATCGCCGATGTGGATGAAACCTGGTGCAAGGCTTTCGACGTGATCCACGAAAAGGTCCTGTATGGCAAGCGTCATCTCGGCATCGTCCGCAGCACCTTCCTCATCGATCCGGATGGCGTGTTGCGCGTCGAATGGCGCGGGGTCAAGGTTCCTGGTCACGCGGCGGCTGTGCTGGAGCGGCTGGCTGCCGGGTGACATGCTCTGCACCAAGGGCTTCATCGATCCCAACGCGTCGTCACCGACGCGATTCTCCTCCTACCCTTATTGAGGCTCGTGCATGACTCGAGGCAAACGCATTTACGTACTCGACACCAATGTGTTGATGCATGACCCGACGTCGTTGTTTCGCTTCGAAGAACACGACGTGTTCATACCCATGACCGTACTGGAAGAGCTGGACGCTGCGAAAAAGGGGCAGTCGGAAGTCTCACGCAACGCACGGCAGGTCAGTCGCTTCATCAACGAGCTGATCGAGAATGACAGCAGTCGCAAAATCGCCGACGGCCTCGACCTGCGCCTGCCACAGGGCCTGCGCCTGGACCGGAACCCGAAAATTGGCCGACTCCACTTCCAGACCCTGGCGTCCGAGAATGGAACGGGCAAAAGACGCGGACTGCCGGACAACCTGATACTTGCGTCGATTGTTGCGCTCTGTGAAGCGCATCCGGAAGTCCCGGTGGTCCTGGTCACCAAGGACATCAACCTGCGCATCAAGGCTTCGATCGCGGGCATAACTGCCGAAGACTACGAGAATGACCGCGCTCTCGATGATTTCAGCCTGCTCTACGCTGGTCACAATGAGCTGCCGGCAGATTTCTGGGATCGGCACGCTGACCTGAGATCCTGGTCTGAGCGAGGTCACACTTTCTACGAAGTGAGCATGACCAAGGACGAAGACTGGCATCCACACCAGTTCCTTTATCTGCCGGGCGACAACGAGATCGAACTGCGCGTGCTTGGCATCAACAACGGCAAGGCCGTGTTGCAGATCGTCGATGATTACTTCCATGGTTCGCACACCATCTGGGGCATTCAGGCGCGCAACCGGGAGCAGAACTTCGCGCTGAACGCACTGATGGATCCCGAGGTGGATTTCGTCAGCCTGCTGGGTACGGCGGGTACCGGCAAGACCTTGCTTGCTCTGGCAGCCGGCCTGGCACAAGTGATGGATCAGCAACGCTACCGGGAAATCATCATGACCCGCGCCACGGTCTCTGTCGGCGAAGACATCGGCTTCCTGCCCGGAACGGAAGAGGAAAAAATGACGCCCTGGATGGGAGCACTGACCGACAACCTGGAAGTGCTCACATCTCCGCAGGAAGGCGGCGCATGGGGCCGCGCGGCAACCAACGACCTGCTTGCTTCGCGGATAAAAATCCGCGCAATGAATTTCATGCGCGGGCGCACCTTCCTCAATCGCTATGTAATCGTCGATGAGGCGCAAAACCTGACCCCGAAGCAGATGAAAACGCTGATCACGCGCGCCGGTCCGGGGACCAAGATCGTCTGCCTGGGCAATGTGGAGCAGATCGACACGCCATACCTGACCGAAACAACCTCGGGATTGACCTATGCCGTAGACAGGTTCAAGAACTGGGAGCACTCCGCACACCTGACATTGCGTCGCGGGGAGCGCTCAAGGCTGGCCGACATCGCCTCTGAAGTGCTTTAGAACGTGCGGGAAGGATCATGCAGGCGTCGCCATCGACGCCTGCATGACTGCGCAAGTTGAAAGAAGAGTGACCCCGAGTTC
>NZ_JBAWHJ010000011.1:0-4416 GCF_049593775.1 Dokdonella sp. | reverse complement strand
GACCATGGTTTGACACGTTTGGTGACGGTCGCGTAGCAGTTCGGCCTTCCTATGCTCTCGACAAGTTCGAGTCGCGCGAAGGCACGTACGTCCACGCCTACCGGACTCGACCGATCTGGGATTTTGCTCTTGACCTTGGTCGCACGTTGCCTGAGCAGGAGTTGGTCTGATGGCGCGGAAGAAAGATCCTTCGAACACTTCCCGCCGCATGCTGTCGCTGTGGGAGCCACCCGCAAAATCAGGTGCGCCAATCGGTGTTCTGGCAACCACGTTTACGCTGGATACGGCGCTCTTCGAGGAAGAGTGTTTGGCGCGATTCGCACAGGTACAAAGCGACCCGGCGCGGGATGGCGCGCTTTACCGCATCGAGCGCGAGGAAAAGCTGGCGTCGCTGAAATGCGCGACGGTGGTGGCTGACGTCCATCATTGCGGCGGGAATAGAAGCCTGCGATGGGATTTGCTGGTTTCGCGACCTGCTTCCGGGGTGATGCACGCCAAGATCAGTTTGTTGGCCTGGAACGACCACGTACGGGTGATCGTGGCCTCTGCCAATCTCACGCCCGATGGCTATCGTCGCAATCAGGAATGTGCGTCGGTGCTGGACTTCGACCGCGGCTCGGCAGACCGGGCGCTGTTGGATCCATTGCTGGACTATCTGCGCGAAATATTAGCGACCACCCAAGGCGTTGCCAGAGTAAGAGCATCGAGTTTGCTGGATTGGGTAGATGCCAATCTTCCTCGCGACGCTGCGCCTGCGCGCGGTGTGCAGCGACGACTAGTGCTGGTCGGGCCCGGACGCCCATCGCTGTTCGATCAGCTCGACGAGCAGTTGCCGAATTCACCGCCTGAATCGGCGGATGTGGTGTCGCCGTTCTTCGACGTTGACTCACGCAAGATCGGTCCGGAGTCTCGCTTGTGGCAAATGCTGCGGCAGCGTGGCCATGCCGAACTGAGAATGCATGTCGCCGGTGAATATGCGCCCGAAACGGATCGGTGGCGACTGCAGGTTCCGGAACATGTGCTAGCGACGGTACCAAAAGGCCGCAGCGGAGCGCTGTTGTCGCTGCATCCCGTGCAGGTGACCAAAGTACCCACTGACAGCGATCCCGAGCGCAGACCACTGCACGCAAAGATGCTGACGTTGCGCAATACGCATTGGGTTGCGTGGCTGATCGGCTCCAGTAATTTCACCTCGGCGGGTACCGGCTTGGCACCCAATCAGCGCAACTACGAAGCGAATGTACTGTATTTTCTGCGTGATCAGCCCGATCACCCGACCTATCGACAACTCGCCGAGGGCGGTTTGCGTGGCGACAAAGCCGTCACTCTAGGTGAGAAGATAGATTTTGCGCCTGCATTTGACGTCGATGGCGAGGAACTGGCTGGCGTGCCTCCACTGCCGATGTTTTTCGCCGAGGCGGATTTGTTGTGCAGTGCGGACACTGGGCATCAGATCTCTCTGAAATTTCAGGGGGAGCTCGTAAGCGGTAAGTGGTGGATACGTCAAGACTCCACGCTGATCTATACGCATGCCGAATGGGTCAAGAATGGAAAGCCTGCCGCGGTTGAACTGTCGCTTCCGCGTAGTGGGCCACCGCCGTCACAACTACAAGTGGAATGGCAGGATGCCGAGGGTGTGCGACACACGGCCGATTGGCCGGTGAATGCGCACACGCCCAGCGCCTTGCCTCCACCGGACGAACTTCGTGGCCTGTCCTTAGCGGCGCTACTGGAGTTGCTCAGCTCGGCCCGACCATTGCACGAGGCAATGCGCCAGTGGCTACGTCGACAAGTGGATGACGATGATCCGGATGGATTGCAAAGTTGCGAACTGGTGGATCCACACCAAAAGGTCGATACCAGTGGTTTCCTGATCAAACGCGTTCAGCGAGCCTGTCGTGCCGTGCAGCAAATATCCGCGCGATTGCGGGAGCCCGTTCTCTCGGAAGCGGCATTGGCCTGGCGGTTGGATGGACCGGTCGGCGCGCGCGCTGTGGCGGATGCAATTGAGCGTCAGTGCGATCCGTTGTTGGCGGACGAATGGGCTTTCCTGTTGTTCGAACTGGTCCGCCAACTGGGAACGGTGCAACTGCTACAGCCGAATGGCAAACCGGTCGAGGCCTTTCTGCAGCAGCAGTTGGGTGCGTTCGTGAGTGAGCAGAATGCACGACTGGATATCGCGCTGGCATGCGCGTCCGAGTCGATGCTTCGCTACGCGTTTAGGGACACCCGGGAGACATCACTTGAAACTGCCTGATTCGCTCAATCTGCATGTCGAGGGACGATTGTCAGCAGAGGACGCGTTGCGCCAGAAGAAATCGGCGCAAGCCATCCTCAAGCGATTTCAGCGTCTGCCAGGTGTAATTCTCGGCGACGAGGTTGGCATGGGTAAAACATTCGTGGCCTTGGCCGTGGCTGCCGCTCATGTCATGCAAGATGCGACGCGGCCGGTGGTGATCATGGTGCCCGGCGCTGTAGTCAAGAAGTGGAATCGCGACAGCAACACCTTCAAGAATGCGTGCCTTCGTTCGGGTAGCGAGCGCGATCGCTTCCGGGTGCAGGTGGCCGAAACCGGCATTGAGTTCATGAAGCTTCTGGATGATCCGCTGGATGTGCGGGCCAGCGTGGTCATCTTGGCCCACGGCGCACTGAACCGTCGACTGGGCGACTGCTGGGCCAAACTGGCCGTCCTGCAATCGGCTATCAAGGGCCGTCATGGCGTCAGCGACTTGCGCACACGCGTTGCTCGCTATGCGCCGCGTGTGTTGCGCATGGGTGGTCGCGTCTCCGAGGAATTGGTGGCGCGGCTGCTCAACACACCGGCTGGCAAGTGGAAGCCGATTCTGGTGGCTCATGGCTTGCTCGATGCTCAAGACGATGATCCGGTCCCGGAGTTATTTGTCGATACGCTGAGCGGACTGGATCTTTCCGACGTGTATGGGCGCGTCATCGACAATATGCCGGCACGTGCATCCAAGAATCTCGACGAGCGCTTGCGTGCGGCTCGCAATGCGATGGACAACGCCGGTACAGGTGTGCTCCCGCCAGTATGGCGCAATGTTCTGGCGAGCATGCAACTTTCACTGCCATTGCTGATTCTCGACGAGGCGCATCGGGCACGCCATGGTGGGACGCAATTGGCGCAACTACTGCGAGAAAGTCGGGAAGGCCGGGATACGGTCGGCGGCCCGCTAGCGCATCGTTTTGACCGGATGCTGTTTCTGACTGCCACACCTTTCCAGTTGGGTCATCACGAGCTTTGCAACGTGCTCTCCCGCTTCGACGCCATAGACTGGGATAGTGCTCGCGCACCTGCTCTTGGACGTGATGAATTCGAAAACCAGATTGCAACCTTGAACGCAGCATTGAATTCCATGCAATTGGCCACAGAGCGACTGGAGCGCGATTGGAAGCGCTTGCTTGCTCCTGATATCGAGGAGGGCGAGCGGGTCTACGGCGTGCGGTGGTGGGCATTGGCCGACGAAGGAAGTGACACGTTATGCGGGCAAGTCGACAACCAAAAGTTGCGTGCGGTGATGCTGTCATTATCTGCTGCCAAATCCGCCATCGAAGGTGCGCAGACCCGACTGACGCCTTGGGTTCTGCGCAGCATTCGATCACGATGGCTGCCTCCTCCACACGTAGGCGTGTTGCGCCGTGAGCGCATCGAAGGTGCTGCGGTGTTGACTGAGGTGGATACAGTAGTAGGTTCTTTGGCCGGGGGGCTTCGCGTCGATGCGGACAATGCGTTGCCATTTTTGCTGGCAGCGCGCATCAACAGTTTTGGAGGCAAGGGACGGGTATTCGCGGATGGACTCGCTTCAAGCTTTGAAGCACTGCTCGATACACATCAGGAGCCAGATGCAACACTCCTCACAGCCGCCCCGCACGATAGAACTGCCGATGAGTCATGGCATCTGGCCGCTCTGCGCGAATGTGCCGGTCGGATGGGGCCGAAAGGACGCAGTCTGCACCCCAAGATTCGTGCCACTATCAATCTAGCAATGGCACTTTGGCGCCGTGGCGAGAAAGTATTGATCTTCTGTCACTACCGACATACCGGGCAGGCACTGCACCGCTATCTCTCCGAAGCGATGTTGCAAGAAACTCAGCTCCGCGCTGCGGAGAAGCTGCGATGTCTGCCTGCTGACGTTGAAGCCTCGCTCAAACCCTTTATCGACCGACTCGATCGGGTTCGTGCCGCAGATGTCATTTCCATGGTGGATGATTTGCTGAAACAGCATCCGTCATTGTGGGAGAGCGGTTATCAACGCGAATTGGAAGATGTGGTCTTGCGCTTTCTGCGCACGCCGACGTTTCTGGTCAGGTTTGCCGAACTTGGTGATCAGATGTCTCCGCAGGAATGGATACATTCGATCTTCGATAGCAAGGACGAGTCCGGACTCACCTTTCGAA
>NZ_JBAWHJ010000010.1:0-15853 GCF_049593775.1 Dokdonella sp. | reverse complement strand
GGGGCGGATAAAGGTGATTCCGATTGCCAGTTCAATCTGGGCTTGATGTATGAGCAAGGCATGGGAATCGCCAAGAATGAAAAGGAGGCGGCCTACTGGTATCAGAAGGCCGGGGAGCTGGGGAATGCCAACGCGCAATTCAACCTGGGTGTGCTCTATGAAAACGGTCGTGGCACCGCCGTGGATTTCTCGCGAGCCAACCAGTGGTATCGCAAGGCGGCGGTGCAAGGCGATGCGCTCGCCATCGGCAATCTGGGCATGCTCTATGTGCGCGGCGACGGTGTGAAGATGGACAAGATTGCCGGCGTGGCCCTGCTTCTGCAATCAGCAACCATGGATAGTTCACCCGCAAATCATGCCAAAGCGAATCTGGCAGCGACCAAGGGATTGACCCCCGATATGGTCGCTGCAGCCCAGGAGCTTTTTGGTGAGATGGCAACGGCCAGCAACCTGCTGATTCCGCTGGATCGATACTTGAAATCCAAAGCAGGAAACGCCGCTGGTAGTTCGATATAGCCATTCTTCCATGGCGGGGAACGCGAGTTTGGTGCCGCAGCATGGAGCGCGCCAAACAAAGCGGAAGAAATTCATGAAACCAATCATGCGTCCAATAGCCTGCGTGGCTATTCAACTAACCCATGTCGAACAAGGCGTTGCCTGACTACCCCGTATCACGAATGCAGGAAACGGGTGTAGCCCGTAGCGTCTTCGACACGCTGAATTCACCGCGGCACAATCACCAGATCGACGCAAGCGCAGGGCTGTTGGTCAATCAGAGTGCGACGCTTCTGCGCGAGATTTTCCGCAGCCAACGTTGACAGCGCTGCCTTAGGCAAATGTCGAGTGCAGGCGCTCAACAGTCCAGAACGCCGCAACGATTCCGATGCCATAGGCCGAGAATTCAAGGGCCCTTCGTGGGACTTTGACGAACCGTCGAATCAAAGCGGCCATCGCAAGTATCAGCGCTATAAACATCAACTGGCCGATCTCGACACCCACGTTGAAGCAAAGCAGGGCCAGCGGGATATCACCTTGCGGCAGCCCCAGATTCTTCAGCGCGCCCGCAAATCCGAATCCGTGCAGCAAACCAAATGCAAAGGCCACGATCCACGGTGCCGAGATGGCCAGGCTGGTTTTCCCCCTTTCCTTCGCGACGATCTCGGCCGCGACCAGGGCGATGCTGAGCGCGATCATGATTTCGACCGGCCCGGATGGCAGTGTCACCCAGCCGAGCGTCGCGAAAGTGAGCGTAATCGAGTGTGCAACCGTGAACGCGGTAATCGTCAGCAGCAGGGTACGCGTACTTCTCACGATCAGCATCAGGGCGAGGACGAACAATAAATGGTCGAAGCCGAAAAGAATGTGCTCGATTCCTTCGACCAGGAACACCTTGATGACCTGGAAGGAACTCTCTTTCGCCTGGACTTCTATCCACGGTTCGGACGGGCGAACCAGGGTCGTGGTCACCGTGCCATCCTGGAGCTTCACCCGGACAAGGACATCGGTGATGCTTGCCTGAAGCCCGAAGAAGGTGATGCGCTCCCCGATCAGTCCCTCAGGTGCGTCGATGATGCTGCGCTCGACCAGGGAGTCCGGTAGTTGCTTCTCGGAAGGGCCTGCCACCACCTTGATTCCGTCGGAATACCGGAGAATGACCGGCAGTCGCATCCCGGAGAGCATTGGCGTGCGCCAGAGCACATTGAAGCGTGCGGGCCCTACCTGATCTATCTGCAGATAGGCCGGCCTCACCTCGTGCGCCGAAGCGCCAAAAGGGACTGCCAGAATCAGGAATGCGAATACGAGCAAGAATCCCCGGGCCGCAACACCCATCCGAACGGCACGACTCATTGCGGGATCATTTCCGGAGAAACGGTGGGTGTCTGCTCAGTGCCGAGAAGGTTGCTCATGTCGATCGTATCAAGCGGGGGTACGACCACCGTGTATTGCCCACGCATCTCTTCAAGTGCGTCGCGCTTGATTTCCAGGTAACGCGCATCGCGCCAAGCGGACTTCACCTCGGTCTCGACTTCGGCAAAGCTCGGCACGCGACCCGGTTCGACCGAATCAATCCAGATGAGGTGCCAGCCGTATCCGGACTGTATCGGACCGCGCCAGCCATCTGGCTGAAGCTTGAACAGTTCCGTTGCAAAGTCGGGGCCGAATTCCTTCAGCATGAGTTCGGGCGTAGCCTTGCGGTAGTAGTTGCGCAAGGAGGATGAGTCGCCGACTGCCGCCACTTCGGCGGAATCGGCAGCCTTGCCGGCGATCGCATCCAGCGCCGCTTTCGCCGCGTCCTGCGTGTTCTCGCCGTGCAGGTCAGGTGAAAAATAGAGCTGGCGAAAACTCATGTGGGGTGGCACCGCAAAGCGGTCCGTATTCGCGGAATACCAGGTCTCGAGTTCCGCTTTTTCCGGTTCCTGCAATGCAGCCACGTCAGCGGCCAGGAAATCCATTTTCTGCGCGACCCTGCGCCTGATGATCTCGTCATTCCTGTCCAGGCCCAAGGCCAGTCCCTCGCGAAACAGGACTTCCTCGGAGACCTTCTGATCGATCAGGCTTTGCAGCTGATCCCGGGTAAGTGGCGACCGGCCTTGAGCGAGCCAGGCGACGATGATCTGTCGAACATCGTTGGCACTGATCTCGATCTTCCGGGTATCTGGCGCCGCGTCCGGCTCAAGCAACCAGTACGCGCCAAACACAAGCGCACCGACGGCAAAGAAATGGACCAATGGCTCTCCCAGCAGACGGCGCATGCGTCCGCCGGGCTTGCCTGCCAAGGTCGAGCGTCCTTTCGACGCTTCGATTTCCGACTGCGCGCGTGGATGCGCTCCGTTGTTCGCTGGCATCGGTCAGTTCGCCGCTTTCACCAGCTCATAGTTGGCATGGCCAAACTCATCATTGCGGGCTGCAACGTACTTGTCGCCAGAGCGGTAGACGGTCAATTCGAATGGTGTTCCCTCGATGGTCGTAACGATGTGGCCATCCTTGATCTCGTACGCCGCCGACGTGCTCGAAACACTGTTCGAGCTACCGCCCTGCGACAACTCGCTGTCCAGCTCGGTGGCAATGCGCTTGCCATCCATTCCGAACAAGACGTTCGATGTGAGGCCAGTCACGTTGTTGCGTACCCGCAAGTTCTTGCCGAAAACGAGCTCCTTGAGCTCAGCATCATCGAGTGCAGTTGCCTTGTTCTTGACGAGGTCGGCAACCATCAGGCCGGACTTTGCCTTGGCGGCTTCGGCCTCGGTTGGTGTGTACCAGATCGGAGTGCCCCAGGCGCGCTCCTGGATCGTTGCCGGAACATTGCCGGGTGGAAGCACGCCCAGCTTCAACGCATCAAACGTACTCCAGCGCGGGGTCGGAATCTGCAAGGCACGGGCGTAGTAGAATGCGTTCTGGGAGGCATCGAAATCAGGATCCGTCCACATCGCCTTCAGCTCCACGGAACCGATATCGTTGGTGTAGGTTGCCTTGCTGATATCGACCGTGTTGCCGATCGCGGGGAGCTTGCCGGTGACCGGATCCAGCTTGCGATCGCCGGACCAGGCAACGTCGTAGATCTTTTCGAATATCTGGCCGTCTCTGGTCCAGCCCTTGATGATCTGGATGCGATCGAGGTTGCCGTCTACGGGATCCTTCAAGGCCCACACAACGAACGTCGGCGCCTTGCCCTTGGCCCCGGTCAGGTCACCGCCCATGGGCACGCCTCCCGCATAGGCGTTCTTCACCCAATCCGATTTGGACATCATGTCCTTGTCGTATCCAAACCCACCGAACATGCGAATCTTGAGCCGCACTCCGCTGGTTGCAAAAACCTCCCGGCGTTGCATTGCATCGAAGATGGATTCGCGCGTATTTTCCTCCGCCCAGACGCCACCCAGTCCGGAGGTTCCCGTTTCAATGACGGTCATGCCGGATACCACTTTCCCCGACAGCCGGACCTCGGGAGTGGGGTCGATATCGCCATGGTCCCCGAAATAGTCGGATTGCGAATACGCAGTTGCCGTATTGTGCGAGTCACCGGCGCCAACTACACCCATCTTGTACGGGTTGTAGCCATGCGTATCCTGCATGGCCAATCCGTTCTGGAATGCCTGACGGATGTAGCTGCCGTTGGGTTTCGAAAAACTGTTGTCGAGGCCGATCAGATAGTTCATCAGCTCAAAGCCGGCGAACTCGTCATTCGGCGACAGCGCCGGAGTGGTTTCCGAGGTGCCCTTGACCTGCTTCATCTCGGTCAATGGCTCATTCCTCATTCGGTCCTGCGCCCACGCGGCATCAATCGGCTTGCCCTTGCTGTCGAGCTCCAGTGGAAACATCAGGCCGTTCGAAAGATTGGCATTGTGTGATATCGCCAGCAGTTCGGTGCCGTTCTTGCGCTGGCTATCCATCCAGTTCCAGAGGTCTTCCGGATGGTCCGAATCGATTGCCGAGAACGGAGCCTTGGGAAGGTCGTTGCAGCTCTTGAAGAACACATTGCGATGCATGTTCTGATTCTGTGGCATCGAGGTCCACTCATAGGAGCAGAAGGTCGTGAACTTGCCGGGCTTGTTATATTTGTCAGCGATCTTGGTGTTGTTCTGCCATACCGACTCGATGATTTCGGGGGAGAGCAATGACTCGATCGGCTTGCCGTCGGCAAGGCTGCCTGCCATCCACTGGAATACCTTGACCATCGGGTTGTCTTTTGTCACCCGGAGTTTCTCGGCGATCGGCAGTTTGCTGATTGCAGAACTCGGGTCGTTGGCCAGGCGCATGACGCCTACATATTCCGAGTGGTCCGTAACGCCCTGGAAGTCCAGTGGCGTCTTGATTTTCACGTTGTACCCGGCGGGATGCTTGATCGTCTCTCCCATCGAATATTCGTATGCTTGCGCCGGTCCCGTTGTCGTGTTGCCCATGAGGTAGGCATCCAGCGACCAGCTGGTGTGCTGGTGGGTCTGACCGAAGTAGGCATTCCGTTCCTGGGCGAACGCCGGGGCTGACGCCAGGGCCGAAACCACTGCAACGTACAGGGCGATTCTTCCAATAGGTGCACGCATGTAATCCTCCCGAGCCATATGGCTGTTGACCTGCTTCAAATATCTGGCTGAGCGACCGCGATGGAAACTTCGGCTTGCAGACGCTCCATTTTGATTCAATCAATGACATCCGGCATCTTTTTTTGTGCCATGCCCTGGTGCGACCAAGTCGGTATCGGGGCAGAATCAGGCAACCGGCTCGGCTCCTATGGCGATAACAACTTCGTTGCCCGGTAAAGTCGAGTACGAGGGTGTGTCTCCCCTGCTGTGCAAGTCCTGCCGCAGTCGAGGCCGGGTCGACCGCGCATGACCATCAATCGATAGTTCGGCGAAAATCAAGATCGAATCGCGCCCCGCCGGTCAGCGAATGCAGGCGCATGTTGGTGATCCGGATTGGCTCGCCGTGTTCGAGGTCGGCAGCATTTGAATCGGCCATTTCACTGGGATCAATGATCGTCACGCCGCCACTGCCGAGCACTTCGAGTGCATTGTCCGGACCAATGATGGCAACTGTTGATGCATCGATGCCAAGGCCCAGCGCAAATGGATTCAGCGCCAGCGCGGCAAGCAGCCGGCCGAGGCGATCACTCGCGTGCCCACCCTGGTCAATGACGACTCGATTGGTCAGGCCAAGTCCCGGCGCCAGGGTCGCACTTCCGACATGAGGCGTGGGACCGTGGGCGCCGGAGGCAAGCATGTGTTCACAGAGTACGGCTGCGCCTGCACCGATGCCGCAGACGGGCATGCCTGAGGCATTGCGACGCCGGATCAGGCGCGCGAGTGTGGTTCCACCGACCAGAGTGCTCAATTTGAGTGGCTGCTCGGCATTGAGGATGATCATCTCGGCCTGCTCGACCAGATCGAGCATCTGGCGATTCTCCGCCTCGGCTCGAGAGGTCAGTGCATGGCGATGCAGTTGCGAGCAACCAGCAGCAATCAGCATGGCTTCAAGTTCGATGTCGTCGTCGTCGGATTGGTCGAGAGCGGAGACGAGGACGATGCGCGGTGAATCGCCTACCAGACCAACCAGCCGCCCGAGCAACTGCGGTGTGCGCTGGTTGGCTGGCAGTTCGCCGCAGGCAATGATCGATCCGCGACTTCGTTCGGGGGCAAGTTTGGCCGGCACGCGTCTGCTCCGCAGGAGAAAAAACGATACTACACCGCCATCGAGCCCAGTGAGCCTGCGGAGGGACCAAGGGGGACGTCTGGACAAGCGGTAGCTGGCGTTGCCTCAGCCCTCGGGGGCGTCGGTCGATTCCGTCGTGATGTCTCTGAGCGTGCCGAACGCGGCGCCTACGGTATTTCCAATACGCAAGGGTCGCACGCGGATGCGGACCCGGCGCTTGCGCCCGATTGCAGTGGTCATGCAAGCATCAAACCGATCGGGTCGACCTTCACGTGTGGCTTGAATTGCCTTCCGGAACCGATCGAGGTCCGATCCGGCGAAGTAGCTCAGCATCCGATCCCGGGTCATGGGGGTGGTCGTCGGAACGTCGAGAATCGCATGCATCCGGGACGAGCAGAGCAGGGCATGTGACTCGAAGGAAAGTTGCCAGGCACCGAGGCTGTGCAGGGCCTGAGTCTGGGCGAACATCATGGCATCGCGTTGCAGCGCGGTCACGTCAGAAAAAATACAAGTCGACTTGTCTGGCGTGGCCTCGTCAGGGTTGAGATACGGTACTGCACTGGCGGCCAACCAGAGTGCCGGGTTTTCGCCAGGAAGCCTGATCCCGAAGACAATCGATTCCTGTGGTTTCCCGGTCGCGAGCGCACGATTCCATGGCAGCGCCGCGGCATCCATGGGCTGCCCTGAATCGTCGAGATAGCGCCATCGCTCCAGTTGATCCGTACCGAGCGCACGCAGCTCTGCCTCATTCATTTGCAGTGTCCTGCAAGCAGCGGGGTTTGCACTCAGGATGCGTCCGCCGCGACTCCACACGATGACGCCCTTGCCGGTTGATTCCAGCAGTGCTCGCAGCCAGGCTTCGGAACCACGTAGCTGGCGAGTCGCAATTTCGCGCTGACCCAGGTCACGTACCACCGTGATGATGCGGACACGCCCGGCATCGAGATACTGTCGGGCGTTGATCTCGAGATCTGAAGATGTGCCATCTTCGTGGCGAATCGATGAGTTTGAGGTCAGGCCGGTTGCGCCTTCCTGCGCACCGTTGAGAGCGGACAGGAACTCGGAAGGGAGTTCCGGATGCAAGGTGAAAATGGTGGATCGCAGGAGCACCTCGCGCTCGTGCCGAAACAGCTTGCACGCAGTGTCATTGGCGTCCACGACCTGGCCGGCTGCATCGTGGATGATGATGGCGTCTGGAATTGCATCGACCAGTGCGCGGTATCGACTGGCAATGGTTGCCGTGACGCCGCGTAGATCTTCGTATCTGGAAATGGCATCACTGACGAGCAGATGCAGGACGGGGTCAGCCTCATGGCGTGAGGCAAGCTCGCTGAGCTGGGACCAGATGTCATTGTCAGAAGAGTTTGAATTCTTCTGTTCGGGTTGCGCCCAATTCTCCAGTGACGTCTGATTCCCGACCATCGCGCAAATCCTTCCGCGAGCGCCCAACGGGCATCCATTATTTCCGTATCGATTGGGAGCATAGCACCGCGCGATTGCCTGTCCACGCAAGCCGAGACGCTTTGCCACATTCCGGGGAATTCCTGGTGCGAGGCCGGGCTGCGACTCGCCGACTTCATGGTGATGAATCGTCCAGCCAGCGCGGAAACTATCGCGAAACCCGGGGCGGACGAGTCGGACGTTTCAGGTGCCTGCGCGGGCTACTCTGCTCGAAGTCTCGCGACCAAGTTGCGCAGACAGCCAAAGCCCGGTCTCGATCAATTTGTCGAGCTTGAGCCCCGTTTCTATTCCCATCCCCTCGAGCATGTATGCCACATCCTCGGTGGCTACGTTTCCGGTCGCTCCCTTCGCGTACGGGCAGCCACCGGTGCCCGAGATGGCGCTGTCGACGACCGACACGCCCTCTTCGAGACACGCCAGTACATTGGCCAGGGCCTGGCCCCGGGTGTCGTGGAAATGGATGGCAAGCGCAGAGATTGGCACCGAGTCAGCCACCGCGCGCAGCATGGCGCGCGCCTTCAGCGGTGTTCCCATGCCAATGGTGTCGCCAAGCGATATTTCGTAGCAGCCCAGTCGATGCATGCGTTCGGCGACTCGCACCACGTCGCCGAGTGGAACATCTCCCTGATACGGACATCCGAGCACGGTCGAGACATAGCCTCGGACCTTGACCCCGTCGGCCTCTGCCTTTTCGAGTACGGGTCGGAATCGCTCGATCGACTCATCAATCGAGGCGTTGATGTTCTTCCGGTTGAACGCTTCGGAGGCTGCCGAGAATACCGCGACCTCTCTGGCTCCGACTGCGCGCGCGCGGTCGTAGCCCTGCTCATTCGGAACCAGGACCGGGTAGCTGACCCCGGGGAGTTGCGTGATTGAAGCGAACACTTCGGCCGCGTCAGCCAGTTGCGGTACCCATTTCGGGCTGACGAAACTGGTCGCCTCGATGCTGCGCAAGCCGCATTCGCCGAGGCGCCTGATCAATTCGATCTTGGTCGCGGCCGGGATGATCGTCTTTTCATTCTGCAGGCCATCTCGCGGGCCTACCTCAACGATTCGAACACTGTCCGGCAACGGAGTCATGGGGTCTTCCGGTCACGACGGGCGCGATAGCTGCGTTCGTATTCTTCGAGGCTTTGCCTGCTGCGCCTTGCCTCGGCCTCGGGCTTTTCCACGAACAGATCATGCTTGCGCAAGATCTCGAGGATCTGCTGGCGGTCGCCCTTGACGAATACATGGAGTTCGCGGTCGCCACTATCAACCGTGCCTTCAATCTCGCCATCGATGATGAGGTGCGCAGCGCGGGTTGAATCGATGCCATGAATGTTCAACTTGCCCTGATTCATCTCGTAGCGCGCAATGAAGAACGCCTTGGCGGGCGAGGGCTTCATGCGATGGATCGGGCCCACATCTGCGACCCCGGCGAGCTGGTTGTCGGGAATCACCAGATAGTGCTTGCCACGGTCGTGGACGTAGTTCACCGGGATATGGATCTGCTTCAGCGGGCCATCCTTCTCCGGGCGTTCAAGCAGCAGGAAGCGGCATTCCTGATCGACCAGAAATGCGATGTCGTCCTTGTCCTTGCCAGCTACATTTTCGGAGGCATCCACCCAGAGTCCCTTCCACTCGGGGTCGCAGGCTTCAATCCTGTCTCCCGGAGGCGATTCAAAGCGTGTTTCCGTGCATGCGCACAGGAGCAGGAAGGCACACAGCGGGGCGATCATTCTCGTTTTCATTCGATCGGTTCCAGTCGGACAAGGATGGCATCGGCATCCACGAAGTCACCCGCTTCGGCCTGGATTGCCTCGATGCGTCCGTCTCGAGGGGCGCGCAGGGTCAACTCCATCTTCATCGCTTCCATCACCAGCAGTTCCGCGCCTTCGCCGACTTCATCCCCGGGCTTCGCCTTGATCACCACGATGCGTCCCGGCATGGGTGCGACCACGCGGTCGGACTCCACGCTGGTGGCGGCGACAAAGGCGAATGCCGGCGCATGCTCATAGTGATCGCGGCGCTCGCCATCGTGAATCGTGATGCGTGCCGCGTCCACGAAGACACGATGGCGCCTGGCCACGCCGTCATGGAGTGCACTGAGCCAGCCATCGGTCATTCTTGCGTGGCTGATCGTGATCCGGGAATCGCCATCGATGAGTTGATAGTTGCCTTCCGCGCCTCGCGCTGCGATCTCGATTCGCTCGTCGCCATGGAGCAATGCGACGAGACGCTTGCCTGGATGCCCATGCCGCCAGCCATCTGCACGTTGCCAAGGCGAATGAGGGTCATCACTGCGCCGTGCCACTTCGATGGCCGCCGACTCATCTGCCAGCAGCGAAACGATGGCCGCAGCGTGCAGGGGAGTGCGCACGCGTTCGCCCTGGTCCTGGTCCGGCGAGTCGGAATCAAGGAATTCGTCGAGATGACGATCGATATAGCTGGTATCGATACTGCCATCGACGACAGCCGGATGCCGGACCAGGCGTTCGAGAAATGCGACGTTCGATTTCGGCCCGATCACGCTGACCTCGGCCAAGGCTTCGCGCATCCGCTGCAGTGCCGCGTCGCGGTGGATATCCCACACGATCATCTTGGCAATCATCGGGTCATAAAAAACGCTGACGTTGTCGCCCTCGATGACTCCCGAATCGATGCGCACGTGGCGTGATGGCGGGGGCAGGCGCAAGGTTTGCAAGGTTCCCGAACCCGGCAGGAATCCCTGGTCGGGATCCTCGGCGTACAGGCGCACCTCGATGGCATGGCCATTGGCCGGAATCGACTTGTTGCGAATCAGCGAGGCGGGCAGGGACTCTCCAGCTGCCACACGCAACTGCAGTTCGACCAGATCCAGACCCAGTACCATCTCGGTGACAGGGTGCTCGACTTGAAGGCGCGTGTTGATCTCCATGAAGTAGAAATCGCCCCCCTGGCCGACGATGAATTCAACCGTGCCGGCGTTGACGTAGTCGAGGGCGCGCGCGGCACCGATCGCTGCATCACCCATTTTCGTGCGATTTTCCACACTCAAAAACGGTGATGGAGTCTCTTCGAGGACCTTCTGGTAGCGACGCTGGGCCGAACACTCGCGTTCATTGAGATGAACGATGTTGCCGTGGGTGTCACCAAACACCTGGAATTCGATATGGCGCGGCTTTTCGACATAGCGTTCCAGCAACACGCGATCTCGCCCGAATGCGTTTTTGGCTTCGCGCTGGCAGGATTCGAGATTGGCGGAAAACTCCTCTGCGCGATGCACGATGCGCATGCCCTTGCCACCACCGCCATAGGCCGCCTTGATCATCAGCGGAAAACCGACCCGTTCTGCTTCGCGGGCCAATAGCGCAGGATCCTGATCCTCGCCGGTGTAACCAGGCACGACAGGCACGCCGTGCGAGGCCATCAGGTCCTTGGCGCCGGCCTTTGAGCCCATCTTTCGCATGGAGTCTCCGGGAGGGCCAATGAAGCTGAGGCCAGCCGCGGTTACCGCATCGGCGAAATCGGCATTTTCGGAAAGAAATCCATAGCAGGGATGGATCGCCTGCGCGCCCGATGCCAGCGCGACCTCGATGATGGCATCGCCACGCAGATAGGAATCCTTGGGGGCCGGTCCGCCGATAGGGTAGGCGACGTCGGCAAGGCGCACATGCTGGGCGGTGGCATCCGCCTCGGAATAGACCGCGACCGTGCGTATGCCGAGACGGCGGCATGTCCGAATCACGCGGCAGGCAATTTCTCCGCGGTTGGCGATCAGGATCGTGCTGAACATCTGTTATGGAATCCCCATGTCCTTGATTCGATTCTTCATGGTCACAACGATCAGGCGCCCGCACGCGTGGCAAGCCAGACTGATCGAAATGACGCCAGCAGCTTGCATGCAGCGCTGCATGTCAGCCTTCCGATATCCAGCGCGGCGGGCGCTTTTCGAGGAACGCAGTCAACCCTTCCTGACCTTCGTCGGAAACGCGAAGGCGGGCGATCAGCGCGGCGTTCTCGACATCGATGCGCAGGGCATCCTCGCGGGTGAAGCCGGCAACACGCAGCGCCAGGGCCTTGGCTTCGGCCTGGGCATGTGCGCCGCATTTGCGCAGGTAGTGCAAGGTGTGCGCAACGGCATCGTCAAGATCAGAGCGCGAAACCGCCTTGTGAAGCAGCCCGATTCGAAGCGCTTCCTCGCCATTGATGATCTCCGCGCTTACAAACAGCCGGCGCGCCTGGCGCAAGCCGATTGCCGCTATCACGTATGGCGATATCACGGCAGGGACGAGACCGAGCTTGGCCTCGCTCAGCGAGAATTTGGCATCCTCGATTCCGATGGCGATGTCGCAGCAGGCGATCAGGCCCACGCCGCCGCCATATGCCGAGCCATTGACTCTCGCCACAGTGGGTTTGGGAAGGAAATTGAGCGTGCGCATCAATTCCGCCAGGCGCAGCGAATCGTTGCGGTTTTCGAGCTCACTGGCGCTGGCCATGGAGCGCATCCAGTTTGCATCAGCGCCGGCCGAGAAGGTCTTGCCTTCGCCGGTCAGGACGACACCCCAGACCGAGCCGTCCTGGGTTGCCGATTTGAGGGCCTCGGTGAGTTCACTGATCAGCCTGTCATCGAACGCATTGTGCGTGCCTGGCCGATCAAGGCTGATTTCACAGATGCCGCTGCGATTTGAGACGCGGATGGTTTCAGTCATGCCTGCTTTCCATTGTCTGCGTGTGGGTCGTAGGTCGTTCGTGACTGCCGGACACTCTCATTCGGAAATGAATTCCTTGCGAAGTCTCCGGATCGGGCTTCGGGACGTGCGGTGGCCCGAGTCGCAAACGGATCACGATCATAGAGTTTCCGGAAAAAACCTGCAGGACTTGCCGTGGGAGCAAACATCGCCGGATCAGCCAGATCGGCGTATAATGCGAACCATTCTTATTTGCCATGGTCTTTACATGCGGTTGTCAGAGCTGGCCCAAGGGGTCGATGCCGTGGTTCAGGAAGTCGAAAATATGGGCGAAATCGATCCGATCGCACGGCGGCTGCGCGATTACGGGTTCGTGCGCGGCGAGCCGGTCAAGCTGGTTGGACGCGGTCCTGTCGGTGCTGATCCGCTGCTGGTCCAGATTGGCTACACCCGATTTGCGTTGCGTCGGACCGAGGCGGCACGGGTAGTCGTGGAAGTCCGGTCATGAGCGCCTCGGAGTCGAGTCTGCGCCTGGCCCTGGTCGGCAATCCCAATTGCGGCAAGACGGCCCTGTTCAACCAGCTCACAGGTGGCCGCCAGAAGGTTGCCAACTACGCCGGCGTTACGATCGAGCGCAAGGAAGGGCGGTTCAATGGCCCTTCGGGCCGGAAGTTCCAGCTACTCGACCTTCCTGGTGCCTACAGCCTTGAGGCAGCCAGCCCTGACGAAGTCATTACCCGCGACGTCTGTCTCGGCCACTTCCCTGGCGAAAAGGCGCCTGACGTGATCGTTTGTGTCGCTGACGCAACCAACTTGCGCCTGCATCTGCGTTTCGTACTTGAAGTCCGACGGCTCGGGCGACCGATGGTGCTGGCATTGAACATGATGGATGCGGCACGCAGGCGCGGCATCGCCATCGATGTGCAGAAGCTTGAGGCTGCACTGGGCATGCCTGTAGTTGAAACCATTGCCGTGCGCCGCGGTGGCGCGGCCGACCTCATCACGCGGCTTGATGGCGAGCTGCCCGCAGTGGCCGCTCTGCAAAGTGGCGACGACCTGCACGCGGAAGTGCGCAGCATGATCGCGGATGCCGTACAGATGCCGCGACGAACCGCCGAAATTGACGATGCGATCGATCGTATCGTCCTGCATCCCTTGCTCGGCCTCGGCCTGCTGGCCGTGATCATGTTCCTGATTTTCCAGGCCGTCTTTTCGTGGGCGGCTCCGCTGATGGAAGGCATCGATGCCGGCATTGGATTTCTCGGCGACTGGGTCGGTGCCGCGCTGGGCTCGATGCCGATACTGCAGAGTCTGGTCGTGGACGGCATCTTCGCCGGTGTCGGCGGCGTGCTCGTGTTCTTGCCGCAAATCCTGATCCTGTTTCTGTTCATTCTCGCGCTGGAGGAATCCGGCTACCTGCCGCGCGCTGCGTTCCTGCTCGATCGATTGATGCTCAGAGCCGGCCTGACCGGTCGTTCCTTCATCCCGTTGCTGTCGAGTTTCGCCTGCGCGATTCCCGGCATCATGGCCACGCGAAGCATCCAGGATCCGCGTGATCGCCTGACCACGATCCTGATCGCACCCTTGATGACATGCTCGGCGCGCCTTCCCGTATACGCGCTGCTGATCGCGGCATTCATCCCGGATCGCAGTGTCGCCGGCATCTTCAATTTGCAGGGTGTCGTGTTGTTTTCGCTCTATGTCGCCGGCATCGTCAGTGCGTTGGCCGTGGCATGGGTCATCAAGCTGGTGCGCAAGGACAAGAGCGAACATGCGCTGCTGATGGAGTTGCCGTCCTATCGGATACCGCACCCGCGCGATATCGCGATTGGCCTGTGGGAGCGTGCCAGCATCTTTCTCAAGCGGGTTGGCGGAATCATTCTTTCGCTCACTATCATCCTGTGGTTCCTTTCGAGCTTCCCGGCGCCGCCAGTCGATGCCATCGGTCCGGCCATCAACCACAGCTATGCCGGCCAGCTCGGGCAATTGCTGCACACGGTATTCGCACCGATCGGATTCAACTGGCAGATCTGCATCGCACTGGTGCCCGGACTCGCTGCGCGCGAAGTGGCAGTCTCGTCCCTGGCCACGGTTTATGCATTGTCAGGCAACGAGGATGGCCTGCAGGCGATCGTAGCCACGCAATGGTCGATGGCCACGGCGTTGTCGCTGCTCGCCTGGTATGTGTTTGCGCCGATGTGCCTGTCGACCCTGGCCACGGTGAAACGCGAAACCAATTCCTGGCGCCAGGTCTGGATCATGGCGGGCTATCTATTCGCGCTGGCTTATCTTGCATCCCTGCTCACCTATCAGATTGCCCTGGCGGTGAGTCAATGAGCACCCAGATACTCCAGAGCCTGCTGCTGGCTTTGATCCTGCTCGCCAGTGCCTTCATCGCGCTACGGCACTTGCTGCCCAACGCGGTCCGACGCATCCAAAGCGCAATTGCGCGGGCGCTCTCTCAACCGCGACGTCATGCCGGCGTGCGTCGCCTTGGATATTGGCTGCAGCCGAAGGAAGCGAAGGAGGGCCAGTGCGGATCAGGCCTGGGTTGTTCGAGCTGCGCCGGTTGCGGATCGGCAAGCACCGACACGGTTGCTTCCATTCCCCTGAAATTTCCCCCGCACCCGGTCCGACGAGCAGGTTGAATCCGCGCCTCTGCGCTACACTGGTTTGAGAAGCCATGGGCCAGATGGTTCATGACTAGAGGCCATGAAAAGATTGGCGCTTGTTGTGGCTCGTCATTCCCGCACAGGCGGGAATCGCTTGGCGACGGATCTACCACTGTCGAATCGCACCACCCGGACGACCAGCCACCTGGCTCTTGAGAAGCGATGACCAGCCATGCGGCTGTTGTGAAGCGCTTCCCGCCTGCGCGGGAATGACGAGTTTGTGTCATTGCCATTCCGATGAGGGTCAACTCCCGTACCGGGATCTATCAGAGGCTCCTTTACACAGCAATGAATACCTTCCAGTTGCACAAGGGCAGCGAAGCGCTGCTGATCAGCTTGCCTCATGATGGTGAAGCGATTCCCGACGACATGCTCGGGCGCCTGACCGCATCCGCGCGGCGGGTTCCAGACACCGATTGGCATGTGTCACGGCTGTACGCTTTTGCGCGAGGTCTTGGTGCATCCGTGCTGGTGCCGCGGTTCTCGCGCTATGTCGTCGACCTGAACCGCTCTCCGGACGATGTGTCGCTTTACCCGGGCCAGAACACGACCGGCTTGTGTCCGAACGTGCAATTCTCGGGCGAGCCTGTCTATCAGGATGGCATGCAGCCGACGGCAGAAGAAATCGGCCAACGCGTAGATCACTACTGGCGTCCCTACCATGAGGCGCTTGCGGCCGAGCTGGAGCGCATTCGAATCGAACACGGCCGCTGCACGCTTTGGGAAGGCCACTCAATACGCAGCGTGGTGCCGTTTCTTTTTGAAGGGCAGTTGCCGGACTTCAACCTCGGCACCTCGGCAGGCGCCAGTTGCCGCGCAACCCTGGAACAGCGCCTGCTTGGCGTTCTCGAAGCGCAGACTGACTACAGCTTTGTCGCCAACGGCCGCTTCAAGGGCGGTTACATCACACGCAACTATGGC
>NZ_JBAWHJ010000009.1:0-1806 GCF_049593775.1 Dokdonella sp. | reverse complement strand
CGCTTGCACCGATCAATCGATCACGCTGGATCAGACACGGGCGAACAATTGCTGTGTGTGGAGCCGCCTGCTGTTTGCCAACACACTTGCCAGACAGCAGGTAGCAGCGCAAGCGGCCTGATCCTTGCAGGGCATTTTGGAATGCATCCAGCCAACCAGAACGCGTGAAAGCATCCATACATCGGGACGCCAAGCCGAAGCGATGATAGGGTTCACCTCAAGGGGGAATCATGTGAGCAGGCTGGCAGAATTCTTGCGCCCGCAGAATCCGATTCGGGCGCTGACGCTTGAATTGCTTCCCCATGCCCAGGAGTTGCTGCAGTGCAACGGCATTGATGCTCTCCGTGTCCGGATCGAACACCTCGCGCGCGATCAGACCGCCTGCACAGGGGCAATGCTGGAACTCGACATCCCGGAATCTGGCGCAATCGATTCGACGAATCAGGATCCGGAAACCCGCCTGTCCATCGAACTGGCGAATGGGCGGGCAGTTCTGCAGCTGACATTCAATGCCGGGGACATGGAAGATCGTGAATGGACGGAAGCCAACTGCGCCTGGATCGACTGGGCAGACCATTGCCTTCGCGAATCCCTGCACACCCGCAATCTGCTGAGCGAGCTGAGATCCGCGCGCAGTGATGAGCGCTTGCAACAGGCGCTCTACCAGATCGCCAACCTTTCCTACTCCAATATAGACCTCACGGAAATGCTCGCGCGGGTGCACGAAGCCGTGGGCCAACTAACCTATGCCGAGAATTTCTTTGTCGCGTTTTACGACGATGTGGATGACATCATCCGATTTCCGTACTACGTCGATTCTGATGACAGAACGGCTCCCGATTCTCCGATCGAATTTCGTGCCCATGAATATCCGGACAGCCTGACCCTGGCGGTGGCCCATCAGGGCCGCTCCCTGATGGGGCCGTCGGAGCAGCTTCGCAAGCAGCTCGGGCTCGGCGACGACCCCCGCCTCGGTCCCGAGTGCATCGACTGGCTCGGCGTACCGATGCTCGAGGGCGAACGCGTCAGGGGTGCGGTTGTCGTGCAGAGCTACGATGTCAATCGCCGGTACACCGAGGATGATCGACGACTGCTTGCATTCGTCGCCCAGCACGTACTTTCGGCGGTATCGCGCAAACAGGCGCGCGATGATCTCGAGCTCGAAGTGTCACGCAGAACCACCGAGCTGGCCGAAACCAATATTGCCCTGCGCGAAGAAGTCGCAGAGCGTCAACGCGCGCAGCGCATGCAGGCGGCTCTTTACAGGATTACGGAGCTCGCCAGCGAGAGTCCGCGCATGGACGAGTTCTATGTCGGCGTCCACGAAACCGTTGCGGAGTTGCTGAATGCGCGCAACTTCTTCATCTCCCTGCTCTCGGACGATGGTGCGGAACTGAAGTTACCCTACTATGCCGACGAGCATGACAAGCCCATGCCCAATCGACAGCTGACCAACGGCATTACCGAGTGGGTTCTGCGCAATCGTCGACCATTGCTGGCAACCGAAACAGAGATTCGCGGCCTGATCGATGCCGGCGAAATGGTCGTGTTCGGTACGCTGCCGAAGTGCTGGCTGGGCGTACCCCTGCTGCTTGACGAACGTGCGGTGGGCGTCATGGTCGTGCAGAGCTATGTGGCGGAATCCGACTATGGACAAGCCGAGCAGGACATCCTGCAGTTCGCTTCCTTTCACATAGCTACGGCGCTGCAGCGCGTGCGTTCACAGGAGCGCCTCGTACAAGCCTATTCCGATCTTGAGGTTCGCGTCGAGGAGCGCACCGAAGAGCTGAAGCTCACGAACAAGGA
>NZ_JBAWHJ010000008.1:0-2416 GCF_049593775.1 Dokdonella sp. | reverse complement strand
CCTGCGCGAGGATGACGAAATGAAGGGAAGGACGTCAGACCAGTGCCATTCAAGCAGAGACCTGTTCCGCGTCGCGCCCAACCACACCCACACCCACACCCACACCAATCCAGGAGAACAACATGATTCGTTTTATTGCACTTCCTCGGCCTGCTCGCCTGCGCCGAGGCGTCGGCCGATTGCATTCCCGTCGACCAAATTCCGTTCGTCATCAGCGAGCCGGGCAGCTATTGCCTCGTCAAGAGCTTCCATGTCGACATGCGCTTGGGTGCCGCAATCGACATCAAGAGCGATGATGTGAGCCTCGACTTTGCTGGAAACACCGTACGCAACACCCATGGCACGGAGACCGAGACCAGCGGCGTGCGTGCGAGGGACCAGTGGAACATCTCGATATCGGGAGGCACGTTGGCTGGCTTTGAAAGGGGCGTAGAGATCAACGGCACTGTTGCTCGCTGCGACCTGTCAGCCTGGTATCGAGTGGATGGGATGCGTATTCAGGACTCGGGAATGTTCGGCATGCAGTTGATCGGCTGCAACATGGTCGTCAGCAACAACTGGATTGCCCGTGTTGGTTACTCTGGCGATGGCGACGCTCGCGGCATCTCGCTGAATGGAAGCCAGATCAGTGTGATCGGCAACGATGTGCAGGGCGTTGTCGGTTCGTCGCGCAGTGCGGGTGGCATAAACATCGGCGGTGATGCCGGTATCGTCGAGGGCAACCGAATCCAGATGTCGCCTAATGGCGTATTCATGCCGTCCGGTCCGGCAGTCAAGTATCGCGACAATACCACCACGGAAATTGCTCAGTATCGCTACAAGGGTGGCGACGATGCCGGCGGAAACATCTGAGTCCGCAATGCCAGCTCATGCCTGCACCAGCGCAGCGGCATCATGAGGTATTCTCGAATGCTCGCAATCCCGACCAGAGTCCGCATGGCTTATCGCTTTGTCGCCCGGGTGGGCAACGTCGATCTTCGAATACCTCTCGAACATGGACGCTTTCGCGTAGGGTCAGGGGCGGATTGCGAAATCCGCCTCGGCGATCCGACCGTGTCTCGCGAACATGCCCTGATCGAAGTGACCGATGGACGCGTACAGGTCACCGATCTCGGTTCGCGCAACGGCACCCGCGTGGACAGTCGCCGCTTGGTCAAGGATGAAGCGATCGAACTTGCGACGGAACAGGCACTGCGCTTCGGCCACGTCGATGCACGCATCGTCGCGCTGGATGAGGCCGAACTGGATTCGGCCATCGCGGGTACCGAAGGAGCAACCGCCCCGCGCGTCGAAAGTCCAACCGTGCAAACGCTGGCCACCGGCGATTTCGGCAACTTCTGCCTGCACCGGCTTCCCGCCCTGATTCGGCGCCTGTCATCGAATCACGGAAGTGTCGACGAAGCAGGTTTTGCCGGCGCACTGTGCGAGGCTCTGCAATCACTCCTGCCTGACGCCACGATCGAAATATTGCGCCTGTCGGCAGAGGGTGAATCGGTACTTGCCCATTCCGGATCAGGGACGGCGGGCCGCAGATTGACCCACGCCAACGAGCAGCACCGGCTGGATATCGAACTGGCCGACGAAGCGGGTGCGCGTACCGCCACCGCACTCGCACCTCTGCTGCTCGATCTGCTTGGACTCGCGCAACGCAAGGGACGCGATCAGTCCGGCAAGGCATCCGCAAAGTCGACTCCCCCGGCCTTGCCCGACCCGCCGACGATGGATCCGGCACTGCAGGAGATCTACCGACAAGCCGGCGTGATCGGAAGCGGCTCCATCAACGTGGTGGTCGAGGGCGAATCCGGCACCGGCAAGGAACTGCTCGCGCGCTACCTGCACGCAGCCGGCGGAGCGAACCGACCCTGGGTGGCACTCAATTGCGCCAGCCTGCCCCGCGATCTTCTCGAAGCCGAGTTGTTCGGCATCGAGAAAGGCGTGGCCACTGGTGTCGAGGCGCGCGCCGGCCGATTCGAGCAAGCCCACGGCGGCACCCTGTTCCTCGACGAGATCGGCGACATGGCGCCCGACAGCCAGGCCAAGATCCTTCGTGTTCTGCAGGAGCACGAAGTGTATCGACTGGGCGGCAGTCGACCGCGTCCCGCCGAGGTGGCAATCGTCGCTGCCACCAACCAGTCGCTGGACGACATGGTCAAGGCCGGAACATTTCGCCTCGATCTCTATCACCGCCTCGCCGACTGGACCGTAACCCTGCCCGCCTTGCGCGAACGCCGCGCAGACATCGCCAATCTCGCCGCGTGCTTTCTGCAAGGTGCATGCGAAAAGCGCGGCATCCGTTTCGGCGGCGTCTCAAGGGCGGCGCTTGATACCTTGCAAGGCTACGACTGGCCCGGCAACGTGCGCGAACTCGAACGCGAAATGCAACGCGCCGCGCTTTTCATCAACGACGGCGAGATGC
>NZ_JBAWHJ010000007.1:0-2652 GCF_049593775.1 Dokdonella sp. | reverse complement strand
GACGGCACCCTGTTCAAGGGCAATGTCGCCTGGACATTCTCGCCCGAAAACATGCTCTATGGAACGATCTCAGAGGGCTATCGTCGTGGCGGTACAAACGGCGTCCCGACCGATGGCTTCTTCGGTGAAGATCCGGCCTGGTCCATCTACAAACCCGATTCGGTGACCAACTACGAGGTCGGCATCAAGGGTGCCGTCGGCCGCATGACCTACAACGCCAACTACTTCTACGTCGACTGGAAGGATCCGCAGATCAATAGCGCGACCACGAACTGGGGCTTCTTCGCCGTCGTCAATGCCGAATCGGCTGCAACCAGCGGTATCGAGCTCGAGATTGCCGGCAGCTTGGGTGACGGCTTCACCTACGGTCTCGGCTATACCTACACCAAGGCCGAGCTGACCTCCGATGCGGTGGCACCGGATGGCGGTTTCACCCTGGGCGTCGATGGCGATACCCTGCCGGGTGTGCCCGAGCATCGCTTCAATGCTTCGGCGGGCTACGGATTTCCGTTCGCTTCCGGGTTGCTGACAATCCGCGGCGACGCCTACACCCAGTCCTCGACGCAGAATGCCTTGAGCCAGAGTCCGCGCTTCCGTTACACGATGGGCGGCTTCACTATCTTCAATCTTTCGGCCACCTATAGCCGCGACAACTGGGATACCACGCTGTGGCTCAAGAACATCGGCAACGTCGAAGGCATCACCGGTGTCTACACCGAGGAATACATGGGCACCTCGCCCGAGCAGAACTACTACGGCAATGGTTCGAAGGGATTGGTCACCCTGCCACGCACTGTGGGCGTGACGGTCGGCTATCGCTTCTGATGGAACGGGGCATGCTCACTTGAACATGCCTACGGGGGAAACCGGGCAGGCACTACGGAACATCGAAGTGCTGCTCGGAAAAGGCGACGGGCCGGGTGCGGAGCGCGCGGCCCTGTCGCTGATTGAAAGGCAACCTGCCGACATGCAGGCTCGGGTACTTCTCGGCCATGCCCAGCGTCTTTGTGGAAAACCGGGGGACGCACTGGCCACGGCAAGAAAGGCAGCCGAAATGCAGCCCGGCCACCCTGCACCCGCGATGCTGCTCGTCGACTTGCTGCATGAACAGGGCGAGCGCGAAGCCTGCCTTGAAATGCTCGGGAAACTGGCCGAGCAGAAGGGCGAACAACCGCTGCGTCTGCTCCAGGATGTCGCCCAGCGTTTCGCCATGCTCGGACTGCACGCCGAGGCCGAGCAATGTCATGCGCGCGCCCGGCAACGTCAGCCCGATCATCCGGAGCTGATCTACAACCACGCAACTTCCCTGATCGCGCTCGGCAAGCTGGTGGAGGCCGAATCCGCACTGGACAGGGTCATCGAACTTCGACCCGAAGACAGCGACGCCTGGTACAACCGCGCCACCTTGCGCAAACAGACAGCGGAACGAAACCACGTCGGCGTGATTGAGTCGCGACTGGCACAAGCACCTCCTGGTGCACCCGGTCGCGTAGCACTCGGTTATGCGCTGGCCAAGGAGCTCGAGGATCTCGGCGAGTCGAAACGTTCGTTCGCAGCTCTCAAGCAAGGGGCCGACGCCCGCCGGCGCATGCTGAGCTACCGCGTTGAAGACGATATCGAAACGATGCAATTGATCGCGCAGGCTTTCGACGCTTCATTTTTCGCTGCGGAACACGAAGGCCTTGCCGACCCGCGACCGCTGTTCATCATCGGCCTGCCACGCAGCGGCACGACCCTGGTCGACCGCATCCTCAGTTCGCACAGTGGCGTGACGAGCCGTGGCGAAGTCAGTGACCTGGCCATGGCCCTGGTCAAGACTGCCGGCAAGGTGTCGGGAAAAGCCGAGCTGGTGCAGCGTTCGACCCGGCTCGATTTCAGGGCGTTGGGCCAGCACTATTGCAGCAACCTTCCCGATGCCGATGCAGCCCGCTTTCTGGACAAGACGCCAGTCAACTTCCTCTATCTCGGCCTGATCGCCGCGGCCTTGCCCAACGCACGTGTCATCCACCTTCGACGCAAACCGATGGATGTCTGCTACGCGATGTACAAGACCCTGTTCCGCATGGCCTATCCGTTTTCCTACGATCTCGCTGATCTGGCCCGCTACTGGATCGGCTACGACCGCCTGATGAGCCACTGGCGCGAAGTGTTCCCGACAACGCATCTGTTTGAGATCGACTATGAGGATCTGGTTGCGAACCAGGAATCCCGCAGCCGTGAACTCGTGGAATTCGCCGGCTTGCCATGGCAGGACGCCTGCCTCTCGTTCGAGAAGAACCAGCAGCCCTCGCTGACCGCCAGTGCGGCGCAAGTGCGTCAGCCGATGTACAGCAGTTCGGTAGGGCTGTGGCGACGTCATGAAGGAGAACTCGCTCCGCTGCGCGATCTGCTCGTGCAGGCCGGTATCGACATTGAATGAACCCTCACAGGAAACACCCGTGACCGAAGCCACTGCTGCACCGATTGCTCCCGTGGATCGGAAAAGACATTCCGACAGCCTCTGGCTGTACTTGCTGTTTGCCTTGCTGGCGACAGCCGGGTTCTTCTACATCAACATCATGTCGGCGATTGTCGATGGACTGGTCACCGGACTGGGCTTCAGCAATACAGAAGCCGGCATGGTCGGCTCGGCCAACATTTACGGTGCAAGCA
>NZ_JBAWHJ010000006.1:0-8538 GCF_049593775.1 Dokdonella sp. | reverse complement strand
CGATTTCACGATTCGCAAACTGACCCTGCAGAACGGGCGCTCAACCAGTACAGCCAACGGCGCTGGCGGCGGTGCCGCGCAGCTCGTGCAAGGCAACAAGTTTCGCTTCGAAGAGGTCAACTTCGTCGAGAACGGAACGTTTAACGGAGGTGGTGGGGCGATCAGCGCCGGTCCATTGATCGGCAATGCCGACTCCCGCCTGGAGATTGATCGCTGCCACTTTTTCGACAACTACGGTGAAGACGGCGGCGGCGCGGTGTTTGCGTTTCCGGCTAGCGGTGGACAGGTTCCGTCCACGATCTCGATCAGCGACAGCTTGTTCGACGGCAACTGGAGTGACGGCAGCGGTGGCGCGCTGTCCATCTATGGCGTTGCGACGATCAGCTTGAGTCGAAACCAGTTCATCGACAACCAGGCCGACAATAGCGGAGGCGCAATAGCGATTAGTGCGCCATCAACATCCAATGCGCCAATCGTGCAGATCGAAAAATCGAGCTTCATCACCAATGAGAGTGGATTGAGTGGTGCCGCGTCATTCAGCTACGTAAACGTGTTGATGAGCAATTCGACCTTTGCCGGCAATTCCGCTGGCGACCCCGGGTACGGAAGCGCCATCAGGACCTTCGGTACGACCTCGGTAGCCATTCAGTACAGCACCTTTCATGAGAATGGCGCGGGAACTTCAAGTCAGGATCACGTGTCGGGTGAAGCGAGCGCCGCGACTATTTTCGCATGCAACGGATGCAGCGTCAGTTTGCGCTCGAGCATAGTCTGGTCAGCGTCCGCAACAGACCTCGATTGCAGCTTTGATTTCAATTCGGCGTACACCTCACTTGGCTCCAACCTCGATGGCAGCGGCACCTGTGCCAACACGGCGAGTGACCAGATCGTCGCCGACCCGCGTCTGTTGCCGCTCGGTGGCTATGGCGTGCCTCAGACCGCATTCGAGTTGCAAACCATGCCACCACTGCCTTCAAGTGCAGCGGTGGATTTTGGCCCTGCCAACAATTGCACCGGCTTTTTCGGCGCCAATGTGACGGTGGATCAACGTGGGCTTCCGCGACCGGTCGACGGCAGCAGTGGCGGCATCTCGAAATGCGACAGTGGTGCGATCGAGTATCAACCAGGCGTGGATCTTGGTGAATTTGCCTTGAGCGTGATCCTGGCTGGTACCGGAAGTGGCTCGGTGAGCAGTGATGTTCCGGGCATCGATTGCCCGAATGAATGCTCGATGGATTTCGTTGAGAACAGTGTTGTGCAGCTGAGCGCGGTAGCGTCGCCGGGCAGTCAGTTCTCCGAGTGGAGTGGCGACTGCAGCGGGCAGGGAAGTTGCATTGTTCTGATCGATCAGACGAACTCGGTGACGGCGAACTTCATCGACGCAAACGATTTCATTTTTGCTGATGGTTTTGAGGGAGATACCTCGAACTGACAATGCCGAAATCAAATAGCTGATGGTTGTTCCGGGTGCGCCTCTGCTTGCGCGAGCGCGACTGCCAGATCCCGGGTTCGGTAGTATTCGCCGGACCACGCTTCGGCAATGGCGAGATAGCGCCTGGCACCGGTCAGATCGGCGTCCTCCACCGAGAGGTGGCCGAGCTCAAGCGCGAGCTCGGCCTCCAGGTCGAGTACGCCGGTATTGCGCGCGGAACGCATGGCTGCAGTCAGTACCCCGATGGCCTCAGTGCGTTTGCCCTGCCATAGGAATGACTTCGCCTTGAGCCTGCTCCAGTGAATATTCATGGCAGGGTTTGCGAGCTGACCTTCGGGAGCAATGGCTAGCAGCAGGGCTGTGGCGCGTTCGTGCTGCCGTGTCGCGAAGTAGAGTTCCGCAAGCTCCATTCTGCCGAGTAGAAGGTTTTCCAGATCACCGGATGATTCGAATGCCAGCAGCGCGGTTTCCATCATGGTGATCGTTGCGTCATTCACGGATCCGGTGCGCAAATGCAAGCGCGCAGTTACTTCGTCGGCCCAGGCGATGCCCAAGGGATCAGCACCGGAGACTGCCAGTGCGCGGGCCTCCTGCAAAGCCGCATGTGCGTCATCGAATCGACCCTGGTGCATGCGCAGCTCGGCGAGTTCTTCGAGATTGTCGAATAGGTCGAAAGGGAGTTTGAGTTCGCGCACGGTTGCGAGGGATTGCACAAGCAGGGCGTCGGCCTGTTCGAAATTGCCGCGCCGTCTCTCGATTCGCGCCAATCCATACTGCGATGCAGCGATCAAGGACGGAAAGTGGTACTGCTCACGGATATCCAGTGCCTGCTGGTGCTGATCTCGCGCCTCGCTGAGGCGCCCGAGGTCCTCGGCCATGTAGCCCAGATTGGTCAGTACCATACTCAATTGGTAGGGATTGTTCTTCTCGCGAAACCGCACTTCGGCAAGTCGCGCGTGCTCCCATGCCTCGTCATAGCGCGACTGCGATTGCAGCACCAGTGAAAGGCTGTTCAATGCACTCGCGTGCAGGGTCTCGTCGGGCTTCGTTTGCGCCACTACCTCCTGCAACAAGGTTTCGGCTTGGCCGATTGCGCCTGCAAACCAGGAGCGTGTGCCGATTTCATACTCCAGCTGGATGCGGGCTTGCCTGGCTTCCACGGGCATCGCGTCGAGGCTTGTGCGATAGCGGTCCAAAGACGCTTCGACATTCATGGGATCGAATTCGGCGATGGCCTGGGCCACTTGCAACATGGGCAGATGCGGAGAGCGGGCACGCGCTGCTGTCAGTAGAGCGACCGCCTGTTCCCGATCATCCTGATAGAGCGCTTCGGTTCCGCGTGCATAGAGCTCCAGTGCGAGGGGATCTTTCAACATGGGCAGGGCTGCGACTGGAACCTGCGGCCGACTTTCGATTGCGCCCAGCACCTGTTCGGCCAACTGTCGGGCCAGGGTCGCAGCCGACGTCGAGGTGAATGAACCGCGCAGGGTTGTGCCGTTGGACCGAGCTATCCGCCATTCGACGACGTACTGCTCCGAACTCAAGCCGATGGTGGCGACCAAGCCAAAATCCGTACCCATGATCGCAGCACGTGATGCGAGTTGATCATCGCGGACAACCATGTCCGATCGACTGGCAGCAAACTCGTTGCCCTGATCGAGTACGCGTAGTACGCCAGTGCCCGATTGCTCAAGCAACATGCCTACCGTGTCGGCAAGTCCGCGCTGCAACCAGTCCAGGTCAGGATTGCCCGTCTGGTTTGCGAACGGAAAAACGGCAATCGAGTTTGACGGGTACGCGGATTCCCTGTCACTTGCGAGCTGCCAGATACCGACCCCGACAAGCAAGAGGAGACAGGCCGCCAGCAGCCACTTCAAGGCAATTGGCAGAGTAGCCGGCGTGTGCCGTGCCGGATCTCCGCCTGATGCGGGCCTTTGAGCCGGTGGACCACGCTCGACCGAAGCAACGAAGCTGAAACCCTGCCCATGAACCGTCCGTATCACATGCTGGCGCTGTCCATCATCGCCGACCGCCTGGCGCACCTTGCGCACGGCCTGGGTGATGGCCGTGTCGGTCAAATGGATATTGCCCCAGACTTCATTGAGCAGTGTCGATTTGCTGACAACCGTATTGGGATGACGGGCGAGGTAGTGCAGCAGATCGAAAACCTGGGCCTGGATCTCGACCGGTTCGCCACGCCGAACCAGTGTTCTGCTGGCGACATCGAGCACGCAATCAGCGAAACGAAATGGCATCGCCTGTCCAGTCTGCTCACCGTTTTCCGGATTCAAGTTCTTTTCCACGTCCAGGTTTACGACACCAAGTCTAACGTCGTTGCGTGATTGACCAGAACCTGCCGTGACCTCCCCGTTGTATCCAACGAGCCAGCCTGTTGTGCAGCCGCCCGCAACCACGCTGGGATTGGACAAGCAGTGACTCACAGACATGCCAAGGTTCGATTCGTTGCGCCGATAGTTGCAGCGGCACTTCAGTTATGGCGGGAGTCGGCGCCTCGGCCGGTGCTGCGGGGTGATCGCACCCAGACTCGATGCGCCGAGAGCAATTCGGCCTTCAACGGTCGTCGTCTGCAACAAGAGGTGAAGAGTCGGGGCGCGCGGATCACTGGCCGCCATTTCTGCCAGGGGACTGTCGAGAGATATCGCTTAGTGGTCCAGCAAGCACTCGCCCTCTGGGGCATTCCCGTCTAGCTGATGCTGCATTTGTCGCCAATAGTTCCTGCAGGCTTCTTCCACCTGCATGAGCACGTTCCTGCTGTCAGCGAGATCGACACTCAGTCGGGTAGCATTCCGCTGATTGTTGATCGCCACTTGCAGCAGTTCTGCCTTTTCAGGGGCCACTCTCTGCATGCAAGGCAGCATTTCTTCGGCAATACGCCGCGTCAGAGCGTTGCACTCGGGTGCGTCGGAGTAGGTTTGATCGATCGCCATCGTACCGTTCGCGCCAGGTGCATTCTGGGGCGCGGGTGATGGGGATGCATTGGTCAGCAAGGAGTCTTCCAGCAGCAACCATGATCGGCTCCCCAACGAGCCACGCTTTTCACGAAGAGACATCGACCCGGTTGCACGATGAGCCTGGTTGTCACTCGCTGATACGCAGTTGGCCGTGTATCGAGTGATGATCTCCCGGCCATCTGATTCGGTGGTGGCAATCGGTTCGAATCCCTCCATGGAAACCAGACTGCATCCGGGCTCGAGATGTCGGGCGACCTCGTTTTGGTTCGGATACTCACTAGCGGAACCACAACTGGCGCAGATTGCTGCCAGCAGCGCTGTGACGAGAGCGGTACGTAAACTTGTTGCAGCGCTGGGGATCAGGCTCGAGGACATGGGGTTCATGGTTGACCGTTGATGGATGAAGGGGTGATGGACTTTCTGGCGCACGCAAGTGACAAGGGATTCGACAGTTCAGCGCAGTTGCCGAGCCTGAAATCTGAAAGCAATGGATGGTTGCATATGGGTATGCCGGGCTTGCGGTAGTTGGCGCGTGATCGGCGCACTTGATTGTTCTCAAGCGATGTCCTCACTGACACTGCCCGGCATGGAAACTAAATGATAGTCTCGATGATCCGAAACTGGATATACCAATGGCCGATAATCCGCTGTTGACAATATTCCTCCCGTTGGCACTTGGCACGATCATGATCGGCCTTGGCCTGCATCTGGGCATTGCCGACTTTCGTCGTGTCGCGTCGATGCCAAGAGCTGTCATCCTTGCTCTGGTGATTCAAGTGCTGGCACTGCCGCCAGTGGCATTCCTGCTTGCGCGGGCTTTTGATCTGCCAGGTGAGCTAGGTCTCGGCTTGGTCCTGCTGGCGATTTCACCAGGTGGAATTACTGCCAACTTGTTCAGTCATCTCACACGTGGCGATATAGCACTCAACGTCAGTCTCACTGCCATCAACAGCATCATCGCCTTGGTCACGATACCTTTGTGGGCCGCGTTCGCAATGCAGTACTTCCTCGGTAGTGAGGGGGTGGTGCCTCCGCCAACACGCAAGGTCGTCGAGGTCGCCGTATTCGTCATCGTTCCCGTGCTGATCGGCATGGGTGTGCGCCATTGGCGTCCTCGCTGGGCAGCCGCTGCCGAGCGCCCGATCCGGGTGACATCCACTCTGATCCTTGCTGCGCTTATCGTGTTGACCATTGCGTCCGAATGGACACTGTTCCTGATTTACGCGCCAATCGTTGGCATGGCCTGTCTGGCCTTCAACCTTGTCAGCCTGGGTAGTGGTTACGGTGTCGCCAGACTGGCCCGATTGCCACGCCCGCAAGCCATCGCTATCGGCTATGAGATCGGCATTCACAACAGCACGCTTTCCATGTTCATCGCATTGCAGGTGCTGTCCCTTCCGGAAGCGGCGATCGCTTCGGCCATCTATTCACTGATCATGTACGTGACCGCCGGGCTGTTTGCCGCGTGGTTGATACGTACGGCACCTCGGGCCGCAGCCGCCACCGCATGACGGCCTTCTGGACTTGGCCTGCACGTGCTTGGGGGTTGGTTTGCACTACGGCGGCGATGAGACGCAGAATTCGGGGTCATGATCGTCGCAAGCCACGCCATTTCCCTTCATGTCCATCGATCCAAGTCGTGCCTTCTGGACGGGCAGTGGGTATCGTTCCAAGGGCCTGAGCTCGGATGATTCGCGAAGTCAAGCCCACAGCGCCGCATCGACGCGTCTCCCAGGCTGATCTGGATGCTCTTCTTCGTGCTGTCCGCGCATGTCGCCACTGTGCCGTCCATTTGCCACATGGCCCACGCCCGATCGTGCAGGCAGGCAAAGGCGCTCGTCTGCTGATAGTCGGCCAGGCACCTGGTGCGCGCGTGCATGCCAGTGGCATTCCCTGGGATGACCCCAGTGGGGACCGCTTGCGAGACTGGCTTCAGGTTGAAAAAGAAGTGTTCTACGACCCGCAGCGCATAGCTATTATTCCAATGGGGTATTGCTACCCCGGCAAGGGAGTGAGCGGGGATCTGCCTCCCCGCCGCGAATGCGCCGAGCTCTGGCTGGACCAGTTGCTTTCCGGGTTGCCCAACATCGAGCTGACGCTTTTGATTGGCCAATACGCGCAACGGCATTTTCTTGGCAAGGATTCGTCAGCAGGTGTTGGCGCCACCGTTGCCGCCTACGCGCGCTTCGCGCCGCGGTATTTGCCCTTGCCGCATCCATCTCCGCGAAATGTTGGCTGGTTCAAGCGCAACCCGTGGTTCGAGGATGCATTGCTGCCATCCCTGCGATATCGGGCAGGTCGATTGCTTGACGTGTCGTCGGAGGATTCGTGATGACCAGGCGAACTGCTGTACAGCTTCGCGCTATCCGGATCAGGCGCGCCTACGATGAACCCGGCGCGGATGACGGCTACCGTGTGCTTGTCGATCGCTACTGGCCACGAGGCCGCCGCAGGGAAAGTCTGAAGCTAGACGAATGGGCTCGCGAGCTCGCCCCTGAGCCGGACCTGATCAAATGGTTCGGGCACATGCCAGAGCGTTGGGACGAATTTCGCCAAAGATATCTGCTGTGGCTTGATGCGCCAGGGCAAATGAAGCGGATGTCGGAATTGCTTGAATCCGCGGGTGACAAGGCAATCACCCTCGTCTATGGAGCTCGCGATGAGACGCAGAATCAGGCCGTAATTTTTCGCGATGCCTTGCAAGCTCTCCAGCGAGCGATTGAATAGCCACCGAACTGCTTCCCAGTGCCCGTATCGAATCCGCTCTCGGAAATCCTGGCGTAATAGATGAGGCCCCAGAAAATGGCACCCTCAACTGCGCTGGATCTTCCAAGGCAGATCAGTATTCCCGTTGAAGGCAATTCCGTTGATCAACCCCGGTTTGCTCCTGGCGGGTTGCAGATCACCGGAAACTTTCTGTTCACGACGACCGGACTGCGGGAGCCCCGCGACCACTCCGCAACCGATGGCCACGGTGGCAGAGGAGTATCACTGGATGCGTATCCTTCCTTGCAATGTTCAGATCTTTCTCTTGCGGCTGCGGCACCCGTCTGGTAAACGTTCAGGAGCAGAAAAAATCAATGCAGGAGATCGCGTCATGCCAGGAATGCTCCGCTGGTCGATCGGATTCGGAATGCTGGTTCTTGCACTCCAGGTATTGGCAACTGCACCCGAACACACTCAAGCGCCGTATCTGACTGTGGTCGGCGAAAAAGTCGAGCATCTGCCACTCGCCTCAACCCAGGTTGAGGTACTCGTAGCCGGGGTGATCGCTGATGTAACTGTAAAACAAGTTTATGAGAACCGCGGCAATGTCCCGGTTGAAGCCCTGTATGTATTTCCCGGCTCGCCGCGTGCGGCTGTCTATGGGCTGACGATGAAAGTCGGTGAGCGGACCATCAAGGCGAACATCGCCGAAAAGCAGAAGGCGAGGGAGACCTACGAGGCTGCGCGTTCAGAAGGCAAGACGGCCAGCTTGCTGGAGCAATTGGATCCGAGCATTTTTCGCATGAATGTTGCCAATGTTCTTCCTGGCGACAGGATCGAAGTGGAACTCAAATACACCGAACTCCTGATTCCGGATCGTGGCAGCTACGAGTTCGTGTTTCCGAATACCCTGGGTCAGCGCTACGGCGAGACACTTCCGGTGTCTACATCATCCGACAGTGAAGTCGTCGACTACGCTTTCAGCATCCATGCGCGCATCCTCAGTGCCATTCCGCTCAAGGACGTGGTCAGTCCTTCCCACCAGGTCGAAGTGGCGTATTCCTCCACGATGGAGGCGGACGTCAACCTTTCGGAGGAATCATTTCTGAAGGCCGGAGCGGCTGACTACGTTCTGCGCTACTCCCTCGCAGGTGACGCCATCCAGACCGGAATGCTCACGTTTCCTGAAGGTGATGGAGGCTACTTCCTCATGTTGGCCGAACCGCCGGCGCGCGTTACGGAAGGAATGGTCGCGCCCAGGGAATTCATCTTCGTAATCGACGTCTCCGGATCGATGAATGGCCAGCCGTTGGATGTGTCCAAGCAACTGATCCGCGATCTGTTCTCCAGCCTCAGGCCGACTGATCGGTTCAACATCATCCTGTTTGCCGGGGGATCCCGGGTACTTTCCGAGGATCGCTCGTTGCC
>NZ_JBAWHJ010000005.1:0-3118 GCF_049593775.1 Dokdonella sp. | reverse complement strand
ACTTGAAGGTCCGGGTGGTTGATGCATCGCGCGACATGAATCTCGACTTCCACGTACCCGAATTGCGCGTCGTGAATCTCGGCCGGATCACGCGAGTGCTTGGCCAGATTGGTCGTGGAACCAGCACGGCTTCGTCTCTGGCCCTGGTTGCCGACATCGATGTCGAGGCCGGATCCGGGCGACTATATGCGGGTGGCGGGAATGTCGACCTCGCCGAGTTGATCTCCGGATTCCCGGTAGGCGGTATCCGGCTTCTCTCTGCAAGCGGAGATTTCGAGTTCTGGGCCGACTGGCAGGACGCCCGCATCAATGACGTAGCCCTCAAGGTCGATCTCGCGGACACCGTTCTGGAAGCCCGTTCAGCGATCGAAACGACCGATGAGGTTTCTGTACAGCCGCGAACTGCCTTCGAGCGACTCGCACTCGACGCACGCCTGCGCAGATCCGGCGATGACCTGAGGCTCGACGTTGCCGATGCGACGGTAACTCGACAGGGCGTGGCTACGGCACCTGCGCGTTTCGTCATCGAGCACAAGGCGGGGAATCCGAAACAGCTTTCCATGGTTGCCAATTCGCTGGACCTGAATGCACTGGCGAACGTCGCCATGCTGTCCGATTCCGCTCCGGACGCATGGCGTCGCTGGCTATACCTGGGCAACCCTCGCGGTAGCATCTCGGCGATGGACGTGCACTGGGAATCGATGGAAAAATTCTCGATCGACGTGTTGGTGGATGGCATGTCCAGCAGTGCCGCCGATTCGATTCCCGGCTTCGATTCCCTCAACGCACGGATTCGCGGTGATGAGGAATCGGTAATGCTGGAACTCCCTGTGCAGGAGACTCGCATCGACTATCCAAAGGTCTTTCGCACGCCACTGGAGCTGAGTCGTTTCGGTGGCGATGTACTGGCCTGGCCCGATGGCCAGGGATGGAAAGTGCAGACCGCTCGCCTGGATGTGGCAAGTTCGAACTATTCCGTTGAGCTTCGCGGCGGCATCCTGTTTCAGGGCGACGGAACTCGGCCACTCATTGATCTGTCGGCTCTGGTGAGCAACGCTGACGTGCAGGCAGCGAAGCTGTTCTGGACCGTCAACACGATGTCGCCCAACGTGGTCGAGTGGCTTGATCGCGCCCTGGTCTCGGGCAGGATCGTGGAGGGCCGTGCGGTGGTGCGTGGCGATCTGGACAACTGGCCGTTCGATGACAACACAGGCCGTTTCGACGCCCGCGCAGAGCTGCGAGATCTTGAGCTGAAATTCCTCGATGATTGGCCGAGCGGCGAGCATCTTGATGTCACGGCACGTTTCATCAACGGCGGGTTGCAGGCCAGCGTCGCATCAGGTGCATCAATGGGTGTGAAGATCGACGCGGCCGATGCCACCATTGCCAGGTTCGAGGATTCACAGCTGGCATTGTCCATCGATGCCAATGGTCGGGGTTCCGAGCTCCTGAAGTATCTGCGCGCGACCCCGGTCGGCGTGCAACGCGCGGAGTTCCTGAGCGGGCTGTCCATTGGTGGCCGTGGCGACGCCCACCTGCAGATTGATGTTCCGCTGAAGGACAACGATCGCATGACCCTGGAAGGTCGCGTTGACCTTGTTGATTCTGATCTCGTCGAAGCGAACTGGGATTTGCGATTCGAGCAGGCCAATGGCCGAGTGACCTTCAACAGGTCCAGCGTCCTTGCCAACGCGCTGGAAGTGAAATATGCCGGATATCCTGTCGTGCTGGGCATCGCCATTGGCAGCGCCACCCTGGATCCCCTGAATTCATTCGAGGCGAACCTGCAGGGTGTTTTGCCTGCTGCCACCGTATTCGCGCGGGCAACAGACCTGGCGCCAGCCATGCCAAGTTTTCCTGGCGAGGCCAACTGGCTGATCGACCTGCAAATCGGCGATGACGAAGGTGCTGCAAAGGGTCGCAAGAGTTTGCGCCTGCAAAGTGACATGCAGGGTGTAGGCATGTTGTTGCCGGCCCCGCTCGACAAGCCCGCCAACGCCACGATGCCGTTCGCACTTACGGTCGAAATGCCGATCGCCGGGCAAAAGTTCAGTGCAAGCATTGGAGACATTCTCAACGTCAAAGGGCGTCTGCCCGGACCGATGTCATCGTTGTCGGCGCAAATGGATTTTGGGCCCGGAACGGAAACCGGCGACGGGCTTGGCAAGGGGCTTCATATCGCGGGCAAGGTCGACTCGCTCGATGTCGGTGGCTGGATTGGACTGTTCAGCGCGGGTGGTGCCGGCGACGACCTGTTCAAGTCCATGACACTGGATGTCGGCAGCATGCAATTGGCAGGCCGCGATTTTCCAGACCTGCACATCGAGTTCGAGCCGCAGCAGGAAGCAACCGTGATCAAGGTTTCCGGTGAGTCTCTGGATGGCAAGATAACGGTTCCCGGGCGCGAGCTGGACAAGCGCGGGATCACGGCGGAAATGAGCCGCGTTGTCTGGCCGGACTTGCCCGAAGGTGCGGAAACGGGTCCCGCTGCATTGTCCGATATCAATCCCGGGAACATTCCTCCACTGCATCTCTGGGTCGGTGATTTGCAACTGGGTGAAGTTCGCATGGGTGAATTGCGACTCGAGACTTTTCCGATCGATTCGGGCCTGCGAGTCGATTTGCTCGAAGCCAAGTCATCCGATCTTGACCTGCGCGCCAATGGAGACTGGAGCGGCAGCGCCGGAGAAAATCATTCCCATTTGACCATTGACATGAGTGCGCCAAGCCTGGGCAGCATGCTTGATGCCTTTGGCTATGCAGGCATCATCGAGGGAGGAGAAACCTTCGCGAGAATTGATGCCACCTGGCCTGGCGCACCTACTGCGTTCAGCCTTGCCGATACGACCGGAACCATGGAAATTTCGGTCGACAAGGGCCGCATACTTGATGTCGATCCAGGCGCTGGCGGCCGATTGTTTGGCCTGCTTTCATTGCAGGAAATCCCGCGGCGCCTGTCGCTGGACTTCAGCGACCTGTTCAAGTCGGGCATGAGTTTCAATTCAATCAATGGCAGTTTTGCGTTGCGGGACGGGAGCGCCTACACGGACAACCTGCTTATCAAGAGTCCGGCGGCGGACATTGAGATCAGTGGTCGCACTGGCTTGCGGGAAAAAAT
>NZ_JBAWHJ010000004.1:0-2878 GCF_049593775.1 Dokdonella sp. | reverse complement strand
AGCCGCGATGCGCTTCCTGGTGTGGCGAAAAAGAGCATCGCGGCTGACGCCCCTCCTACAACGAGCTTGCGTTGCTTCAGGTGTCGCCAGGACTCATGCATCTGGTGCGTCATCAATGGGTGAATCTTCCAGCAGCGCCTGGAAAGCCGGATCTTCGCGCAGCGGGTCCCAGCCCCGGTCATACCGCAGCCCTGCCGGGGTAACGCCGGCTGGCACATCCAGCAACTCGGTCAATCCTGCAATCGCGGCCTCATTTTCACCCGCCAATGCCAGGACCTGCGCCAATGCGACCTGCGCATAGACCCGGTAGTACGCATCATTACGGTAGAGCTCGAGGGCTTCTTTCGCCTGCTTCAGGGCCAACTCGAGGTTGCCCAGGCCTGCATTGGCCTGGGCAACGATAACCGGCAAGACACTGTCATCGACCTGACTGGCGGGGTCGGGGCCAATCCGGTCGACCAGCCTCTGGAACGTTTCGCGTGCCTGTGTATCGCGGCCGGAACGCTGCAGCGCTTGGGCAAGGCTGATGGTCAGTGCCGGGCCGAAGCCGTTGAGTGCGGAGTCAGGCTGCTGCAAAAGCGGCTCCAGCTCGGCGATGATCGCGTCGTCACGACGTTCCCATTCAAACTGCCTGCTACGGGCCACCGCGATTTGTGGATCTTCGCCGGCCTGCGGAATCTGATCGAGCAATCGAGCAGCCTCTTCCAGCCGCCCCTCAGTCTGGTAGGCATCGATCTTGTAGAACAATGCCAGCGTGGAATTCGGCTCGATGGCAAGCGCGCGATCCAGCCATTGGTGGGCCTCTTCCCAGCGCCGCAGGATGCGCAGGGATTCGCCGCCTATGACGACCATCAGGCCGACGTTTCGGGGATCGCGATGGGCGGCCTTCTCGAAGTGCTCAAGTGCTTCTTCCCACTTGTCCTGGCGGCGCTCTGCCAGTGCCGTGAAGAACAGCGCAGCAGGGTTGTTGGGGGCCCTCTCGAGAACGACTTCGAACGCGGCCTCGGCATCTGCGAAATCGCGCAACACGTTGTAGCGGTAGACTCCTTGGGCCAGTTGCGCTTCGATCAATTCGGGTTGCAGGCGGAACGCATTGTCTGCGGCCTGTTTGACGTATTCCGAAGTAAACCTATCCGGGTCCACGCCATTGAAGTAGAGATACCCGGCGGAGGTCGTGAGCTCTGCCCAGGCCAGGGCGAAGTCCGGATCAAGGCGCACGGCTTCGGCAAATGCGAGCGCCGCCTTGCGCGCAAGCGCCACCTCGAATCCCTGTGCATTCATGGCCAATCCACGCAGATACGCGTCATAGGCTTCCGGATTGTTCGTGGGCTTGTTGGCCAGCGTTGCGCGTTCGTCACTGGTCAACTTCGCACTCAGTGAATCGGCGATCTTCCGTGCGACTTCGCTTTGCACGGCGAAGATGTCGTCCAGAGTTCGATCATAGGTTTCCGCCCAGAGGTGGCTGTCGCTTTCAGCGTGGATCAACTGCACGATCACGCGCACCCGGTTGCCGGACTTCTGCACGCTGCCTTCGACGATATTGGCGACGCCCAGATCCCTGGCGATTTGCGGCAGGTTGTCGGGACGGCTGTCGTAGCTCTTGGTCGAGGTGCGCGAGATCACCGTGAGGTCACCGATCTTGGCCAGGGTGGTGAGGATTTCATCCTGGATGCCATCGGCGAAATAGGCGTTGGCTTTTTCCTCGCTCAGATTCTCGAATGGCAGCACCGCAATCGAGTGGGCATCGATTGTCGATTCCGCCTCGGCGGCGGGTTCGATCGGCTTCAGGCTGGCAGCGACATTCAAGGCATCCCGCGTCGGCGAAAACACGAATTTGTCGAGCACATACCAGGCCAACCCGATGGATAGCAGGCTGGCGATCATGATGTTCATGCGCTGCCCGGTTTTCGGCGCAATCGAGCGGGTTCGATCGACTTCGTGATCGCGCCTGATGCCTTCTGGCGTGATTTCGAAGATCCACGCGAAGATCAGCGCGGGAACAAAGCCCAGCGCCATCACGATCATGATCGCGCGCAGCATCCAGTTCGGCACGTCGAATACCGGCAACACGGTTTCGGCCACCTGCACCAGCATCCACGCACCGACCAGATACAAGCCGGCCATGCGGATCACGTTGCGGCGCTTGAGTTCGGCGAACAAGCTCAAATTGGCTGCCCCTGGTGGAGATATCACATCGGGTCGCAGGAAGCCGCGGCAACCCCGAAGGCAGGCCCGGAGCCACAGGCCACCCTTTTCCCCATTGCGGTGGATCCGTTCAGATACTACACGAATGAGAACTGATTCACGGTTTGGTGGCAGTGGGCTCAAAGCCGAATGGCACTGAGTTGTAGTCGATCCTCATTCTTTGCCATCCCATCGCAGGCTGGAGGTGCTTGTCAACAGCCGAACGGCTGTAGTGAAGCGATGACCAGCCATGCGGCTGTTGTGAAGCGATTCCCGCCTGCGCGGGAATGACGAGTGTTGAATCGGCGTCATTCGACTCGAAACCTGACCTTGCCCCCGATTCTGGGAGGAATGGCATGGTCGATCAGGCCTCTCCGTTCCAGACGAACTGGCTGGAAGGCGGAGTGCGTATTACCTACTGCTTGTCTTCTGGATCCTTTTCCGGCGCTTGCATGCTTCGAGTCCTGTTGGCCTCGGCCTGTCGACGCGCACGCGCGAGTTGCCGCTCGGCCCAGCGCTTGAGCACACGCGCCTGGCGTGCCCCCACCGAAGGATCAGAAACGATTTCCTCGACGCTGGCCAGCAACGTATCCACGTTCCTTTCTCGCACCGGTCCGTCTTCACGGGCCGCTGACCAGAGGTCGATCCATTCCTCGGTGTGCAAGCCGAGTTTGAGCACCGAATTGAAGTAGCG
>NZ_JBAWHJ010000003.1:0-16925 GCF_049593775.1 Dokdonella sp. | reverse complement strand
GTTGCAGCATACAAAGCTCTGACACGCACCACGGAACAAACATGATGACCAGCAGTGGCCCGAAAGCTCAGGGCAAAGGCATCATGCGCCCGGGGTTGACGGGAAGTCTCTTACGGAATAGTTGGGCATCATTGCTGCGATTGGCCATGGCAACTACAACGAAAGTTAACAGAGATGCTATTGCCAATGACGCCATCCAACCGTACGAGGCCGCTAGCTTATAAGGGCGGCAAAGAAAGTTGCTCCCCACTACACAGTTTTCGTAGAACCATCCGGTGGACATGTGCACAACAGTGCCGAACAAAGAAAGCAGAAGGAAGAACAGTGCGATGAAGATCGCAAGGAAGATCAACCCTGACTTTACGGAACTGCTCATATGAGGCCCAACTACTATTCGATCCCACAATGGGATCTATTCCATAAGCCTAACATGGCTTATTGGTGGATGGCTGCGGGAAAGTTCCTTGGGAAATCATCGCGTTACTTCCATCGTGCGGTCTAATCCCTCGGTCTAATCCTGAGATAATTTCTGCCTGGGAAGATGCTACGATTTTGTCGGGCTCAAACAGGGCTGCGTTGCTCAAAGAAGCGCAATGATCGTGCGCCTCAGACAGGGCTCTCTGATGCGAATGGCGCTGACTCAAGCGCTCGTCATCCTGGCTTTCGCGGGGATGATGTTGCGTGTGGATTGTCGCCACATCAGCGCCATTCCTCTCTGAGGCAACGAAAAAGCCCCGCATTTGCGGGGCTTTTCGTTTGCCGATTTGCATGCGGATCAGGCGACGAACAATGCGCGCATCTTCTTCATCGCGTTTGCTTCGACCTGGCGGATACGCTCGGCCGAAACGCCGTATTCGTCGGCGAGTTCCTGCAGCGTGGCCTTTTCTCCATCGACCAGCCAGCGACGCTGGATGATGTCGCGCGAACGCTTGTCGAGTGCGTCCAGTCCCTCGTGCAGGGTGTCGTGCGAGGCTGCCTCTTCGGAGTTGCTCTCCACGGTCATGTACGGGTCGGCGTTCTGATGATCTTCGAGGAACATCATCGGTGACGGCCGCCTGTCTTCGTCATCGTCAGTCGGCGCGTCGAATGCGATATCACGACCACTCAGTCGCGATTCCATTTCCAGCACCGTTGCTGCCGGCACGCCGAGCTCGCGGGCGACCGTGTTGACCTCTTCGTTGTTCATCCAGCCAAGACGCTTCTTCGACTTGCGCAGGTTGAAGAACAGCTTGCGCTGGGCCTTGGTCGTGGCGACCTTGACGATGCGCCAGTTGCGCAGGATGAACTCATGCATCTCGGCACGAATCCAGTGCACGGCAAACGAAACCAGGCGTACGCCCTGATCCGGGTCGAATCGCTTGACGGCCTTCATCAGGCCGATGTTGCCTTCCTGGATCAGATCCGCGATTTGCAGGCCGTAGCCGGCATAGCCGCGTGCCACGTGCACGACAAAGCGCAGGTGCGACATGACCATCTTGCGTGCCGATTCGATATTTTCCTGCTCGATGTAGTCGCGCGCCAGGGCCTGCTCATCTTCCGGACTCAGCATCGGGACACGATGGACTGCGGAAATATAGGCATCCAGGCTTCCCAGCGGGCTGGGGACCGGAAAATTGGCGGTAATGACGGCATTGCTCATGCAGGTATCCTCTTTCGTGCGCTGATTTTAGCACTCGCATACATAGAGTGCTAAAGACCGCTTGGAGTTCCCGCCCTCATGGCGGGAATGCGGAAATAACTGAACTGAGCGGTATAGTAGCGTAGATCGGGTTAACACGCGGTGAGCAGACCAGCAATCAGGCGTGAACAATCAAATGACCGCCCGAGGCGCGAACCACGGCTTTCAGTCGGCCGCTGGGGCCCATTCAATGGCAGTTTGCCCGTTCTGCTTCAGGTAGCGGTTGGCCAGCGAGAAGTGTCCGCAGCCGAAAAAGCCGCGATGCGCCGACAGCGGCGAGGGGTGCGGGGCCTTTAGGACGAGATGGCGGCGGCTGTCGATCAGTCGCCCCTTGGCCTGGGCGTAGCTGCCCCAGAGCAGGAAAACCACGCCTTCGCGCTCTTCGGCCAGCGCGCCGATACAGGCGTCGGTGAATTCTTCCCAGCCTTTGCCCTGGTGTGAACCGGCCTTGCCGTGCTCAACGGTCAGCACCGCGTTGAGGAGCAGAACCCCTTGTTCGGCCCATGACGACAGGCAGCCGCCTTGCGGCCGCGGCAAGCTCAGGTCGCGCGCGATTTCCTTGTACATGTTCTGCAGCGAGGGTGGCACGGCGACACCCTCGGGGACGGAAAAGCTCAACCCATGTGCCTGGCCCGGCCCGTGGTAGGGATCCTGTCCAAGAATGACGACCTTGACGGCCTCGAATGGCGTGGAGTCCAGCGCTGCGAATATTTGCGATCCGCGCGGGTAGATGGTCTTGCCCGCCGCCTTTTCAGCGCGCAGGAAGGACGCCAGGGCCTGCATGCGCGGGTCTTCAAGTGCCGCACCCACGCGCTGCTTCCAGGATGGCTCAAGGATGATGCGATCTTCGCTCATGTGCTGGCATTGCTGACCCGGGCGCGCAAACTGCGGCCCACGCGCAGCTGGAATAGCAGCTTGGTCACCAGCAGGCGTTCTTCGATCGGCTTTTCGACGAGGTCGTTCGCGCCGGCCCGAAGCAGGGCAGCCTGGTTTTCGGGATTGTCGTCGCCGGTCATGACGATCACGGGAAGGTGGCCCTTCCCATAGCCGAGCTGATGACGAATCCGCTCGAGCAGGTCGCCGCCAGTCAGCTCACCCTTGAGGTTGACGTCGGTGAGTACGATATCGGCGCCGATGCGGTCCATCGACTGGGCCGTTTCGAGCATGGCCAGGGCATCTTCCACTGCGATGACATGAAGCACCGTGAGGCCGTGCTTCTCCAGCATGCGCCGCGTCGCCAGTGCGACAACGCGACTGTCCTCGACGTAAAGGACTTCGCCCGCGGTGGATTCAGTCGGGCGGACATAGCCGCGGATGAATTCGGCAAGAGCCTGGAATCCGAGCGCCTTGTCGAAATAGTCGGTCACATCTTCGCTCAGGGAACGCTCGATCAGGCGCTCTTGCACGTCTCCGGAAACAACGACGATGGGCATGTAGGCTTGCGGCGAATTCTGTCGAATCTGGCGGGCCAGTTCGAGGCCATCCATGTCGGGCAGGCGTAATGCGGTGGTGACGAAATCGACGACGCCGTCACTCAGCTGGGCGAGCGCCTCGGCGCCACTTTCGCAGGCCAGTACGGTGACGCCCGGCAGATTGCTTTTGAGCATCTGTTCAATCAGGCGTCGCACTACCCGCGAGCCATCCACCACCAGCACGCGTGGTTCATCGGATGAAAGATGGCGGGTCAGTGTGGTTTTCATGTTCACGATTTGGGACGCCCGGCAACCAGGTAGCGAGTACAGACAATCCATGCGCCTGCCCAACCCAGCAGGGCGCTGGCACCAATGACCACGAGGGCCTGTATCCAGGCAAACCCGTGCAGGTCGAAACGGTTGCCGTAGCTGGCCAGCAGGTCCAGCAAGGGTCCGCGTACCGCAAGTTCGACCATAGCAACGGCGATCACTGCAAGTACACCGCCAAGCACGCCATACCATAACCCGGCATAGAGGAATGGCCTTCGAATGTATCCATCACTGGCCCCCATCAGCTGGATGACTGCGATTTCCTCGGCACGCGCCTGGATATCCATGCGTACGGTATTCCCGACCACAAGCAAGGTCGCCAGACCCAGCAATACCATCAGCGACAGCATTACGCGTTCGCCAAATTCGAGAATGGCCGTCAGCCTTTGTCTCCAGGCAGCATCGTACTGCACCATATCGACGCGCGGGTCGGCTTTCAATTCGGCAAGCAAGGGCGGGTCGGCAAGGGCATCCGCCTGTCGAGGCGTGATGACAAGCACGCTTGGCAGCGGATTTTCCTGCAGCACATCGAGCGCCTCGGCAAATCCGGACAGCTGTCGAAACTCGGATAGTCCCTGATCGGGGCTGCGATTGACCACGGCAAGCACATCTTCACGCAGCCCCAGTTCTTCGGCCATCTTGCGTGCCGAGTCGATGGTTTCGGCGGGATCCAGGAACACCGTGAATTCGCGTGCTTCGCGTAGCCCGCCAGACAGGTCTCGCGCGTTGTCGAGCAGCACGTGCAGCAACAAGGGAAGGGATAGTGCGACGCCCATGACCAGGCCTGTCAGCGCCGTTGCCCAGGGGCGCGCTCGCAGGCGGCCCAGACTCGAACGGAACCCCTGGCGGTGCTGTTCGGTCCAGGTTCGCCAGCGCGAGCTGATGGATCGACGTTCGCGCGGCAGCGTCTGATTGGCGGCTGGTGCCTCGCGCAGACGATTCCCGCTGGTGCGTACCTTGCTCATCATCCCGCCGTCGGTCGGAAATCGTCGATCAGCTGACCATGATCCAGTACCAGCACCCGTTTGCCCATATGGCGGATCAGGTGCAGGTCATGGCTTGCGATCAGCACCGTCGTGCCAACCTGCTGGAACTCGGCGAACAGGTTCATGATTTCCACAGAAAGTTGTGGGTCGAGATTGCCAGTGGGCTCGTCGGCGATGATCAATGGCGGCTTGCCGACCAGGGCGCGGGCAATGCCCACTCGTTGTTGCTCGCCGGTGGACAGGGTCGCCGGTGCCGCGCGCTCCTTGTCCAGCAAGCCCACCTTGTCGAGCGCTGCACGCACTCGTCTGGCGGTTTCGTCGCGACCCGCACCGGCGATGCTCAATGGCACGGCGACATTGTCGAAGACACTGCGGTCCATGAGCAGCCGATGATTCTGGAACACCATGCCGATGCCACGCCGTACCTGTGGGATCGAGCGCTGCCGCACGCGAGCCAACGGTGCTCCGTTGACCACGATTTCTCCGCGCGTCGGCCTTTCGATCAGGCCAAGCAGCTTGAGCAGGGTGGTCTTGCCCGCACCCGAATGTCCGGTCACGAATACCATCTCGCCGTCGGCCACTTCGAAACTGAGGCCGTTCAGCGCTTCGTGTCCACCGGCGTATCGTTTGCTGACGTTGTCGAAGAGAATCATTGGGTGGACGGAAATGGGGAATGGGGAATAGGGAATTGTAGAAGCCAGGAGCCAGTGCGTCGCCGATTGCTTTTGCCATTCCCCATTCTCTATTCCCCGTTCCCGGCTACTTGACCATCTGATTGAGGTCGAAAATCGGCATCAGGATGGCGAGTACGATGAAAAGTACCATCGCTCCAACCAGAAGTATGACGGCTGGTCCCAGCGTTGCCGAGAGCACGCCCAGCCAGCGATCGAGTTCGCGCTGTTGTTGCGCTGCTGCTTCGCCGAGCATGCGCGGCAATTCGCCGGAGCGTTCGCCACTGGCGATCAGGCGCAGGGCGATTGGCGGGAACTGACGGCTTTCGGCCAGCGCACGGGCAAAGCCGCTACCTTCCCTGACCTTGAACGCCGCCTGACGCAGCGATTCGCGCATGGGGAGGTTCGGCACGACCTGCGCCGCGATTGCCAGGGCATCGAGCAGGGGCACTGCCGCACCGGCCAGCAGGGCCAGCGTGCGCGCCGCGCGTGCGGTGTTTGCGGCGCGCGTGAGCTTTCCGAACAGGGGCAGCTTGAGCAGCAACAGATGCCAGCGGTAGCGGATCTTCTCCTGGCGCAAGGCGAGTCGAACTCCGATCACGCCAAGTATGATCAGACCGATCAAAAGCCACGCCCAGTTGCGCAGGAAGTCCGACAGGCCCATGAGAATTCGAGTGGCCAGCGGCAATGTCTGCTGCATGTTCTGGAACACGCCGATGATCTGCGGCACTACCCAGGTCAGCAATCCCGCCACGACGGCTATTGCCACGACCGAGAGCAGCAACGGGTAGGTCAGTGCGGCCAACAAAGTCTGCCGGAGCGCATCCCTGGATTCTGCGTAGTCGGCCAGTTTTTCCAGAACGGTATCCAGATGGCCCGATTGCTCGCCGGCAGCGACCGTGGCGCGGAATATTTCCGGGAAGCTGTCGGGAAAATCAGCCATGGCCTGGGCCAGGCTGGCACCTTCCATGACTCGCGAACGCAAGGCGACGGTGAGTTCCCGCTGGCGTTCGTTGTCATCCTGCTCGGACAGGGCCGCAAGTGCTTCGTCGATCGGCAGGTCGGCGCCAATCAGGGTCGAAAGCTGCCGCGTCAGCGTGGCCAACTGGCTGCCTGACAAGGTCCGCCGCGAAAACAGCGAGCCGCCTTTCGCGCCTTCGGCGACCTCTTCGACCACCATCGGGTTCAGGCCCCGCTCGCGCAACAGCGCGCGCACCGAACGCGGGGCATCACCCTGGATCACGCCTCGCAGCGTCTTGCCGTTGCTGTCGAGTGCTTGGTAGGCGAATGCCGGCACTAGCCTGGCCTATTCATGAATACGCGCGAAGATCGCGCTGTACATTGGACTCACGTGGTTCTTCGCGATCGAGATGATAGCGGGCTCCATCACTGATTGAGCGAATAGCTGCGTGGATTCAAGGAACGAGTGAGCGTGCGCGTAATTCATGAGTAGTCCGGGCTACGACTCCCTTGGGTGCGAATTCGAAGCCATTGTCGCCGCATTGGGCCGACGATGGCAGTCAGCGGTAAAGAATCAGGGTAAGCGTTGTCAGCCAGCCAATCGTTGCGACGAGCAGGACAGGGTCTCGAACGGCCAACCGGCTGGGATCGCCGCCGGATCCGCGCTTGAATACCAGGAACAGGTAGCGCAACACGCCCAGGACAACCCAGGGCGTCGAATAGAACAGGGCGTGATGTCCGTGCCGGGCGAGGACATCGGGCGAGAACGTGTAAAGCACGTAGGCTGAAATCACGGCGCCGCCGAGTCCGGCGAGGACACGCTCGATGCTTCCAAGATCGTATGCCGTGGTGGCGCGGCTGGCGGCATCGCTGACGTGGGTCAGGTCGCCATGCCGCTTGCCGAGCGCGAGCATGAAGGCGAGCAGGAATCCCATGGCGAGTATCCAGGGTGTCAGCGGAACGCTCGCAGCCAGGCCGCCGGCAAGAATGCGCAAGGCGAAGCCAGTCGCGACGATGCCGACATCGAGCCAGGCGACGCGCTTGAGGCCCAGCGAATAGGCCAGTTGCATGAGGAAGTAGGCGCCGATCACTGCAGCGACTTCGATGCCGGTGCATGCCGCGAGCGCGAGTCCGGCACCCGCAAGCCCGGCGGTCAGCCCATAGGCTGCAGCAACCGATACTGCGCCTCGCGCCACGGGTCGCTGGCATTTGTCAGGATGTCGTCGATCACGTTCCGCGTCGCGCGCATCATTGAAAGCGTAGACTGCGGAAGCCACGAGACAGAACGCGGCGGTAGCCAGCACGGCACCTTGCAGCGCGCTGGCATCGAACATGGCGTGCCCGAAAAACAGAGGCAGCAGGACGAATCCGTTCTTGATCCATTGCGCGGGACGCGCAAGCTCAATCAGCGCGGATAGTCGCGGCATCGGCTCAGTCTTCGCTGACGGGATCGTCGTCGTAGTTGGGTTCCTCGTCCAGGCCGCTGTAGAACACCGTGTCGGTGGCGCGTGGCTTTTCGGGATTCAACCATTTGTCCAACTGGAAGCCCGTGCGCCTGTGGTGCCGGGCAAAGTCCAGCCTGAATCCGGCAAGCTCATCCAGGCCGCCGTTGTCGCCGCTTGCATAGACGCCGACAGCGCGTGCGATCTTGCCGCCTTCGAACTTCGGCACGGGCAGCGTGAATACATTGGTATCCACGTGATAGTTGTGGGTTGCCAGGATCTGGTTGTCGGCATCGATCCAATCGACGCCGACCCGCCCGTGGAATTCCTTGCCGGCCAATGCGACAGTCACGGACGGATTCCAGCGGCCGCCTTCCAGCTGTACGCGCGCTCCGGCGCGTGGTCGTTCGAGTATGACCGCCGGATCGCCGAGCAGGTTGTACATTTCCACCAGGGTGCGGTCAGTGATGCTTTTCTTGGCGCGCACGATGGCTTCGCCGATCGTCGCGCCAGGCACCAGCAACTCCTTTACCAGGCTCTTGCTGAACGCCGTGGACGGTGCGTTGCGCCATGAGGCCGCGAACACCGCGACTGCACCCTTGCCGGGCTCGCGCAGAAAGCGTTCGCCAATCGAATCTTCGGTCGGATTGTCGAATGGTGCGGAGTAGCAGGTCATCGACAGGATCATCGGAAGCCGCTCGCCGTTGTTGAGCTCACTGACATCGTCGAGGGTGAACAAGTCATGGTTCTTGCGCAGGTCGGGTGGCCCGGTGCGCCAGATATAACGACCGCCATGACCAATGAAGTGCACCAGCAACTGGCCCGAATTCAAGCCGTCCTTGATCGCACTCTGGTGGTTCACGTTGTCCTTTTCGTCAGTGCTGGCGTAGATCTTGTCGGCAAGAAATCCCTTCTGCCCGATGCTCGCAGCAATTTCGTCCGAAGCCTTCTTGAAGTAGTTCGATTCGTCGGTGATGAACATCACGTCGCGACGCCAGCTTCCAGGCTGCGGCCTGGTCACGTAGTCGAGTGTCTTGTCGACGATGGCGGTGACCTCGGCGGGTTCCACCACCGGGAAACGGCCGACGGCAACCACGGGATGGTAGTCATCGCCATCGACCGCGCCGAACCAGTTGTCGCTGGCGGACTGGCCTTCGGCTGAGGGGTATTGCCAGGTCGGAATCAGGTTGCGACTGGCGAGCAGTTTGTCGGTCGACTCATATTGAGTCGCCGGAATGCCGGAAAACTGCCCCGGAAGCATTTCCTGGGGGCTGCTGGCGAACTTGGCGTAGGCCAGGTCGTTGTAGACATCGTGGCGGATATCGAAACTTGCATCGCCGACCAGCAAAAGAAAACGGGGACGGGGTTCGGGCCATTCGTGCCAGGCGTGATCAACGAGGTTGCGAATCGCCTGCGGATGCACGATGCCGTGGTTGAACTCGTCATAGACGCTGGCAACGTCGAGCACCGCTACCTTGAGACCCTGCTTCTCGTGGTAGGCCGCCAGTGGCCGGATCGAATCGACGAGGCTGGCGTGGCTGACAATCAGGTAGTCGTAACCCGTGCCCGGCGTACGCAGCGAGCCTGCACCCATTCCACGAAGCGTCTTTGGCGAGAGGAATCCTGCTTCGGGAAACAGACTGACATCCGGTTGCGCTGATGCATAACGGTAGCGTCCATTGCCGAGTTTGGATGGCAGCCGGCGACTGCCATCATCGCCGAGCAGTGTCGGTGCCGGACCATCCCCGCGCCAGCGCAGTTCGATCGGCAGATTCGATGCCTGTGCCGTTTGCAGTGGAGGCGCATCCGCATTGATGACGCCTTCCAGTGGATAGCTGACTTCCATCCAGTTGAACATGATGACATCGACGATGTTCTGCTCTTCCTTCCAGGGCAGCGTACGTTTTGGAACCGAAAGCGTCAGCTGGTTGCCGGCTTGCCGCAGATGCTCGGCGGGAATCGAGATTTCCTGCACAAGCTCGTCGCGGCCATTCCATACGAGTTGCTCGAGCAGTCGCCCGTTCACCCGCACGTCGAGGACATGTTCGTCGACTGACGTCTCCTCTCTGACCCTGTACGGAATGAATACACTTGATATGCCGCGGAAATTCAGGCGAAGCCGGGCGTTGTCAGGGCGCGTCCTGGCGAGGTCAGGCAGGTCGAACTCGGTACTGAATGGTTCCGGGTCCGCATGCGTCAACTTGATCCACTGCCACACATCCGGCTCCTCGCCCGGTTTGTGCTGCGTCGGATCGAGCCGGATCATGAGGTTTTCCTGCTCGAAGTGCAGGGTGCGGTCTAGTAGCGCTGCCCCATTGCCATCGGCCTCAAGGTCACGCGTGCGCAAATGGCTGCCATCTGCTGCAGAAAGCACATAAACGTTGTTGATGCTGTAGTTGTTGAACCAGCTTGAAGGGCCATGCAATTGCTGGCCAATCCACTCGATGCGATCACCATCGCCAAATTGTCCATCTTCGTCCACGACACGCATCGGGACGGTCTTGCCTCCCGTGCTAAGGACCAGGCGATCGCTGCCACAATCGGCAAGCTCGGGTTGGGCAGCCACGATGGCTGCGTAGTCGAGCGCATAGACGCCGGTATTCTCGAGCTCGATATGCAGGCTCCCGCTGCAGGCAAGGGCCTGCAAGGGGCAAAGCAGAGCGGCAACGAGGATCTGGCGGAACGTGCGGCGGTGGTGGTGAATCAGCGAGGAAAACGAAACAAGTGAATCCAGCATTGGCAGCTAACCAGAACAACAATCCGCTAGGCTAGTGGGCTGGACCCGTATCTGCAACACCGAGGCGGCACGGGCCACGGGGTCTGGACGACCCTGACTTGCCTGGGGGCGTGCGCATTCAGAACTCCAGCGGGGGTCGCACAAGGTTGGCGCCCACGGTCATTTGTCTGCATTTCGCTGGTGACTGAATTGAAAAAGGCAGATCCGGGTGATCTGCCTTCTCTTTGGCGATACTGATTGCTTCCACGGCGGCTGTGGCCGGGTGGGGCGCGCACAATCTATTTGATCGCTCCGGGGACCAGTGATTGCCAGCGCGTGCTGCGCGATTTCACCGGCACGGCAAGCGATTTGCCCGCTGCGCTGCTGCCGGTACGGGTTTCCGCGCCCGATTCACCCTCGGCTTCGTCTGAAACATGCATGCGGCTGCTGTTTGCGCCAGCCGAGGCATGGCGGGCTTCGCGGTTGGCGGCCGCCACGTCGCTCTCGTCGAGATTAAGGGATTGCGCCGTGGCGCAATCGCCGCTCGCACTGGAGCCGGACGGGATTCCGCCGGAATCCATCGAGATCTCCATGGCTTGCGCTGTCAATGCGAAGCACATGGTGGCAAGGAAAAATATGAATACGCGCGTTTTCATGACAAGTCTCCGGATCGCTGCACGGGACTGCTGCTACGCTGGGATCCGGGATACTCCCATGATCCTGAGCTTCAGGCCAGCAGCCGCGTTTGCCGGCAAGCCGCCGGAAGGTTCATGCATGTAGATGCGTGGAAATGGCAGCAGTAATCATGCCAACAGGCAAAGCAAAGTATTATCAACAACTTGGGCGAGTTGCTGGGTGCGCCCGTCTGTCCAGTGGACAGCAGCGGACAGTCGCGGACAGTCGGCTGTCCGATATTGGTCAGTCAGGGCCGAATGGCCGAATCGATTGATCCGGACATCCGGGAGCGGCCGGGTTCCTCGGTTATCGGCACGATTGAAGACGGAGCTGCGGCTGCGCTGCAGCGCAGCGCGACCTGCCATGGCTTGCCTCGCTAGACTCCAGCGTCCAGCCATTTTCAGCGCTCAGCACAGCATGTCGAAAATCCATGGGGATACCGGTGGGCGCGCGATCAAGCGAGCCCTGATCGCAGGTATGGGCAAGGTTATCGCCGAGCGAGATTTGCTCAACAGGATCAATGTGTTCCCGGTTCCGGATGGCGATACCGGCAGCAATCTCGGTTTCACCCTCAGCAGCGTACGTGACGCCCTGCGCGAGATGCCGGAAACCAGCGCTGGCGCCATCTTCGAGCGCATGGCCAATGAGGCGATCGATGCTGCCAGGGGCAATTCCGGCGCGATCCTCGCCCAGTTTCTCCAGGGCCTGGGCGAATCACTCGCTGGACACAGGCGTCTCGCCCTGTCCCAGTTGGCCAGCGCAGCGGCATTCAGTTCCGATCAGGCTCGCCAGGCCATCGCCGAGCCGCGTGAGGGAACGATGCTGTCGGTCATATCCGCATTTTCCAGCTCGCTGCGCCAGGCATGCGACCAGGGTGTCGAGGACCTTCGGCAGGCTTTTTCACAAGCGCTCGCCGCCAGTCGACTGGCGCTGGCCAACACGCCCAATCAGCTTGCCGTCCTGAAAAAGGCTGGCGTAGTCGACGCCGGAGCACAGGGTTTCCTGCACTTGCTGGAAGGCATCAACGAATTCATCGAACATGGAAGTTCCGCCGACTCGGATGCCGAGCGACCGGGTTCGGGCGAGGCGGGTGTTGTCGTCGCCACTGATGCGCACGCGGAGTCGCCCGAGCGATGGTGTACCGAATGCGTGTTGTCGGCGCCCGCCATCGACCGGGTCGAGGTGCGCGCGGCGCTGGACGAGCTCGGTGGTTCGAGCCTGGTCATGGCCGGGACTCGCGAGAAGCTCCGGATCCACATGCACGTGGACGAGCCTGGCCAATTGTTCGAAGTGCTCTCGAATTTTGGCGAAGTGCGTGCACGCAAAGCCGATGACATGCATGCGCAGCAGCGAACCGCCCATGCACTGGGCAAGCTGGTGGTCGTCATTGATTCTGCGGCAGACCTTCCGGCGGAGAGCCTGGAATCGCTGCCCTTGCAGGTTGTGCCCGTGCGGCTCAACGTCGGCGCCGAAGAATTTCTCGACAAGGTTTCGCTGTCTGCCGCGGAGTTTTATGAATTGCTGCGAACCAGCGAGCAGGTCGTGCGGACATCCCAGCCGCCTGCAGGGGATTTCCGCAAGCTGTTCGGATTCCTGCTGAGTCATCACGAGGAAGTCCTCTATATCGGCGTATCGCGCGCACTTTCCGGGACTTTGCAGGCTGGTGAATCTGCCGCTGCCGGATACGGCTCGCACATTCGAATTGTCGATTCCGCCAATGTGTCGGGTGGGCTGGGTCTGCTCGCCATGCATGCGGCCGAGCGCGCTCAGGCGGGTGCAGACGTCGCGGTCATCGCGCGCGAAGTCGAGCAGCTACGCGAACAGGTTTCGACACATGCATTCCTGCCCGACTTGAGCTCGGCGGTGCGGGGCGGTCGCGTTCCGGCATGGGCCCTGCCCATCACGCGCTGGTTCGGTCTTGTTCCGATCGTGCGTATCGGTGGTGGCGACGGACTGCTGCATGTTGTTGGCGTGACCTTGAAAGGCGATGACCTTGCCGCACGATTCGTTGGCAAGGTTCTGCGCCGCATTGATCGCGGTCGCCATTGGCGTGCCCTGGTCATGCATTGCGATGATCCCGCGCAGGGCGGACGCGTGCGCGATGCCCTGCTCGAACAACTGCCGGGAGTCGATTGCCCGCCGCTCCTGGATGCGGGTAGCGCGATTGGCGCACATGCAGGCCCCGGCGCCATCGCCTTGTCATTGATGCCGGGCGCGCACTTCCAGTAGATCCTGCCATTGCAGCAAAATCCCGGCTAGGAATGCTGCGGTTTCTGCGAAGATGAGAACATGCTGGTGCAACCGACGGGCCTGACGGCCGTCACCATTTCCGGGGGGCTGGACATCGCGATACTCGTCGCCAAGATTGTGCTCGCCTATCTGTTGGGCTCGCTGTCGGGGAGCCTTCTGGTAGGTCGGCTGCGCGGCCTGGATATCCGCAAGCATGGAAGCGGCAATGCCGGTGGCACGAATGCGCTGCGCGTGGCGGGCTGGAAATTCGCCTTGTCCGTGGTGGTCATCGATGTTGGAAAGGGAGCGCTGGCCGTTCTGCTCGCCTACTGGCTGCCTGGGCACGATGTGCTTTCGATCAATGATCTGGCCGTGCCTGCGATGTGTGGATTTGCCGCTGTACTCGGCCATTGCTGGCCCATATTTTTCGGTTTTCGGGGAGGCAAGGGCGCAGGTACCGCTATCGGAGCGATATTGGTCATGGCCCCCTTGTTCGCCGGGCTGATGTTCGTCGTCTGGATCAGCGTAGTTGCTGCCACCCGTTATGTGGGGCTTGCAACTGTCGCCGCTGCACTGTCGTTTCCCTGCGTCGTTGTTGCGGCGAATCTACTCGGGCGCCAGCAAGGCTCTGTGATGCTTCTTTTTTCCATTGGCGTCGCTGTGCTGCTGGTGTTTACTCATCGCAGCAACCTGCTTCGTCTCCTGCGCAACGAAGAGCCCAGGTTGGGCCAGCGTCGAGAACCCGGATGAGTATCGAAGGCAGGCAACTTCTGCTCATGCTGGATGAGCACGTCGCAGTCTCGGGCAGTGTGCTCGCGAAGCGGTTCGGGGTGACACGTGCGGCCATCTGGAAGCAGATCGAGATCCTCCGGTCGCACGGTGCTCCAATTGGCGTTCTGGCTGGCAAAGGCTACGTGCTGTTGTCTGCGGTCGAGTTGCTCGACGCTCGCCTGATGGCAGCCGCGTTGCCAGTCGCATCGGCAGAACGCATTCCGGACATCGACGTCTGCTGGCAAGTCGATTCGACCAGCAGCGAACTGGCTCGTCGCAGCCTTGTTGATTCCGGAAAGCCCACGGCATGCTTTGCGGAGATACAGACTTACGGACGTGGCCGGCGAGGCCGGACCTGGCACACGACGTTGGGTGGCGGGCTCGCATTCTCGATCGCATGGACGTTCGAGAGAAGCATGTCGACGCTGGCCGGCCTCAGTCTTGTGATCGGGATCGGCGTCGTACGGGCGTTGCGGGATCTCGGCTATTCGGATGCCGGGCTGAAATGGCCGAATGACGTTCAGGTTCAAGGCCGAAAACTCGCCGGCATCCTGGTCGAATTGCTCGGTGATGCGCTCGGACCCTGCCGCGCCATTGTCGGCGTTGGCATGAACTTGCGGCTGGGAAAATCAGCAGATGGCCTCATCGACCAGGCCTGGATTGATCTGGCGTCGATTCCCGGGGTTTCGCTTCCCGACCGCAACAAACTCGCTGCCCGCCTGCTTTTCCGCCTGCAGGAAGCAGTGGATCAATTCCGCGATACGACATTTGCCTCGTTCGCGAGCGAGTATGCGCAGTACGATGTGTTGGGCGGCCGTCCGGTGCGAGTATCGACCGCCAGGGGATTCCAGGATGGCGTGGCTACCGGGGTTGATGCTTCCGGGGCCCTGCTTGTCAACACGAAGAACGGGGAAATGGTTGTGGACAGCGGTGAGGTAAGCGTTCGCATGCGATCGGAAGCCGACGCATGAATTTATTGATCGATTTCGGTAATACGCGTTTGAAGTGGGCACTTTGGACCAACGGGCGACACTCCCTTGGCGGTGTTTTCGCGCACGCCGATACCTCGCTGGAAGCGGCACTGAGCGCCAACTGGAGTGCCCTGCAACGCCCGCGAGGAATCTTTGTCGCGAGCGTGGTCACGCGCGATCGGGAGCGAGAGCTGGGCGAGCTGGTGGAGAATCACTTCCATGAGGAGGCCAGGTTCGTGCGCAGTCCGGCTGCAGCACTGGGTGTCAGGAATGCCTATCGCGAAGACCCTGCCAGGCTCGGCGTCGATCGCTTCCTCGCACTGGCTGCGCTGCACGCGGAGAATCCCAGGGCGCAGATTCTGGTCAGTTGCGGAACCGCGCTGACCCTGGACGCCATTGCCGCCGACGGCACCCATCTCGGCGGGCTGATCGCGCCTTCGCCCATGCTCATGCGCCAATCGCTCGGGCGCGGCACGGCCCAGGTCGGGGAAGGTCAGGGCAGACTCGTGGAGATCGCCGCAAATACCGATGACGCGGCATGGTCGGGTTGCCAGCTTGCCGCGGTGGCGCTGGTCGAACGTTTTCGAAACACGGTTTCCAGTCAGCTCGGGGTCCACGTGGCTATCGTCGGAGACGGAGGAGGTCTCGATGAATGGTTGCCACTGATGCCCGAAATTGAGCGCGGTCGTGACCTGGTCATGCGCGGCCTCGCACTGTGGGCCGAGCAGGACGGTGTGCGGTAATACGCCCTCTGCACGCAGGCTTCCACGGAAATCGCAGCATCCGATGGGGCGTGATAAACCCGCCGGCCCAACCGGCAGACCGGCACCCTGAAGTACGTGCCGGCTTGCCGATCAAGCCTGCGAACGACCAGGCCGGCGTTACATCGGTCGGCTTCGGGCTAGAATTGCGTCTCTTGCCAGCGTTTGCGCTACTCCCATCGAGATCGGATGTTTCCCAGAGTTCTGCTCCTACTCCTGCTTGCGCTGAATATCGGCGGAGCCTGCTGGATTGCGTTCGCCCCGCAGCCAGTCGCCGTTCCGGTCGCGCCGACTGATCCTGGAGTCCCTGCACTGGTGCTTCTTTCGGAGCGGGATGCAGGGCCCGATCAGCTTCCGGCGTCGGCGTCGGCGCCGGACGTCGATCCGGACCCGGCCAGCGGTAGCGACGTTTGTCTCTCGATCGGCCCCTTCCAGACCCAGTCGGACATGCGTGCCACGCTTGGGGCCATGACTCCACTGGTCAAACGCATCCAGTATCGTGACGAACGTGCCACACAGTCGCGCGGATACTGGGTCTTCCTCGAGGCGATGAAATCGCGGGAGGAAGCGCTTGGCGTGGCCAGGACGCTTTCATCCAGGGGTGTGCGTGACTACTACGTCGTCACTGCTGGCGAACAACTCAATACGATCTCGCTCGGCTTGTTTCGCGAACAGGCCAATGCTGAGCGCAGAAAGGCGGAAATCGCGGCGATGGGCTTCGCGCCACAGCTTATCCAGCGCACCGAGGAGCTACCCGTCTACTGGATCGACTTCGCCCGATCCGCCGAAAAGCCGGTCAATTGGCGCGTGCTTGCGGTCAATGCGACCGGTCTTGAAGAGCGTGCCATCGATTGTTTCTGATGAGTCATGGCGAGCTTTCTGGCGTTTCCGCGCCCCTCCATTGGTATTTGCCGGGTAGTCCACTAGAATGCGCACCCCCAACGCCGGCATAGCTCAGTTGGTAGAGCAACCGCCTTGTAAGCGGTAGGTCCCCAGTTCGAATCCGGGTGCCGGCACCAGTAGCGGGTTTCAGGCGGTCCCAGAGCTTCCCGAAAACCACACGAAACCCAGCTAAATGCTGGGTTTTTTGTTTCAGGCGATCTCATTCGATTTCGTTGAAGCCTGAGTGATGTGGGGGCACAATACGGATCGATGCCCCCAGAATGGGGCGCCTCCAGATGAGATGCCCCCAGATGTCAATCACGACGCTGACCGAACTCAAGATCAAGAAGGAATCTCCGCGTCTGAAGTCCTTCAGGCTCTCTGGCGGAGGTGGTCTGTACCTGGAGGTGATGCCGAATGGGTCGAAGTATAGGCGACTCA
>NZ_JBAWHJ010000002.1:0-3148 GCF_049593775.1 Dokdonella sp. | reverse complement strand
CAGCACACCGAATATGTACCAGATATTGAAGTTCTTCGGAGCGTAGTACTCCGTCATGTGCTTGCGGTAGAACGGCAAGAACGACGGTGCACGGTCGTTGAACCAGTCCTGCACGCCGGACACTGCCTGGGTCAGTCGATTGGCCATTAGACTGCCCCCTCGCTGATGCCGATAATGATGTGATTGTCATCCGCGTAGTAGTACGGCGGAACGACCAGATTGGTCGGCGCAGGGACACCGTCGTAGACGCGTCCGGCCATGTCGAAACGCGACTTGTGGCAGGGGCAGAAGAATCCGCCCTTCCAGTCCGCATCGAAGGGCTCGGGCTTCAGTTCGGGATACAGCTTCGGTGCGCAGCCAAGATGCGTGCACAAACCGACGAGCACCAGCGTTTCCGGCTTGAGCGAACGATGTTCGTTCTGAGCAAACTGTGGCTGCTGGTCGCCGTTCTCGGACTTGGGATCCTTGAGCATCGGATCCAGCGACGGCAGCACCGCGAGCTGTTCCGGGGTTCGCCGGATGATCCAGATCGGCTGTCCGCGCCATTCGTACATGACCATCTGGCCGACTTCGAGCTTGCTGATGTCAGCCTCGACAGGCGCGCCAGCAGTCTTCGCCCGAGCACTGGGCTGCCAGGACTTGATGAAAGGTATGGCCGCAACCGCAACTCCTACACCACCAACGACGGCTGTCGTTGCGGTCAGGAATCTGCGGCGGCCCATGTCGACGCCGTCATTTGCCATCCGGCACTCCACGAGGTGCTTGCAGAAAAACAGAAAAGAAACAGAATTTGAAGCGGGGGTGCCGCACAATCGCGCTAGTTTAACGAAGCACTCCGAAGCGCACAATCAAAAGGCTGCGCGACATGATGTCCATTGGCCTGTGCGCCCGCCAAACACGGCTGTGGGCCGTATTTGGCGGGGCAACGGCATTGGCGTGATTGCCCGGCCGGCACTGAAAGTGCTTCCATGTACGTTCGGAAAGCGTGTCTATCGCCCCATCCGACCACGATCACTCCCCAAATCGACGCCTACCAGGCACCATGACCATGCAACGCGCCACTGCCCGCACCCTGTCCTTCATCCTGCGTTTTGCCGTGCTCGGCCTTGCCATTGCGTTTGTATTGACCCTGTTCGCACCCGGCCTTGTCGATCATCTGCGCGGATCGCCCGTTGCCCGCACTGGCGGCGGACTGCCGACATCGGGACCGCATGCTGGCGGCCCCGCGTCCTACGCCGATGCAGTCACGCGGGCCGCACCCGCTGTGGTCAACATCTACGCAAACAAGATGACGACCGTGCGCCAGTATCGGATTGTCCCCGACCCAGTCACCAAACGCCTGTTCGGTGCCATCGCCGCTGGCCCGTCCTACAAGAAGCAGGAGCAGAGCCTCGGGTCGGGCGTCATATTCAGCGCCGATGGCTACGTTCTGACCAACAATCACGTCATCAGCGGAGCCGATGACATTCAGGTCATGCTGTTCGATGGCCGGGTTGCCCAGGCCAGCCTGATAGGCGCTGACGCCGACACCGACCTTGCCGTGCTCAAGATCGAAGCCGACAACCTGCCGACCATCGCGGTGGCTGACCGGGGTGATGTCAACGTGGGCGATGTCGTCCTCGCGATCGGCAACCCGTTTGGTGTCGGCAAGACCGTAACCATGGGCATCGTCAGTGCCACCAGCCGCCAGCTGCGCCTGTCGGCCTACGAAGAATTCATCCAGACCGATGCCGCGATCAATTTCGGCAATTCCGGCGGCGCCCTGGTCAACTCACTTGGCGAGCTGGTTGGCATCAACACGGCTGTCTACCGGAATTCTGGTGGTGACGGACGGGCTTCCGCCGGCGCTCAGAACGCCGAGGGCATCGGTTTCGCCATCCCGGTGGCGACCGCAAAAGTCGTCCTTGACCAGATCATCAGCCATGGCGTGGTTATCCGCGGCTGGATTGGTGCCGAGTACGCCGATCCCGCCATGACCAGCCAGGCCGACCCGGGAGCCTCGGTCCCGCAGCGAGGGGTCGTCGTTCTGGAAGTTCTGCCGGGCGGCCCTGCCGACAAGGCCGGTGTGCGCAATGGCGACTTGCTGATGGGCATCGACGGGGAAGACATTGTCAATCAGGCCTTCCTGCGCAGTCATGAAGCCACCCTGGCCCCCGGCAAGGTTGTCCGCCTCGACGTACTGCGCAACGGCATTCCTTTCTCTGTGGAATTGACCTTGATGCAGCGCCCTGCCAACTATGTGGCGGGCATCTGATCCGCTCCCGGGGATTCAGAGAGCTTTCTTGTAGCGATCCCGCAACATGGCCACGCGTTCGACATAAACCTGCGTCTCCGCGTACGGCGGCACGTCCGAGTACTTCTGCACTGCCCCCGGACCCGCATTGTAAGCCGCTGTTGCAAGCCGTTCGTCGCCATTGAAATTCTTCAGCATCATGGCGAGGTAGCGGGCTCCGCCACGAATATTCTCGGCGACGTCAAAGGCATCGACCACGCCGAGATCACTGGCAGTACCCGGCATCAATTGCATGAGCCCCTGTGCACCCTTGGCGGAAATCGCCATCGGGTTGAACGCGGACTCCGCATGGATGACGGCACGCAACAGGGCCGCATCGACACCATAGTCTGAAGCGGCCAGCGCCACTTCGTCCTTGAACGCGTCCAGATTGAGCGCGGTCCTGGAAAAATTGATCGTCGAGTTGACGTCGCAGGCGACGCAGGTGGAGATGTAGGTAAACAGGACAGCAAAACGTCCATCTCGCGGCCGCACATTGGTGTATTCGGTGATTCCGCTGCTGCGCTCGACCCGATAGACCGCACCGCGCAGGATCTTGGGCGCAGGCTTGGAAGTGTTGGCGCTGGTCATGACCCGGGCTACCGGCTCTGCCGCCTTGGGCTCTTTGTTCTCGCTGGGCTTGATCGGCGGCGCGGCCAGCAGGTTCGCCGTCGAAGTCACTCCAATACTGGTTGCCCGCACATCGGGCTTTTCCTGATATTCCACCGAACGCTTTGCCTGCGTGCTGCTGGGCGCAGGCTTTGCCGATGCATAGCTGCCCATCGCGACGCACTTGGTGAATGCGGACTTCTTGTTGGTATAGGCGACGCTGCCGCCGGGCCCCTCGCATTTGTACAAGGTGTCGGCGTGCACGGT
>NZ_JBAWHJ010000001.1:0-2540 GCF_049593775.1 Dokdonella sp. | reverse complement strand
CAGCCGCGCATGCGCCTGTCAGGAGGACTTCGGGAAGGCTAAAAATGAGAGCAGGCAGGTTTCCGACAAAGCCCTGCGGATCGAGTCGATCAGAACCGCATGGTCCAGGCCGCTTCGTACTCGAACTGGCTACCGGTATATCGATTGCTCGAACGATAGCTGGGCACGCCGAGGAAGTACGGAGCGCTCGAGTAGACCGCTTGCAGGCTGAACATCGAGCTGCGACCGGTGGCCTTGGAATATCCGAATCCGATCGTGTGATCAGCCGTGTCGACACCCAGTGCCGTGCGCAGCAGGTCTGAAGTGGGTTCTGGCTGCTGGCGAGTCGTGTAGCGCAGTTCGAATATACCGATGCGAGCATCACTGAGGGTCCAGCCGGCCGAATAGACGGTCAGATTCTCCCAGGCGAAGTCGGGGCTTGCGCCACTACCAAGCAAGGCCAGGAAATGTCTCGGCAAGGCCGGGCTCGTAAACGGTGTCACCTGGCTGTACATGACGCGCTCGGCACCGACATCGAAACTCAGAGCAGGCGTCAACGCATAGCTCAGGCCGAAACTGGCGCTGGCGGGAATGTCGAACTGCCCCGGATCGGAGTAGACACCGCGCAGCGAATTCAGCGAATCCATGTCGACTTGCGACTGAATTGCAGCACTCCAGCTCAGCTTGTCGACCAGGGAATTGCCAATGTCCATGCGCAAACCCGCACCGTACGATGTCTCGCCTGGAACCACCGGCCAGAGCGGCATGCCTTCATTGAGATAGGCCTCGCCCATTCCGAGTGTTGCGAAGCGCTGGTATGCGAGAACGGCCGTAACGCCGACCAACCCCTGCTCGCCCCAACGCGTTACCCAGGAGGGTGCGACCACGGTTCTCATCAGGCCAACACCGGGAAGATCAGCAGCGATTTCAAGCTGTTGACTGGACAATGCCTGTGCGCGCTCGCCGACCACTGCCTGCGCGACCGACAGGTTGAGGCTGGAAATCGGCCGATCGGCAATGGAGCCGAAAGCGAGGGCAACGTAAGCGTCGATGCCAGTCGTGTCGGTTACTCGTGGCGCTTCGCTGACGGAAACGGGAGCCCAGGAGAATCCGGGGGTAATACTCGACAGGGCATAGTTGCGCCAGCGTTCCGGTACGGCTTCGCTGTTTGTTGCGGCCACGGCAGGCTGTTGCTGCAAACCCGGCGGGGTCGCGGCACTCGCTGAAAAGGAGAGCGGGAGTGTCAGCACGAGGCCGAGCACTCCCATCAATCTTGCTTCTGCTGCTGCTATTGCCCGCTGCATTGCCCTGTTGCTGCGGTTAGGGAAGGAGGTGTGTTCTAATTCAAGGCGGATATTGGCGTAAAAGCAACAACGGGTCAAGTACGCAACACCTGAGAATCTCCCAGCGTGTGGCTTGGTTCACCAAGTATTTTCCGAGCTCCGGTGGCCGACCCTTCGGGTCCAGCATGACGCCTCCGTGTTGCACAAAACCAACAAGGCAAGCCATGTCAGATCAGCAACCCTCGCCGCCCATCGCAATGACCATTGCCGGCTCGGATTCCGGCGGCGGTGCCGGCATCCAGGCAGACTTGCGCACGTTTGCCGCCCTGGGCGTACACGGGACCAGTGCCATTACGGCGGTAACGGCCCAAAACACCCGGCACGTTACCGACGTGCAGATGATTGCGACCCGCACCGTGCGTACCCAGATCGAGGCCGTGCTGGGCGACTTCCGCGTCTCCGCAATCAAGACGGGCATGCTGGGAACCGCCGCAATCGCACGTTGCATCAGGAACGCGCTCGACAAGAAGCTGCATATCCCGCTGGTCGTCGACCCGGTACTTGTCGCCACCAGCGGCGCCAATCTCGCACGTGGCCAGTTGGTATCGGCTATTCGCCAGCACCTGCTGCCTCGGGCCGACCTGCTTACCCCCAACCTTCCGGAAGCCGAACAACTGCTGGGCAGGCGTCTGCGCAATCGCGAAAGCCTGCTCGAGGCCGCCTGGGAACTGCACCGACTGGGGGCCGCGGCCGTCCTGCTGAAAGGCGGGCACCTGGCCGGAGCACAGGTTCATGACGTACTGGTCAGTGAGCATGGCGTGCGCTGGTTCAGCCATCCGCGGATCAATGCGGAAGGCCATGGCACGGGATGCACGCTGGCCTCCGCCATCACTGCATGCCTCGCACGCGGTGATGCGCTGGAGGCGGCAGTGGAAACCGCGATCAACTTCGTCAATCTTGCATTGCAGGCAGCTTACCGGCCGGGCCGCGGCAGGATCGTGGTCCTCGACCACATCGCTGCCGGGCAAACGATCAGGCGTGAATCCGCCTGATCAACGCATCGGTGAACCCTTGCGTATTTCCAGTGCCGCCGAGATCGGGAGTCAGGGAATCGCGTGCTTCGAGCGTGTCGCGAATCGCGGTGCGGACCTTCAGCGCCTGATCCTCCAGCCCAAGGTGACTGAGCATCTGGGCTGCTCCGAGCAGCAGGGCACAGGGATTGGCCACACCCTTTCCGGCAATATCTGGCGCCGAGCCATGCACGGCTTCGAATATGGC